>NZ_CP002701.1:321758-643517 GCF_000521565.1 Buchnera aphidicola str. G002 (Myzus persicae) | reverse complement strand
AGTAGTCTGTAGTATTGATAATAAAAGAACTTCTTCGATTAATTAACTGTGTATAATTAGTGTTTTTCATAGGAATAACTTTTTTATATGTTATAATTTTAACCTAAATTAAAAAAAATTAAAAAAAATAAAAATTCTTATTGCATCCATGGTTAAAAAAATATTTTCAAAATGAAAAATATATTTTGAATAAAATTTAGCAATTTTAATATAAAAATATAGGCATTAATACATCATAAAAATTAATAAAAATATTATCCAAAAAAAAGAGAATAAAATGTTAAATTTTTTGAAAAGAAAAACAATTTTTTTCATTGTTTTTATACTTTTTATAACTAGTGGTTTATTCTATTATAGATATTTTTTTCCAATATCTAAAACAAATTTACAATGTTTGAAATATGAAGAAATCATAAATAAAATAAACACAAATCAACCTGAAAATTGGCATGAAGCTGAAATTTTTATCATAAAAAATAATAATATTTATGGAACTTTAACCTCTATGTTTCTGGCAAAAAAATATATATCAGAAAACAAACTGAACGAAGCTTTTATTCAATTAGATAATAGCTTAAAATATACAAAAGAAGAAAATTTGAAAAATATATTAAAATTAAGAATAGCAAAAATAAAAATACAAAAAAAAGAGCATAACGCAGCAATGGATATACTTAAAAGTATAAACAATCGTAATTGGATTAACATTATTGAGCAAATTAAAGGTGATATTTTTCTTAATAAAAAAAATAAAAAATTAGCAATCCAACATTGGAAAAAAAGTTTTTCTCTGGAAACTTCAAATGCATCTAAAGAAATTATTAATATGAAAATTAACGAATTAAAATAAAAAAATACATGCAAAAGTTAAAATACATGATTTCCTCATTTTAGTTGCTAATATTCAATTTTAAAAAATTAAGCGAGAACATATCAAAATGACACCTATTATTGTATTAATTGGGCGCACAAATGTAGGAAAATCTACTTTATTTAATTGTTTAACCAAAAGCAGAAATGCATTAGTAGCTGATCATCCAGGTCTTACTAGAGATAGACAATATGGATACTGTCAAATAGAAGAAATCAATGAAAAAATAATTTTAATTGATACAGCTGGTTTAGATATAAAATTAAATGCAATAGAAGAAAAAGCATGCGAACAAACAATAGTAGCAATAGAAGAATCACATTTGATTTTATTTATAGTGGATGCTCGAAAGGGATTAATGTCACAAGAATTTGAAATAGCTAATAAAATTAGAAAATATGAAAAAAAAATCATTCTAATCATTAATAAAATAGATGGGATGAAAGATATTTCTAATATTAATGAATTTTACTCTTTAGGATTTAAAAAAATACAAAAAATTTCTGCTAGTAATAACATAGGAATTAATTCAATTTTTACAAAACATTTAATTCCGTGGATCAGTTTAGAATTTAAAAAAGAAAATAAAAAAAAATCAAATCTTCAAGATTTTATAAAAGAAACATTAGAAATAAAAGTAGCTTTAATAGGACGACCTAATGTTGGAAAATCAACTTTAATAAATAGTCTTTTAAAAAAAGAAAGAATGATTACATGCAATATACCAGGAACAACATTGGATAGTGTATCGATACCTATAAAATATAATAATAAAAACTATATTTTAATTGATACTGCTGGAGCATCTAGAAAAAAGCAAAAAAATAATAGTATTGAAAAATTTTCAATTATTAAAACTTTACAGAGTATCGAAAAATCAAATATTATTTTATTAATAATAGATGCAACTAATGAAATATGTAATCAAGATTTATCATTATCTGAATTTGTTATTAATTCTGGAAAGGGAATTGTCACTGTCATAAATAAATGGGACTTGCTAAATAATTTAGAAAAAAAAGAATTAAAAAAAAGAATAAAAAATAAATTAAAATTTCTTACTTTTTCTAGAACACATTTTATATCAGCATTATATCAAGAAGGAATATTTAAATTATTTGAATCTGTTTGCGAAGCTTATGAAGAGTCTAAAAGAAAAATTAGTACATCAATACTGACAAAAACCATGCATATAGCAATTAAAAAACATCAACCTCCTGTTATTAAAGGACGTCGAATAAAATTAAAATATGCACATCTAGGAAGCTCTAATCCTCCTAAAATTATTATACATGGTAATCAAGTTACATACTTAACTTTACCTTATAAAAGATATTTAATTAATTTTTTTCATGACACTCTTAAAATAAAAGGAACACCAATTCAAATACAATTTAAAGATAACAAAAATCCTTATATTAAAAAATAAAAAAATTAATATTCTGTAACATAGTTTACATTATATAATGGAATTTCTACTTCAATATCTACATCTCCAATAATTGCTTGGCAACTTAAACGACTTTCAGATTCTAAACCCCAAGCTTTGTCTAAAATATCATCTTCTTTTTCAGACCCTCCCGAAAGAGAAAGAAATCCTTTTCTTATAATACAATGACATGTACTACAAGCACATGATTGACCACATGCATGTTCTAATTGAATATTATTCTTTAATGCTATATTTAATATTGTTTCTCCTTTTTTAGCTTCAAGTATAGCTCCTTGAGGTAATATAATTTTATGAGGTAAAAATATAATTTTCGGCATTATTTAATCTCTTTTAAATTATTTTTTTGTAAAAGAATTTATAGATTTTTTTAAACGTAATGAAAAAAAATCTTTACTTGCATCTT
Organism: Buchnera aphidicola str. G002 (Myzus persicae); assembly: GCF_000521565.1. NCBI lineage: Bacteria > Pseudomonadati > Pseudomonadota > Gammaproteobacteria > Enterobacterales > Erwiniaceae > Buchnera > Buchnera aphidicola. Next base: position 640,790 of record NZ_CP002701.1, on the reverse strand, counting down.
CTAGTTCTTTTACATGCAATTTGATAGAAAAAAAATCATCTTCATTAATAGATTTTTCTAGTTTTTTTTGTTTATCTTTAATAAGTTTTAATTCCTTTTCTGTAATTAAATATTTATCTTTCTTTAAAGCTGTATTTAAAATTTCTAATATTTGTATAGCTTCCATTTTTTTTTCAGTTTTAACTCTTAGATAATAATCTTTTTTAGCATATTCTAGTGAATTTTTTACTATTTTAGATACATTTATTTTTTGTAAAATAACATTATTATCAATTTGAATATTTTTTTCTTTATTACTAGATTTGTCTAATACTTTGACATTAATTAAACCATCAGTATCAACTTGAAATGTAACTAAAATACGAACTAATCCAGCTTTTTGTGGTTTTATATTTTTTAATACAAAACGAGATAATGAAATACAATCTTGTACTAACTCTCTTTCTCCTTGTAATATATGTATAAGAATAGAAGTTTGATTATCTTTATAGGTTGTGAATTCTTTTGTTTTAGAAATAGGAATAGAACTATTTCTTAAAATGATTTTTTCAACAAAACCACCCATCACTTCAATGCCTAATGAAAGCGGCATAACATCTAACAATAGAGTTTTATTTTTTATATTTTTATTAATAAGCATATTTGCTTGCATTGCAGCACCTATTGCTACAACTTGATCTGGATTAATAGAATTTAACGGCAGTTTTTTAAAGAAATTAGAGACTTCTTTAAATACCAATGGTACTCGAGTTGATCCTCCAACCATTATAACTTGTTCTATTTTTTCTACTGATAAATTAGTTTCTTTGATCAGATCTGAACAAATTAATAAAGTTTTACGAACTAAATTAATAATAATTCCATTAAATTCATCACGAGTAATGTAACCTTTCCAATCAAAAAAATGAACTTTAACTTTATGATATTTAGTTAATTTTAATTTTGTTTTTTTTGCAGTTTGAAGTAATAAAGATTGAAAAAAATCATTGCATTTATCTGATACATTAGATTTTTTAAAAATATAATCTGCTAAAGCTGAATCAAAATCATCACCTCCTAAATTAGAATCTCCACTAGTCGCTAATACTTCAAAAATTTCTTTATTTAACTTTAATATGGAAACATCAAAAGTACCACCTCCTAAATCATATACAATTATGATACCTTTTTTATGTGTTTGTAAACCATATGCAATAGCAGCAGCTGTAGGTTCATTTAATAATCTTATCAAATTAATTTTGGCTAAAAAGGCAGCTTTTTTGACAGCTATTTTCTGTATATTATTAAAATATGCAGGTACTGTAATAATAGTTGAATCTATTTCTTGATCAAAAATAAAAAGAGCTCTTTTTTTTAAACATTTTAAAATTTCACTGGAAACCTCAATAGGACTAACAAGACCAGCATTTGTATGAAATAAAACACCTCCATTTTCATCTTTATTGATTAAATATGGTAAAATAGGAAACTCTTTTTTAATAAATTCAATAGAGCGGCCTAACAAACGTTTTACAGAAGTAATAGTATTTAAAGGATCATTAATAACATGATCTAAAGCACTCCAACCTACTGATGTAATATTTTTTTTATAATGCACAACAGATGGTAATAGATAACGTTTTTTATTATCTAATAAGAAAATAATTTCTTCTTTTTTTACCGTAGCAGCTAAGGAATATGTTGTACCTAAATCAATTCCTAAAAATAATTTTTCATTATATTTTTTTTCTAAAAAAATCATGTAATTACCTTAATTTGTCTTTCTTAAATATATATCCTGTTCTTTTTTTAAATTAATTTTTATTTTTTTAAAAAAAAGCAATTTTGCAATTATAGGAATTATTTCTTCATAATTTTTATTTTCAAATTCAGTTTCCATCATTGTTTTATAATGTTTAGATTTTTTTTCTATCTTTTTTAAAAAAAAATGTACTTTTTTTCCGTTAAAATTATTTTTTTTTAAATTATCTATATCTTCATATAAAGAAAAATATTTTTTTAAAAAAGAATTATTTTTTAATAAAATAGTTTCAGTCTTTAATTTAAAACCATATAAGGACAATAAATATATTGCTCTACTTAAAGAATTTTTTAAAATTTTATAACCTTTATTAATCTCTATTGATTTTTCTAAAGCTATTGTTTTTGTTAAGTCAGACTCGTTTATAAATAAATCAGGATGAGATTGTAATTGTAATTTGTAAAAATTTTTTGAAAGTAATTCTTTATTAATTTTAAATTTTATCGGTATATCAAATAATGTAAAATAATTCATTTATAACCTTTAATTAAATAAATAAAATATTTTAATAGAATTAAATGTTGAAAGAAAAAAAATTCTTTCAACACCCAAACTATAAACGATTAGATTATTTTTTTTTGCTTTTATAATCAGCAATAGCTGCTTTGATAGCATCTTCTGCTAAAATTGAACAATGAATCTTTACAGGTGGAAGTTCTAATTCTTCTACTATAGTAGTATTTTTTATTAATTCAGCTTCATTAATAGATTTACCTTTTACCCATTCAGTAACTAATGAACTAGAAGCTATAGCAGAACCACAGCCATATGTTTTAAAACAAGCATCTTCGATAATACCTTTATTATTAACTTTAATTTGTAACTTCATAACATCACCGCAAGCTGGTGCACCTACTAATCCACTTCCCACGTTAAGATCAGAATTAGAAAAAGATCCTACATTACGTGGATTTTCATAATGATCCATTACTTTTTTACTATAAGCCATTTGAAATATTACCTTTAAATTAATTATAATGATTAATTATGATCCCATTCTATACTATTTAAATCAACTCCTGCTTTGAACATTTCCCATAAAGGGGAAAGTTCCCGTAATTTATAAATAGCATGATGAACTAATTTAACCGTATGTTTAATTTCGTCTTCTGTCGTAAATCTTCCTATGGAAAAACGAATAGAACTATGAGCTAATTCATCTTTGATACCTAAAGATTTTAAAACGTAAGAAGGTTCTAAACTAGCAGAAGTACAAGCAGAACCAGATGAAATGGCTAAATCTTTAAGTGCCATAATCAATGATTCCCCTTCGATATAATTAAAACTAACATTTAAAATATGAGGTACACCTTGTTTTAAATCACTATTTAAGTAAACCTCTTCAATATTTTTAATACCATTCCAAAGATAATTTCTTAATTTTGTTGAATGAGCAAAATCATCATTTATTTTCCTTTTAGCTAATATACATGCTTCACCCATTCCTACAATTTGATGAACAGGTAAAGTTCCTGAACGCATTCCTCGTTCATGCCCACCTCCATGGATAGAAGGTAACAAACGGACACGTGGTTTGCGACGAACATACAATCCACCAACTCCTTTCGGACCATAAATTTTATGTGCAGAAAAAGACATTAGATCTATAGAAACTTTTTTTAAATCTATAGAAATTTTACCTAAACTTTGAGTTGCATCTACATGAAAAAAGATAGAATTATTACGACAAATTTTTGAAATATTATCAATATCTTGTATAATACCAATTTCATTATTTACATGCATTATAGAAATCAGTATAGTATCTTTTCGTATGTTTTTTTTTAAATCATCTAAATCAATAATACCATTGTTTTTTGGTGTAAGATAAGTTAAATGAAATCCTTGCCCTTCAAGATATCTACAAGTATCCAAGACAGATTTATGTTCCGTCTTACTAGTAATAATATGCTTGCCTTTTTTTTTATGAAAAGATGCTATACCTTTTATAGCTAGATTATTTGACTCAGTAGCACCAGAAGTAAAAACAATTTCTCGAGAATCTGCTCCAATTAATTCCGATATTTGATTACGTGCAATATCTACAGCTTCTTCTGCATTCCACCCAAATTGATGAGAACGTGATGCAGAGTTACCGAATATTCCATTTATTGTGAGATAATTCATCATTTTTTTTGCAACTTCAAATTCTACTGGTGTAGTTGCTGCATAATCTAAATAAATTGGAGTTTTCATAATAAATATTTACCTTCAAATAATACTCAAATATATAGAATTTATATTCTATCATTTTAATAAAATTTAAGATCTAAAAAATCATTTAAATCTACTATTTTTAAAATATATAAAATACAAGCTAGACTTTTTTTCTCATTAAGAATATAATTATTTCTTTAAGCATATTAATATCATTAGGGGTGTAGTTCAATTTGGTAGAGCATCGGTCTCCAAAACCGAAAGTTGTAGGTTCAAATCCTTCCACCCCTGCCAAAAAAATTCAAAAATTGAAAGCAATTTTATTTCTTTGACCATCAAAAATAAATTGACATCAATATCAATAATCAAATTATATCAAAATATAATCCCTACTATTCTTAAAAAATTTTTAAAAACATTATATGTACTAAAATTTTTTTATTATTATTAATAAAAAAAAAAAATTCAATCGATATATATATATAATAATAATATTTTCAAAAATATTATTTTGGAGTTCTCTACAATGCCTAAATATCGTTCTTTTACAACTACTCATGGTAGAAATATGTCTGGAGCTAGATCTTTATGGCGAGCTACAGGAATGACCGATGAAGATTTTAAAAAACCAATTATTGCAGTTGTAAACTCTTTTTCTGAATTTGTTCCAGGGCATATTCATTTACAAAAAGTAGGAAAACTTATTGCAGAAGAAATCAAAACATTAGGAGGAGTGGCAAAAGAATTTAATACGATAGCGATCGATGATGGAATAGCTATGGGACATTCTGGAATGTTATACTCTTTACCCTCACGGGAGTTAATTGCAGATTCTATAGAATATGTCATTAATGCGCATTGTGCTGACGCAATGATTTGTATTTCTAATTGTGATAAAATTACTCCAGGTATGTTAATGGCTGCTTTGCGTTTAAATATACCATCAGTTTTTGTTTCTGGTGGACCAATGGAAGCAGGAAAAATAAAAAATAACAATAAAACGATAAAAATTGATCTAGTTGATGCTATTATCCACGGAGGAAATCCTAATCAATCTGAAAATATAATCAAAGAAATTGAGCGTTCTGCTTGTCCAACATGTGGTTCCTGTTCTGGTATGTTTACAGCTAATTCTATGAATTGTTTAACAGAAGTTATGGGTTTATCTCTTCCTGGAAATGGAACATTATTAGCTACTCATATTGATCGTAAAAAATTATTCATAAATTCTGCTAAAACTATAGTGCAAATTACTGAACAATATTATAAAAAAAATAACAAAAAAATTCTACCTAGAAGTATCGTGAATAAAGAATCTTTTGAAAATGCAATGATATTAGATATTGCTATGGGAGGTTCAACTAACACTATTTTACATCTTTTAGCAGCAGCTCAAGAAGCAGAAATTGATTTTAAAATGTCTGACATTAATAATTTATCTAAAAAAATACCTCATCTTTGTAAAGTTGCTCCAAGTACTTCTTTGTATCATGTAGAAGATGTGCATCGAGCCGGTGGTGTGATGGGTATTTTAGGAGAATTAAATCGTGTTAATTTATTACATAAAACAACAAGAAATATATTACAACTGAGTTTAGAAGAAACATTAGAAAAATATGATATTTTAGTAACAAAAAATTCTGATATAATTCAAATGTTTCAAGCTGGACCAGGTGGAATTCGTACAATACAACCATATTCTCAAGATTTTAGATGGAAAGAATTAGACAGTGATCGCAAAAATGGTTGCATCAGATCATTTCAATATGCTTATAGTCAAGAAGGAGGATTAGCTGTTTTATATGGAAATTTAGCAAAAAATGGTTGTATAATAAAAACAGCTGGAATAGATAAAAAAAACTATATTTTTTCTGGTACTGCTTGTGTGTACGAAAGTCAAGAAGAAGCTGTTTATGCTATTTTAAATGGTCAAGTAATTTCAGGTAATATTGTTGTCATTCGTTACGAAGGCCCGAAAGGTGGACCAGGAATGCAAGAAATGTTATATCCTACTACATATTTAAAATCTATGAATTTAGATAAAACATGTGCATTAATTACTGATGGTAGATTTTCGGGTGGTACTTCAGGAATTTCTATAGGACATATTTCACCTGAAGCAGCAGATCAAGGTGTGATCGCTTTAGTAAAAAATGGTGATATCATTGATATTAATATTCCTAAAAGAACCATCCATTTAAATATTACAAAAGAGGAATTATCTCGTCGAATTTCACAAGAAAAATCAAAAGGTTCTTCATCTTACAAACCTTCTAATCGTAAGAGATATGTTTCTTCATCATTAAAAGCATATGCATTTTTTGCAACTAGTGCTGATAAAGGAGCTGTTAGAGATAAGAAAAAACTATTTAATATTTAAATAATCACCTTAAACATAAAATTTTTAAAAAAATATAGGACATTTTATTATGAATTATTTTAACACCTTAAATTTTCATCAAAAAATTAATCAAATAAAAAAATGTCGTTTTATGAAAAAAAAAGAATTTAATAAAAAAAACGATATTTTAAAAAATAAAAATATAGTTATTGTCGGTTGTGGTGCTCAAGGTTTAAATCAAGGTTTAAATATGAGAGATGCCGGTTTAAATATTTCGTATGCGCTTAAAAAAAATAGTATTTTAAATAAAAATCCATCTTGGATTAATGCAACTCAAAATGACTTTAAGGTAGGAGACTACGAATCACTTATACCAAATGCTGATTTAGTTATTAATTTAACTCCTGATAAACAGCATAGTAATGTTGTAAAAGAATTACAAACATTAATGAAAAAAAATGCTTGTTTAGGTTATTCACATGGATTTAATATTGTTGAAATTGGCGAAAAAATTAGAAAAGATATCACTGTTATTATGGTCGCTCCTAAATGTCCTGGAACAGAAGTGCGAGAAGAATATAAAAGAGGATTTGGTGTTCCAACACTAATTGCTGTACATCATGAAAATGATCTTCAAAATATAGGATTAGAATTAGCAAAAGCATGGGCTTTTTCTACCGGAGGACATCGTGCAGGCGTACTTGAATCGTCTTTTGTAGCTGAAGTAAAATCTGATTTAATGGGTGAACAAACTATTTTATGTGGTATGCTTCAAACAGCTTCATTAGTATGTTATGAAAAATTAATTAAAGAAAAATATGACCCAGATTACTCAGGAAAATTAGTACAATATGGATGGGAAACTATTACCGAATCTTTAAAACACGGCGGTATTACTTTAATGATGGATAGATTATCAAATTCATCTAAAATAAGAGCTTATAATCTTTCTCAAAAAATTAAAAAAATATTATCTCCTTTATTTCAAAAACACATGGACGATATTATTTCAGGAAAATTTTCAACAGAAATGATGGAAGACTGGAAAAATAAAGATAAAAAATTATTACATTGGAGATATGAGACAAAAAACACATCTTTTGAACAAGCCCCATTTTATAAAGGTAAAATATCAGAACAAGAATATTATGATCATGGTACCTTCATGGTGGCAATATTAAAAGCTGGTATTGAATTATCTTTTGAAAAAATGGTTGAGACTGGAATTATAGAAGAATCTGCTTATTATGAATCATTACATGAATTACCATTAATAGCAAATACTATTGCAAGAAAAAAATTATATGAAATGAATGTAGTTATTTCAGATACAGCTGAATATGGTAGTTATCTTTTTTCTGAATCTGCATATCCTATTCTAAAAAGTTTTACGGATAATATTCAAAAAACTGATATAGGTTGTCCACTTATTTGTAATATAGTAAATAATATTGAACTACAGAAAGTAAATGAAAGTATTCGCAATCATCCAGTAGAAATTATCGGTCGTAAACTACGATCTTATATGAAAAAAATGAAAACAATTACAGTTGCAAAATAATAAGTCAAACAAAATTAAATCTTTAAAAAATTAAATAAAAACTTTTTAAATTCTAACATTATTGATATTTTATGTCTCTTAACTGTGCTCAAAAAAATGCTATTAAATTTATTAATGGTCCCTGTTTAATATTAGCAGGGGCTGGTTCTGGAAAAACTAAAGTTATTATCAATAAAATAATTTATTTAATAAATCATTGTCAATATCAAGCGAATAATATTACTGCTGTAACTTTTACTAATAAATCAGCTTATGAAATGCGAGTTCGTCTCTCAGAATACTTAAACACCATAGAAATAAAAAAAATGATTATTTCTACCTTTCATTCATTAGGATTAGAAATTATCAAACAAGAAATTGATGCATTAGAATTAAATTCTAATTTTACTCTTTTTGATGAAAAAGATCAAATAACATTATTAAAAAAGATATGTAATCAAGAAACAGAAAATAATATAAATTTTTTTAAAAAAATAAGTAATATGATTTCTTATTGGAAAAATAAGTTTTATACTCCTGAACAAGTTCAGTTATTAGCACGTTCTCATTTAGAAATAAAATTCGCATCTATTTATAAAAAATATAATACTTATTTATATGAATCTAATATATTAGATTTTGATGATTTAATTTGTGTACCCACAATATTATTAAAAAAAAATACAAACATCAAAAAACGCTGGCAAAAAAAAATTTCTTACTTGTTAGTCGATGAATATCAAGATACTAATAATAGTCAATATGAATTTATAAAAATGCTTACTAGAAGTGATTCTAATTTTACATTAGTAGGGGATGATGATCAGTCTATTTATTCTTGGAGAGGAGCAAATCCTAAAAATATTTTTGCATTAAAGAAAGATTTTCCAAATTTAAAAATTATTAAAATGGAACACAATTACCGTTCTTCAGGTAGAATATTAAAAGCTGCCAATAGTCTTATTTCTAATAATCTACATCACTTAGAAAAAAAATTATTTTCTAAATTAAAATATGGAAAATTAATTGAAGTTATTGTAGGTATAAATGAAGAAAATGAAGCAGAAAAAATAGCTAAAAAAATTTCAGAACAATACTCTTCAAAAAAAGCAAAATATCAAGATTATGCTATTCTATATCGAGGCAATTATCAGTCTCGAATTATTGAAAAAGTTTTAATAAAAGAAAATATTCCATATAATATTTCAGAAAATTCATCATTTTTCTCTCGACCAGAAATTAAAGATTTATTAAGTTATTTACGTGTTATAATTAATCCAAATGATAATTGTGCTTTTATGAGAATTATTAATACGCCTGCTCGGAAAATAGGAATAGTTACGTTAAAAAAACTAGAAAAATGGGCTATTAAAAATAATAAAAGTTTTTTTGAAGCTAGTAATGATATAGAAATGAAAAGTATCTTAAGAGAAGTAACAATAAATAAAATAAAAAAATTCACTTTTTGGATAAAAAAAACTACGCAATTGTTCTATTTAAAACCTTTTAAAATTCTAGATAATATTATTAATGATATCCAATATGAAAAATGGTTATCTAAAATTTTAAAAGAACCTAATAAAATCAAAAATAGTATTAATAATATTCATACTTTGTCAAAATGGATTAAAAATATGCTTCAAGGAGATGAATTTGAAAAACCTATGACTTTAAGTCAAATTGTAACTCGCATGACACTACGTGATATTTCTGATAAAAATATCAAAAATAATAACTATGAAGATAAAGTACAATTAATGACATTGCACGCTTCTAAAGGATTAGAATTTCCTTCAGTTTTTATTATTGGTATGTGTGAAGGAATTTTGCCTAACCACAAAAGTATTAATGATAATAATATAGAAGAAGAAAGAAGATTAACTTATGTTGGAATTACTAGAGCAAAAAAACAATTATTTTTTACTTATTGTGATCAGCGAATACAATATGGTCAAGTTTTAGATATGTCGCCTAGTAGATTTTTATTCGAATTACCTAAAGAAGATTTAAAATGGAATCAAAATATTTTTTCACAAAAATCTTTAAAAATGAGAGAACAAAATAAATTAAAAATATACCATTTTAAAAAAATATTAAAAAAACATAAAAAATAAAATTTTCAATCTTTTTTTTAATTTTAGTTTTAAAAATTTTTTAAAAATGATATTATAAGAATATATACTTTTAAATTATAAAAAAATTTAAATTTAATTTATTTTAAATTTCTTAATATTGAGTAAATGTATCAAAATGAACAAAATAATAACACTCACCGATCAAAATTTCAAAGAAAAAGTTTTAGAAAAAAAAGGATTTGCATTAATAGATTTTTGGGCTCCATGGTGTAATCCTTGCAAAATTTTAGCACCTATTTTAGAGGAAATAGCAGAAGAATATAATGAGAAACTAATTATTGGAAAAATAAATATTGAAGAACAGCCTAATACTGCCCCAATATATTCAATTAGAAGTATTCCTACATTATTATTATTTCATGATGGACAAGTTCTTTCTACTAAAGTAGGAGCGCTTTCTAAATTACAACTTAAAAAATTTTTAGATGAAAATATTAACTAAAACTACTTTAAAACAGTTAATTTAAAACATTAAAAATTCAATTTTATTTAAAATTTATTAAATAAACATAAGTAAATTTTAATATTATGTCATAATTTTTATTTCGAGATTTACCCCGATTTTACTAAGAACCCACCATTATGAATCTTACCGCACTTAAAAATATGCCAGTTTCTGAATTAATTACTCTTGGTGAAAAAATGGGGTTGGAAAATTTAGCGCGTATGCGTAAACAAGATATTATTTTTGCCATCCTTAAACAACATGCAAAAAGTGGAGAAGATATATTTGGAGACGGAGTTTTAGAAATACTACAAGATGGATTTGGTTTTTTGCGTTCTGCTGACAGTTCTTATTTAGCAGGTCCAGATGACATTTATGTTTCACCCAGTCAAATCCGTAGATTTAATTTACGTACAGGTGATACTATTTCTGGAAAGATAAGGCCTCCTAAAGAAGGTGAAAGATATTTCGCTTTACTGAAAGTCAATGAAGTCAATTATGATAAGCCTGAAAATGCAAGGAGTAAAATATTATTTGAAAATTTAACACCATTACATGCAAATTCTAGATTACGAATGGAACGAGGAAACGGTTCAACTGAAGATTTAACAGCAAGAGTATTAGATTTAGCATCTCCTATTGGACGTGGGCAACGTGGTTTAATTGTAGCTCCTCCTAAAGCTGGAAAAACAATATTGCTTCAAAATATTGCACAAAGCATTGCTTACAATCATCCAGACTGTGTTTTAATGGTACTATTAATTGATGAAAGACCAGAAGAAGTTACTGAAATGCAAAGATTAGTTAAAGGAGAAGTTGTTGCTTCTACTTTTGATGAACCTGCATCAAGACATGTACAAGTAGCTGAAATGGTCATTGAAAAAGCAAAAAGATTAGTAGAACATAAGAAAGATGTAATTATTTTACTTGATTCGATTACCCGTTTAGCGCGTGCTTATAATACAGTCGTACCAGCTTCAGGAAAAGTTTTAACAGGAGGTGTTGATGCTAATGCTTTACATAGACCTAAGCGATTTTTTGGTGCTGCACGTAATGTAGAAGAAGGAGGCAGTTTAACAATTATTGCCACTGCATTAGTTGATACAGGTTCAAAAATGGATGAAGTCATTTATGAAGAATTTAAAGGAACAGGCAATATGGAATTGCCATTATCTAGAAAAATTGCAGAAAAACGTGTTTTTCCAGCTATTGATTATAATCGTTCTGGCACTAGAAAAGAAGAATTATTAACTTTGCCAGAAGAACTTCAAAAAATGTGGATTCTTAGAAAAATTATTCATCCTATGAGTGAAATAGACGCAATGGAATTTTTACTTAATAAACTTGCTATGACAAAAACTAACGATGAATTTTTTGATATGATGAAACGTTCCTAAATTTTAAATTTTTACAATCTATATATATTATCAATTATAATCATTCTTGTTTTTTATCTAAATTTACAAAAAAAAGCTGGACAAGAAAGATTATTAATCTTAAAATCTAATTTGTTTTATACTAATGCGCGCTCGTAGCTCATTTGGATAGAGCACTACCCTCCGAAGGTAGAGGTGTCAGGTTCAAGTCCTGTCGAGCGCACTTTTTTATTATTATAGAAAAATTTTAAATTGGTGGCTATAGCTCAGCTGGTAGAGTGCTGGATTGTGATTCCAGTGGTCATGGGTTCAAATCCCATTAGCCACCCAAAAATATTTAAATTCGGCGAATAGCGCAGCTTGGTAGCGCAACTGGTTTGGGACCAGTAGGTCAGAGGTTCAAATCCTCTTTCGCCGACCAAAAAAATTAATGATTTAAAAATTGATTTTGAATAATTTTAAATAAGTGTTCATTATCAGCATATCTACATACCACTATATCTTTCCAACCTAATTTTTGTGCTATTTTTGATAATCTTCTGCCAACAACGAAAATTTTACATTTAAATAGCCATTCTATTTGATCTGTTTCAGAAATAATAGTTGTTAATTGATATAAAATTTCACTGCTAGTTACAACTAAACTATTTATTTGATATAAACGCCATTTTTTACTTTCTATTGTACCGTTTATTTTTTTTAAAACTCTTTTATAACATTCTACAATACAAACTTTAAAACCTGATTTTTTTAAATTTATTTCTATTAATTTTCTTCCATTTTCACCTTGTAGTAAAACAATTTTGTCTTTTTTTGATACTTTTTTATATAAAATTCTTAACAAATTTTCGCTATTTTCTCTTTTTTTAGGAAAAATAATTTTTTTTTTAATATATCTATAAAGAACATTAGCTGTACTTTTTCCAATAGCATAATATTTTACATGAGATGGCCATTGTAAATTATTTTTTTTAAAATATAAATTTGTGTAATAAATAGCATTTTTAGAAAAAACAAGAATAACATTAGATGTATATAATTCATTAATGTTTTGTGATAAACTTATAGCACTTAAACTAGGAAAAAAATCAAATAAAGAAAAATGCCAAGAAGGTACACCTATTTTATTAAGATTTTTTACTAACTCTTCTCCTACAGGTGAAGGTCGCATAACTAATATTTTCATATACAATAAGATTGTTTTATATTAAGGTTATTAAGAATATTTTTAGCACCATTTCGGAGTAATTCATCAGCAAGCGAATATCCCATTTTTTCTCCTGTATCATACCAGCCTATTCTTTCTCCTCTTAATATTATTTTACCATTCGGTGAACCTATTAATCCCCTTAACCAAATTTTATTTTTTTTTAAAATAGCATAGCTACCAATAGGAATCTGACAACCTGATTCTAATTTTCTACAAAACGCTCTTTCTGCATTTATTTCAATAAAAGTATTGATATGATTAAGATGTGATAAAAAAAATAAAACTTTTTTATCATGTATTCTAGATTGTATGCCAATTGCACCTTGACCACATGAAGGAAGAGATAATTCAGCTGGTATTATTTGAGTAATCCGATGCTTTAAACTTAATCTATTTAATCCTTCAGTAGCAAGTATAATAGCATCATATTGTCCTTGGTCTAACTTGGCTATTCTGGTTTCTACGTTACCTCTCAAAGGAGTAACAATCAAATCTGGTCGATAAGTAATTAATTGACATTGTCTTCTCAAACTAGATGTTCCAATTATAGCACCTTTAGGTAATTGATTAATTGATCTATAATTATTAGATATTAATGTATCTAAAGGATTTCCTCTTTTACATATACTGACCAAACACAATTCTTTTGTAATATTCACCGGAAGATCTTTCATAGAATGAATGGCAATATCTGCTTTATTTTCAAGAAGAGCACGTTCTAATTCTTTTATAAATAATCCTTTACCTCCAATTTTTGAAAGAGATTTATTTAAAATATTATCTCCATGAGTCACAATAGGTACTAATTTTATATTTAAATCTGGATATAAAGATAGTATTTTTTTTTGAACATATTTTGTTTGTTCTAAAGCTAAAGGACTTTTTCTAGTAGCAATTCTTAACGTTTTATTTTGCATATTACTATTCATTCTTAATTATAGATATATTTTAAAGAATATTTAAATTTAAAAAGATACAAAACCTTATCATATTTTTTATATTTATATATAAATTTTTTAAATATCATCATTTATAAAAAATTAAATCTTGATTAGATTGAATAGAACATGCATGTTGAAATATTTCCCAAAAATTTTTATAAGTACGATTACAAATCCATTTATTTTCCTTATAATTAAAATGATATCCATTTACTGTTGTAGCTAACCATATTTGTTCTAGTGATTCTTGTTTATTAATAATAATGACACTTTTATTAAAAAAAGTAATAGTCATAACATAATCTTGAATTACATAATCAATATCAATATCATTATCGTATAAGTTTAAATTGTCTTCTATTTTAGAAAATAAATCATTTACTAATATATAAAAATTATGAACCTTTTTTTTAATGGTGATTTCTTTCATGGACATTTCCTTATTTTTAAAATTCATTATAACAAATTTAAAAAATAAAATGATAAACTTAATATCATTAATATTAATTTATAAAATTAATATATGAATATAAATTAATTTTTTTATATTATTATAAATAACTTTTTTTATTTTAAAAAAAATAATTAGTAGGAAAAAAATGATTTCACATTACAAATATAAAAAAAAAGTTTATTTTTCTAAAATGCATGGTTTAAAAAATGATTTTATGGTTATTGATTGTATCAATCAAAATTTTTGTCCATCATCTTTAATAATAAAAGAATTATCTAATAGATATACTGGAATTGGTTTTGATCAATTATTAATTGTAGAAAAAACAGAAAATCCTTTATATGATTTTAATTATCGAATTTTTAATTCGAACGGAAATGAAGTTGAACAATGTGGAAATGGTGCTCGATGTTTTGGTCTTTTTGTTATATTAAAAAAACTAACTAATAAAAAAAGAATTCTAGTAAAAACTAAAACAAGATCTTTAATTATTGAACTTATGTCTAATAATATGATTAAAGTTAATATGAAAGAACCTAATTTTCAAATACATAATCTTTACTTATCTGAAAATGTTGAATATAAAAATTTTTCAATAAAACTTTTAAATAAAAGTTTAATATGCAGTATAGTATCAATCGGAAATCCTCATTGTGTTATTAAAGTTCAATCAATTAATAATGCTCCTGTAAATATTATCAGTCATCAAATTAAAAAAAATAAAGTTTTTTCACACGGTATAAACATAGGTTTTATGGAGATTATAAATAAAA
Organism: Buchnera aphidicola str. G002 (Myzus persicae); assembly: GCF_000521565.1. NCBI lineage: Bacteria > Pseudomonadati > Pseudomonadota > Gammaproteobacteria > Enterobacterales > Erwiniaceae > Buchnera > Buchnera aphidicola. Next base: position 625,617 of record NZ_CP002701.1, on the reverse strand, counting down.
ACTATATTAAATTAAGAGTGCACGAACGTGATGTAGGTGAAACTCAATCTTGTGGTAGTGGTGCTTGTGCTGCAGTTTCAATAGGTATCGCACAAAATATACTTTCTAATATTGTTGAAGTAGATTTATTAGGTGGAAAGTTAATTATAGAATGGGAAGGTTTTGGCCAACCACTTTACATGACAGGACCTGCAGAACATGTTTATGACGGTTATATATATATATAAAAAAACTTTTTTATTAAAAAAGGAATAATATTTTGATATTATTAAAAGACAAACAAGAAATATTAAAAAAAAAACAATATATAAAGAAAAATACAAAAAAATTTAATCAAGTATTTTTAGCTCTTTTTTCAGGTGGTTTTTCTACTTTTTCTATTTTGTACTGTGTACAATCTATTTTACCAATATTTTCTAAACAATTTTACTTAACACCAGCAGAAAGTAGCCTGTCTCTTTCTGCTGCCACTGGAATGATGGCATTAGGAATGCTATTTACTGCACCATTATCTGACATAATAGGTAGAAAATCAATTATGTCTATTTCTTTATTTATGGCGGCAATATTAACAATAATATGCTCAATGATGACTAGTTGGACGACTATTGTATTATTACGTGCTTTAACTGGTTTAGCATTGAGTGGTGTAGTTGCCGTTGCTATGACATATATTAGTGAAGAAGTACACCCTGATTCTTTATCTTTTTGTATAGGACTATATATTAGTGGAAATACTATTGGTGGATGCTCAGGAAGACTTATAAGCAGTATTTTATCTGAAAAGTTTTCTTGGAATATTTCATTAGGTGTAATTGGAATATTTTCTCTAATATCTTCTTGTTTTTTTTTATATCTTCTACCCTCTTCTAAAAATTTTTATTCTCTTCCTATTGATTTTCCTAAATTTTTAAAACGTTTTTACTCACAATTAAGGAATCCGACATTATTTTTTCTTTTTTTTATAGGTTTTATACTAATGGGTAGTTTTGTAACTATTTTTAATTATATTGGTTATCGTTTAATACTAGAACCATTTTTTCTTTCTCAATCTAGTATAGGATTACTATCTATTATTTATTTAACAGGAGTATACAGTTCTCCTAAAGCTGGTATTTTAATAAATAAATATAATCGAAATGATATCCTTATATTATCATTACTTTTAATGATTACGGGTGTTTTCATTACACAATTTGATCAATTATTAATAATTATTTTAGGTTTAATAGTATTTTCTGGTGGTTTTTTCGCATCACATTCTATTGCGAGCAGTTGGGTTGGTTCTTGTACAAAAACTTCAAAAGTTCAAGCTACATCTTTATATTTATTTTTTTACTATTTAGGTTCAAGTGTATTTGGTACATTTGGTGGATTTTTTTGGTTTCATTTTAAATGGTATGGAATTTCTATTTTTATTTTAACAATGTTATTGTTAGGAATTTTTTTATCTTTAAAACTAAAAAAAAAATAATATAATATTTTTATATTTTTCTATAAAAATACTATCATAAATAGTATTATATAAATAATATTTATATTTTACTTTCCTCAGACATAGTTTCTCACAGATAATAAGCTTAGTTCAATTCATCAAAACGGCTTAAAGATTATGCTATATTTATTTTCTTATTCTGATTTGAATCATAGTTTATTTATTTTTTTAGCTTTATTTTTTGTTTTATTTTATGAAGCTATTAATGGTTTTCATGATACAGCTAATGCAGTATCTACTTTAATTTATACACGAGCAATGTCTGCACATATTGCAGTTATAATGTCTGGTATATTTAACTTTCTAGGTGTTTTACTTGGAGGATTAACTGTTGCTTATGCAATTGTACATTTATTACCCAATGATTTATTATTAAACACTAGTTCAAAAAATGCTCTTGCTATGGTTTTTTCTATGTTATTAGCAGCAATACTTTGGAATTTATCTACTTGGTATTTTTGTTTACCCGCATCAAGCTCACATTCTCTTATTGGAGCAATTATAGGAATAGGTTTAACTAACGCAATAGTTACAGGTTCATCTTTAGTAGATGCATTAAATATTCCTAAAATGACAAATGTTTTTTTATCCCTTATTTTTTCTCCGATTGTGGGATTAATAGTTGCAGGAAGTTTGATTTTTTTATTACGTTTTTATTTAAAAAATAATAAAATATTTGATCGTATTCATATGACACCATTAGAACGTGAAAAAATAGATGGAAAAAAAAATCCGCCATTTTTAATTCGAATGGCATTAATTTTATCATCTATTGGAGTAAGCTACGCTCATGGGGCAAATGATGGACAAAAAGGTATTGGATTAATAATGTTGGTTTTAATAGGAATTGTTCCTGCTTCTTTTTTAGTTAATTTAAATGCTAATAAACATGAAATTATGTGCACAAAAAATAGAATTAATGATTTAGAAAAGTATTATTTAAAAAATAATATAAATTTTTTAAAAAATATACATAATAAAAAAACAGTTCATCCTTTAGAAATAAATAATTCCTTTAATGAAATTATGAAAAATATCAAGAAAACTAAATTGTTATTAAAAAATACATATAATTACAATACACTAAATATTAAAAAAAGATTTCAATTACGTCATTTTTTACTATGTATTTCTGATAATATTGATCAAACAATTAACGATTCTGACATTAATTCTCAAGATAAATATTTTTTAGTAAAGAGTAAAAAAGATATACTTCGAACTATCGAGTATGCACCCATGTGGATTATATTAATTGTTGCTTTATCTTTGTCAATAGGAACTATGATAGGATGGAAACGTATAGTAATTACTATTGGTGAAAAAATAGGTAAAAAAAGAATGACATATGCACAAGCTATGTCGGCTCAAATTACAGCGTCTTTATCTATTGGAATAGCAAGTTATACAGGAATACCAGTTTCTACTACGCATATTCTTTCATCTTCTGTAGCAGGTACTATGTTAATTGATGGTGATGGAATTCAAATGAATACTATTAAAAACATTGCGTTAGCATGGATATTGACTTTACCTGTTTCAATTTTATTATCTAGTTTTTTATATTGGATTGCATTATTCTTAATATAAACGTTTCTTAATATAAACATTAATATATAGAATATCAATAATATTTTTAATAGGGGTACGTGTAAAAAATATGTACTCCTGTTTTATTTAGCGAGGATTGTATATATCAAAACGATGTTTTTTTCCTAATATTACAAAATTTACTTTTTCTTCAGATAAAGATTTGGCATAACAAGGACGTTTTACAACTACTCTTTTTCTTGCTATCTTTTGAGCAATTTTTAATAATTTTTTAGAATCATTATCACGACCTATTAATTTCCTAAAAATTTGCATCTCTTTTTTTGGTAGAGCTTTTTTTTTATTTACAGGATACATTGGATCTAAATAAACGACATCTGGTCTAAAAATAGCTGTTTTTAATAGATGAATACTATCATCTAAAATTAAATGTAATCTTTCTTTTAACCAATATCCTATTTTTTTATCTTTATAGCCCCTTTCTAAACCATCTTGTAATAAAGCTGCAACTATTGGATGACGTTCAATCATAATAACTTTACACCCTAAAAAAGAAATTATAAAAGCATCATTACCTAATCCTGCAGTTGCATCTAGAACAGTAGGGAAATAGGATTTTTTGATTCCTATTGCTTTATATAAAATTTCATTTTTTTTATTAAAATTATAGCATCTATAATTATTTTTTTTTGAAGTAAAATCTACTTTTATAGATTTTTTATAAGGATTTTCACGATTATATAATTCTAATGAATCCTGATTTATTATTAGACCTACTGGACATGTTTCATCATGTTCTAAATTAAGCGAATGAATTAAATTATCTATTCTTTCGTTATAGCTTTGAAATACTAAGTATATTTTCATATTTTTTATTTTTACAATTAATATTTGACTTTTTAAAAAATTCTATTAAAATATAATTTGCTGTTTCTTTATATATTAATAAAAATATATAAAAATTAACTTTGTAAGATTTTAAAGCAAAAAAAACAAAACAAAAAATTTAAACGATTATTTCTGTTATATAAATTTAATTTACATTTATATAAAATTTTATTCAATTAAAAATAGTAAATTAAAAAAGGACAAAAACATTATGTCATCTCATCTATTATTCAATTCAACAGATAAAATACAAGAAAAACCTATTGATAGAATAAAAATTGATTTAAAACAGATTCAAAAAATACTAAATAGAAAAAAAAACGTCACTAAAAATAATTCAGATAAAAAAGTTGATTTTTCAAAGTATAAAGAAAATCTAATAAATTTAAAAAAATCATATGAAGATTCTATAGTTTTACTACGTGCTTTAGAAAAATATAGAGAAAAAAAGATTTTGAAAAAATATGATATAAAAAATATTTATTTATTTGAAAAAGATAGCAAAAATATTGTTGATAAAAAAAATTATACTAGTTTGCAAAATCTATTAATGAAAAAAAAATTCCTGACAATTCCTCTACAAACTTCCTAAATAATAAATTAGACTTTTCTAGTAAAAAAATTTTTGATTTTAATATTATTGAAATTACTCAAGATATTCTCGAAAAAATAAAAAATAAAGTTATTACAACATATCAAACTATAAAAACAGAAACTATCAAACTATTTGATGGTACAACTATGAAAAAAATATTTTTTTCAGATAGTACACCAGCAAACTCAAATGAAGAATCGATTGTTTCTTTGGCTGAACATGTTGAAGAACTTAAAAGAACTATTGAGTCTTCAAAAATATTTATGAGAGCAATTATTGATAAGATTCGATATCAAGGAAAAATAAAAATTATTAACGAATTAAATAATAACCCAAAACATCCTGAATATCAAAGTTCTTTTCCTGATCTATTTACTTTTATACCTAAACCTAATAATGAAAATAATTTTTATCCTTTAAAAAGATTGGATGAAAATTTTGATTTACAAGGAAGAAAAAATATTTTACAAATAGATAAGAAATTTAAAGAAAGAATGAATAAAAGTGTTCAAGAAGCTTATTATAATAATTTCATTAATAACGATTCATGGGAAGTGTCAGATCAATTAAATTCATTAAAAAATATTAGATTAACAATCAAACATTTTCAAAAAGAATATGAAAATTCGAAATTTTCTAATGAATTAGATAAAAAATTTATGAATGACTCTTATCCATCTCTTTTTATTGTTAATGATAATTTGATTCCTTTAAATAATCGAACAAAAATGATTCAAGATTTTAAAAAAATAATGCCAAACATTAAGTTTCAAAAATTAATTTCTACATATGCTAATCAAAAATTTTTATATCAATCTTATCTTCAATTAGTTTCTGAAAATCCAGAAATTAATGAATATCAAATAAAAAATTCTAGAAATATTTATAAAATAACTAACTTAAATGACGGTTCAATTAAATTGGTAGCTACTAATTTATCAGATTTAGATATGAAGAATAAAAATTATATTCCAAAATATAAATCTCTCGGAATACGTGCAACTATTGTTATTCCTCCAAATAATTTACCAATAATGAAATATTCACATGTTATAAAAAAATAAATTAGTTTTTATCATTAAAAAAATAATAGGGTATAGAAAATACCCTATTATTTTTTATAGAAAATTATTTTTACTTAATGGAAACATCATTAAGCTTTTCTAATAATGCACAATGAACTGCTTTAGGAAGATATGGTTTTATGTTCCCTTTATATTTTGCAATTTCTTTAACGAAAGATGAAGATATAAAAGAAACTTCTTTAGAAGAGAGTAAAAAAATACTATCTAAATCTGGATAAATTTGTTTGTTTATAGCAGCTAATTTTATTTCATAATCAAAATCAAATATTGTTCTAACTCCTCTAATTAACACATTAGTTTTTTCTTTTTTAGCTAAATTAGCTAATAAATCATTAAATCCGAGTATTTTTTTCACGTTTTTGAGATGCAATGTAGCTTTTCGTGTTAGCTCGATACGTTCTTTTAAATTAAAAATAGGTTTTTTTTTCAAATTATTAGAAATTGCAATGGTTATACTATCAAATATTTTTGTTGCACGTGTTATAATATCTAAGTGCCCATATGTAATTGGATCAAATGTACCTGGATATATTGCAGTTTTATTCATCATTTATTTTATTTATCAGTAGTTTATTAAAGACTTATTTTATAAATATAGAATAGTTTTTTTTAGATAAAATATTCTGTTTTTTATTCATTAATAATAAATTTTTAAAGAAAAAATCAATATGAATGAAAAAAATATTTGGAAACCTAGTGCTTCAATTCAAAACTTAATTAAAAGATCTAAAATTATTTCTAATATTCGTTTGTTTTTTTTAAAACGAAATGTTCTAGAAGTAGAAACACCTATTTTATCTCGTTCAACAGTTACTGATGTAAATCTAGTATCTTTTCAAACTCATTATTCTACATTAGATCATATTAATAAATTTCCACTATGGTTAATTACTAGTCCAGAATATCATATGAAACGTCTGTTAGCAGCAGAAAGTGGACCTATTTACCAAATTTGTCATAGTTTTAGAAATGAAGAACTAGGTAGATATCATAATCCAGAATTTACTATTTTAGAATGGTATCAACCTTCTTATTCAATGAAAAAATTAATTTCAGAAGTTGATGAATTTCTTCAAATAATCTTACAATGTAAAAAATCAGATAAGATTTCTTATCAAAATTTATTTATAGATTTTTTAAAGATAGATCCTTTAAATACTAATTTATCAGAACTTCGTCAAATATCTAAAAAATTAAAATTAGAACACTTAACTTATCTAGAAGATGATTTAAATAAATTTATACAATTATTATTTACATTAGAAATAGAACCTAATTTAGGAAAAGAACAACCCTTATTTGTTTATCATTTTCCTATATCACAAGCATCTCTTGCAGCAGTTAATTTAAAAGATTCTCGTGTATCAGAAAGATTCGAATTATTTTTTAAAGGTGTAGAGTTAGGAAATGGTTTTTATGAACTAACAGATTTTGATGAACAGAAGAATCGTTTTTTAAAAGATAATAAAAAACGTCTTTCAATGAATCTTCCAATACAAAAAATAGATGAGTGTTTTTTAAATGCTTTATCTCATGGGTTACCTCCTTGTGCAGGAGTAGCAGTAGGTTTAGATCGATTAATCATGTTAATTTTAAAAGAAAAAAATATTAGTAAGGTTATGTCTTTCTCATTAGATCGTTGTTAAATTATATAAAATTATTTTACCAATAATTTTCCATTGTAATATTACCTTTTTTACGACGCAGATGTTTTTGCATATTTCTATCATTTTTTAATAATAAATATGTATCTTTTACCATATTAGGATTGCCACACAACATAACGTGTGAATTTTGAACATTCATTGATAAACCGATTTTTTTTTCTAATATTTTATTTTTTAATAAAAAAGGAATCCTACCAGTTAAAGATTTTTTATGTTTTTCTCTGCTAACAATAGTTTGTATCTTTAATTTTCCATTATATTTTTGAGAAAGTGTTTTCATTAAAGGTAGATAAGTTAATTCATTATGATATTTTACTGCATGTACTAAAACAATATTATTAAATCTATTTAGATTTTTCCCTTCTTTTAAAATAGAACAATATGGACCTATAGCAGTTCCTGTAGCAAACATCCATAAAGTTTCACAATCTGGTACTTCATCTATAATAAAAAAACCAAATGATTGTTTTTTAATAAAAACTTTATCGCCATTTTTTAAATTATATAGTAAATTGCTTAGTTTTCCATTTAATACTCGAACAATATAAATTTCTAAATTTTTATCAGAAGGAGCATTCACATATGAATAAGCTCTTTGAATTTTTTTTCTATTAGACAAATCGTGTTTATCATATAAAGCTAACTTAGTAAATTGTCCAGCATGGAAAGGTTCTATAGGAGCTTTTAAAATAAGACTAAATAAGTTATTAGTCCACTTGTTTATTGTTAAAACATCTGCGTTAATCCATGAATTCATTATGTTTTCCCAATGATAATTTTTTAAATCATTGTACTTATCACACGTCAGTACAATGATTTTTTATTTAAAAAAATTATTAATATTTTGTTAGAATTACTTTTCAATTTTATTTTTTATCAATGTTTTTAATATCATTTGGAGTATTAATAGAAATTTTTTTAGGTTTCTCTTCTTCTGGAATACTACATTCAAAATACAATTTTAATAAACCTAAAGATAGCTCTGCTTTTTTTACTTTAACCTTATGATCTAAATTAAAGCTTAGAGAAAAATTATTAAAAATTATCCCTTTATGTAAATATTTAATAGTCTCTTTATTATTGTTATTTTGTTCTTTCTGTTTTTCTTTTCTTCCTTTAATAGACAATTGACTGTTATGTACAGATATATCTAATTCTTTTTCTTCATATCCAGGAATGCTAAGTGTTAATTCATATTCTGTTTCATTTGTTTGGCAAAGATTATAGACTGGTGTATCAGATATTGGTTTTTCTCCTGTTAAAGTACTAAACATTTTGTCAATTTGATTAAATCTATTTGAAAAAATATCATGGTCATTAAAACTTGGAACAAATGAAAGAGAACGATAAGACATAAAATACTCCTTTTTTTTCTTGTTAAAAGAAAAAATTTCAAAATTTTAAAAAATAATTATAAAAAAAACTTTCTTCTTTCATATAAGGTTTTATTTTTTTTTTTCAATAGTAATTTTAAAATTAATCATTATTAATTTTATCGTTAATAAAAATATTCATCCATTTTAGATGAATATAATAATGGATAAATATTTTGAAAATTAACTATAAAATAAAACGACTAAGATCTTCGTTAGATATTAATTGATTTAAATGTTTTGCTACATAACTTGAATCAATTTTAATTGTATTACCATGATTTTCAGTTGCATTAAAAGAGATATCTTCCATTAATTTTTCTAATACTGTATGTAATCGACGAGCTCCAATATTTTCCATAGATTCATTTACTTTCCAAGCTGCTTCTGCAATATTACGTATACCTTCTTTTGTAAATTTTATATGAACACCTTCTGTTTCCATAAGTGCTTGATATTGTGAAGTAAGAGAGGCTTTAGGTTCAGTTAAAATTCTTTCGAAATCATCAATAGTTAATGCTTGTAATTCGACTTTAATGGGAAGCCGTCCTTGTAATTCAGGAATTAAATCAGAAGGAGTAGATGTTTGAAAGGCACCTGATGCAATAAATAAAATGTGATCTGTTTTAACCATTCCATGTTTAGTTGATACGGTACAACCTTCAACTAGTGGTAATAAATCTCTTTGAACACCTTCTCGAGAAATATCTGGACCAGAAGAATCACCTCTTTTGCATATTTTATCAATTTCGTCAATAAAAACTATACCATTCTGTTCTACTGCATTTATTGCTTCTTTTTTAATTTCCTCTTGATTTATTAATTTAGCGGCTTCTTCTTCTGTTAATATTTTAATAGCATCTTTTATTTTAAGACGTCGATTATTTTTTTTCTGTCCTCCTAAATTTTGAAATAAAGATTGTAATTGACTAGTTAATTCCTCCATACCTGGAGGAGCCATTATTTCAACACCCATAGTGGTAGCTAATACATTGATTTCTATTTCTTTTTCATCTAAAACACCTTCTCTCAATTTTTTTCGAAATATTTGAATAGTTTTTAATAAACTTTCATTTTTTTCTTTTTCTGTGACATTTTTATTAGGTGTAGGAACAAGAACATCTAATATTTTTTCTTCTACTATTTCTTCTACACGAATTTTATTTTTTTCGATATTTTTTATTCGTATCATTTTGATTGCAGCATCAGTTAAATCACGAATAATTGAATCTACCTCTTTTCCAACATATCCTACTTCAGTAAATTTAGTTGCTTCTACTTTAATAAAAGGAGAATTAGCTAATTTTGCCAAGCGTCTTGCAATTTCTGTTTTTCCTACTCCTGTGGGTCCAATCATTAAAATATTTTTAGGAGTAATTTCATGTCGTAATTCACTATTCAATTGCATACGACGCCAACGATTTCTTAATGCAATAGATACAGCTCTTTTTGCTTTTTCTTGACCAATAATAAATTTATCAAGTTCAGAAACAATTTGAGGAGGAGTCATTTCAGACATAGAGATATTCCTTATTTTTCTGAAAATAGTTCTTTTATAGTAAAAGTATGATTTGTATAGATACAAATATTTGCTGCAATATTCAAAGATTTTTCTACAATTTGAAGAGCGTTTAAATCAGTATTTTCTATTAAAGCTTTAGCAGAAGATTGAGCATAAGATCCTCCTGATCCGATAGCGATTAAATCATCTTCAGGTTGTATAACATCTCCAGTTCCTGTAATAATTAACGAAGTATCTTTGTCCGCTACTGCTAATAAAGCTTCTAGTTTTCGTAACATTCTATCAGATCGCCAATCTTTTGCTAATTCAATGGCTGCACGTTGTAAATGACCTTGATACATTCCTAATTTTTTCTCAAACATTTCAAATAAAGTAAATGCATCTGCGGTTCCTCCTGCAAAACCAGCAATTACTTTTTCATGATAAAGAGATCTAATTTTTTTAACATTACTTTTCATAATAGTATTGCCTAAAGTTGCCTGTCCATCACCTCCAATTACTACTTTGTTTTTTAATCTTACACTTAATATTGTTGTCACAAGAAAAGCCTCTTTAATATAACGTTTTTATTTTTATATATTTCTATTTTTCTATAAAAAATTATTTTTTATTTAAAATAGAATGTTCTATTTTTTTTAAAATACCAATATTGCTCTTTGTTTTTTTATTTAAAATAATTCAAATAAAATAATTTTCTACTGTATGAAATATTAATTATTCAATTTATTTTTTTTTAAATATAGTACCTGTTTATAAATTTTTTAATATTTGAATATATTTCCATTTTTCTTTTGGTTTAGGAGGTAATGGATTTGTATTTTTACTTTGATGGACAAAGTTTGTTTTTTTTTTAGAAAAACATTTTATATTTACATTAAAAAAGAAAAAAAAAATAAACATTATTGTTGAAATTAAAAATATACATATATGTAATTTATAATTTTTTTTATGTTTTTTTTTAAAATATATTGAATTAATTTTATTTTTATCATTATACATATTATTTTTTTTATATATTATTAATCTATTAGAATATAAATTGTTATTTTTTTACTATTAATATAGTAATAATTGTATAATAGGATAGATGTTTTTAATCAATTTAGGAATATTTTTTATGAAGAAAAAAATTCATCCCCATTATTCTAAGATAACAGCTACTTGTTCTTGTGGAAACATAATTGAAGTTTTTTCTACTATCAATCATAATCTAAATTTAGATATATGCGCAAAATGTCATCCATTCTATACAGGAAAACAAAGAGTTATTGACACTGGAGGCCGTGTTGAAAGATTTAAAAAACGTTTTAAATTTACGAAAAAAAAAATAGTATAAAGACTATCAATTTAAGCATCTAAGAATTATATATTTAGGTGCTTAAAATATAAAAAAATATTTTTTATCTTTATTTTTTTAAAGAAAAATTTGTATTTTAAAAATAATTTTTTAAAGCCAAATAAATAGATTGAGCTATTTTATTTTGATAATCTTTTGTTTTTAATTTTTTTTCTTCTGCAAAATTAGTAATAAAACCAGTTTCGATTAATATAGAAGGTATGTTAATACAACTTAATATTCCTAAACTAGCATAATTTAGATATATCTTATGTAGTTTTATATTTTTTGTAAGCTGTTCAAAGATGTGTTGAGATAAATCTAATTCTATTTTTTGAAAGTTGTGAGATTGTAAATCAAGAATAGTTTTTTTTAAAAACACATCATATTTATTTTCATTGAAAATTTTTTGAATATTTTTAGAAAAATATACAATTGATTTTTGATTTTTTAAATAATTATTAATTTCACGATTTATTCTACTATGAGAAATAATCCATACGGATGCTCCTGATACATACTGTTCTCGAGCAGAGTCTACATGAATAGAAAGTAATAAATCTATGTGATTTTTTGTAAGAAATTGTTTTCTTTTTTTTAGTGAAAGATAAGAGTCATTATTTCGTGTTAGAATAGCATTAAACATTCTATTATTATTTAGTAATTTCTGTAATTTAAGTGCTATTTCAATATTAACTTTTTTTTCTTGTAATCCAGTATGTCCTATTGCACCTGGATCCTGACCTCCGTGCCCTGCGTCTATTGCGATGACAATTTTTTTTGATAAATCAATTTTTTTCTTTATTAATTTTATTTTTTCAGAAGAATAAAATGCTTGAATATTTTTATTTTCTTTTTTTTTATATATGATACTAGGTTTGTTTTTTTATCATTTTTTCTTTTTAACACGATATCATTTGTATGATTACTTGATGGAATAGGAAATGTAGTAAAAAAAATAAAAAATATTATACGTTTGTAAAAATTAAAAGAAAACATATTTCTTTCCTTAACATTTTTATTTTTATATATTTATTTTGAAAGTGACTCTTTTAATTTATTAAAGAAAGTCTTTTTGCATAAGTTGTTTAATTTTTTTTAAAAAAAGAGAGTATAATTGGAGCGGGAAACGAGACTCGAACTCGCGACCCCAACCTTGGCAAGGTTGTGCTCTACCAACTGAGCTATTCCCGCAAAATTTACATTTTTATAATTAGTTATTATATAAGATTATATCTTATATATATAAAACATATTTTTCAAGCTTTCTTTGATAAAAAATTATTCTTATTGAAATTTAAGAAAATTTTTTCTATAAAAATTTAGTTCCATTATAGATTCATAAATATCTTCTAGTGCACTATGTTTGCTATTTTTTTTTAATTTATGATAGATTTTAGGATTCCAACGGATAGCTAATTCTTTAATCGTACTAACGTCTATACATCTATAATGAAAATAATTTTCTAGTGTGGGCATATATTGAAATAAAAATCTTCGATCTTGACCAACACTATTACCACAAATTGGTGATGATTGAATAGGGACCCATTTTTTTAAAAAAAGTATTGTTTCAATTTCTGCTTGATGCTCATTATATGAACTCTTTTCTACTCGTTTAATTAACCCGTTATTTGTATGAATCATAGTGTTCCACGCATTCATTATTGAAATGTTTTTTTTTGTTTGATGTATAGGAATTATTGGACCTTCTGAAATTATATTTAAATCAGTGTCTGTAATCAATGTGGCAATTTCAATAATACGATGTATATTTGGATTAAGTCCAGTCATTTCTAAATCAATCCAGATTAGATTTTTTTTATTAAATTTCATATATTTTCCAAAAATATTTAGAATTTTTATATGTAAAGCTAATTATATAATTAATTTGATATCGTGTTCTTTTTTTTATTTCTTTTTTATATTATATACAATTATATAATAGATATATTTTCTGGTAAATATTTTTAAAAAGTGAAAATATTTATATTAAAGGAATAAATAAATCGTCTTTTTTAAAAAAGTATAAAAATGACTTAAACGATCTTATATTTTTAAATATAAAATTTTTTATTTGTCATATAATACAACATTTATTGTATATTCAAACGAGATAAATTTTTAATGAAAAATATTAATTTTGATAAAACTAAATCTTATAAAGATTTAAAAAATCATTTTGAAAAAATAAAAAATATTCATTTAAGAGATTTTTTTTCATCAGATATAAATCGTTTTGAAAAATTTTCAATTATTTTTCAAGAAGAAATGTTAATTGATTTTTCAAAAAATCGCATTAATGATGATACATTAATATATTTATTAAACTTAGCTAAAGAAGTAGATGTAAAATCTGCTATAAAATTAATGTTTTCTGGAGCTAAAATCAATAAAACAGAAGACCGTTCTGTATTACATACAGCCTTGCGAAATAGAAGTAATGATCCTGTTATAGTAAATAATTCTAATGTTATGATAGATGTTAATAATATACTAGAAAAAATGAAGAATTTTTCTGATTCGATTATTAATGGAGAATGGAAAGGTTATACAGGAAAAGTTATTTCTGATGTTGTAAATATTGGTATTGGTGGATCTGATTTAGGTCCATATATGGTTACTGAATCATTACGACCATATAAAAACCATTTAAATATGCACTACGTTTCTAACATAGATGGTACTCATCTTAGTGAAGTTTTAAAAAAAATTAATCCTGAAAAAACAATTTTTTTAATAGCTTCTAAAACATTTACAACAGACGAAACAATAACTAACGCTTGTAGTGCCAAAAAATGGTTTTTGCATTTTTCTAAAGATATAAATACTTTAGATAAACATTTTTTTGCTTTATCTACTAATATTAAAAATGCTTTAAATTTTGGTATAAATATTAATAATATCTTTCAATTTTGGGATTGGGTTGGTGGTCGTTTTTCTTTATGGTCGTCAGCAGGTTTATCTATTATATTATCAATCGGATTTAATAATTTTGAGAATTTTTTAGATGGTGCTCATTCTATGGATAATCATTTTTATGATACTGAATATAATAAAAATATACCGATATTATTAGCTTTGATTAGTATTTGGTATACTAATTTTTTTGGTTCTGAAACGGAAACTATATTGCCATATGATCAATATATGCATCGTTTTTCTGCATATTTTCAACAATCTAATATGGAATCTAATGGTAAATCAATTAATAGAAATGGAAAAAAAATATTTTATCAAACTGGTCCTATTATTTGGGGTGAACCGGGTACAAACGGTCAACATGCATTTTATCAATTGATACATCAAGGAACTAAATTAATTCCGTGTGACTTTATTGCTCCGATTTTTTCACATAATGACATAGGTGACCATCATTTAAAACTAGTATCTAATTTTTTAGCTCAAACACAAGCATTGGCTTTTGGTAAATCTCAAGTGACACTATTAAATGAGTTAATATCATCAGGACAAAATAGAAAAAATATTAATAAAATTTTACCTTTTCAAATATGTCAAGGAAATCAGCCTACTAATTCCATTTTAATTCGCAAAATAACTCCTTATAATTTAGGAGCGTTAATTGCTTTATATGAACATAAAATCTTTGTACAAGGTTATATATTAAATATTTTTAGTTTTGATCAATGGGGTGTGGAAATAGGAAAAGAGTTATCAAAAAGTATTTATGATTATTTAAATAATAATACTCAAGAAAAAAATTATGATTCTTCTACTCAAGGTCTTATTAATTTTTATAAATCTTTTGTAATATAAAAATTTTAATATTCTAAATTTATTATATATTTAAACTGAAACATTTATTAAAAAATTTGAAAAAACAATATATTTTAGTTGCATATTGATATCTCATCAAAGATGAAATTAATGTTTTGTTAAAAAATTATTTTATCATTCTAATTTTTTCGTATATAGGTGCTAATTATGTTCACATTAATTAAATTAAAAATACAAAATTTTGGTCAATTTCTAAGTAATATGATCATGCCAAATATAAGTATTTTTATTACATGGGGGATTATGACAGCTTTATTTATACCATTAGGATGGCAACCTAATAAAATTTTAGAACAATTGATATCACCTGTTATTTTTTATCTTTTACCTATTTTAATTGGATATACTGGTGGTCGCTTAATTTCTGGTGATAGAGGAGGATTAGTTGGAAGTATAACTACTATAGGAGTTATTACAAGTACTAATATACCAATGTTATTAGGTGCCATGATTTCAGGACCATTAGGTGGTTGGATCATAAAGTATTTTGATAAAAAAATAGAAAATAAAGTAAAAAATGGTTTTGAAATGTTAGTAAATAACTTTTCTATTGCTATATTTGGAATATTATTAGCAATAATTTCTTTTTTTACTATTGGCCCATTTATAGAATGGATTTCTCATGTTTTAGAAAGTTTAATAAAAGTTATCGTATCTCAGAATTTATTACCTTTTATTTCTATTGTTATAGAACCAGCTAAAATATTTTTTTTAAATAATGCAATCAATCATGGAATTTTTTCTCCACTAGGTATTCAAGATGCATCAGACAACCATCGCTCTATATTTTTTTTAATTGAATCGAATCCCGGTCCAGGATTAGGTGTGTTAATAGCATGGTTTTTTTTCGGAAAAGGAGAATTACGTAAATCATCAGGAGGAGCAGCAATAATTGAATTTTTAGGAGGTGTTCATGAAATTTATTTTCCTTATGTTTTAATGAAACCAAAATTAATAATTGCTCTAATTTTAGGTGGTATGACAGGTATTTTTATGCTTGTTGTATTAGATGGAGGTGTTATTTCTGCAGTATCACCAGGTTCTATTCTATCTATTTTAACGATGACCCCGAAAGGTTTGTATTTTTCTAATATGATTGCTATTTTTTCTTCTTTTATAATTTCTTTTATTAGTGCTTCTTTATTATTAAAATTTAATTTCTATATAGCTAGTAAAAATAATCAAAAAATTGTTAAAAAAAATAAAAATTTTTTGAATTCTGAAACATTAAAAAATGACTATCATGATGTCACATCTACTTTTTTTAAAAATATAAAAACTATTATAGTTGCCTGTGATGCTGGTATGGGATCAAGTGCAATGGGTGCTAGTATTTTGCGTAAAAAAATAAAAAATGCTAATTTAACTAACATTTCTGTGTTAAATATGGCAATTAATTTATTACCTAAGAATGCAGATTTAATAATTACACATCAAAACTTAACTCATCGAGCTAAAAAATATGCTCCTCATGCTCATCATATATCTTTAAAAAACTTTCTTAATAATAGTTTTTATGATAATTTAATAAAAAAATTAAGAGAAAATATAGTTCTTTTAGATAATCATGTTACTACTTCTTTAAATATAAATCATAAAAATATAAAAAATAATTTATTTCAGTTAACTGAGAAAAATATTTTATTAAATCAATATGCAACTAATAAAGAAGAAGCAATTAATATTGTCGGTAAACATTTAGTAAAACAAGGCTATGTTAAGTTTGATTATATTAATTCAATGATAGAAAGAGAAAAAATAGCATCTACTTGGTTAGGGGAATCAATAGCCTTACCCCATGGAACTATTGAAGGAAAAAATTCTGTTTTAAAAACAGGTATAATTTTTTGTCAATTTCCAAAAGGTGTTCATTTTGGAGAAGAACTAGATGATATTGCATATCTTGTCATTGGTATTGCAGCTAAGAACAATGAACATATTATGGTCGTAAGTAATATTACTAATGCATTAGATGATAAAGATACGATTAGAAGACTTTCTCAAACAACTGACATAAAAGAAGTCTTATCACTTTTAAATATTGAAAAAAAATAGTTTTTTTATTGAATTTTCATGTAAAATTTTTAGTGGAATTGATTATGAAAGCACTCCATTTTGGAGCAGGAAATATTGGACGTGGTTTTATTGGAAAAACATTATCAGAATCCGGTTTTAATGTAATTTTTTCTGATATTAATCAAAATATAGTAGATACTATAAATAATAATAAAGAATATTCTGTTAGAATAATCGGAAAAAATAAAAACTATGTTGTTAACGTTACAAAAGTTAGTGCAATAAATTTTAATGATATCAAAACTAAAGAAATAATTGCTTCAGTTAGTTTAATTACTACTGCAGTTGGACCTCTTGCTTTAAATAAATTAGCTTCAATTCTTGCAGATGGAATTATATTAAAAATTAAAAAAGAATCTATTAAGCCACTTAATATTATTGCTTGTGAAAATAAAGTTCAGGCAAGTTCTGCTTTAAAAAAAGCTGTACTTGAAAAAATATGTACAAAGTATCATGACTATTTAGACAGATATATTGGTTTTGTAGATTGTAGTATTGATACAATCATACCTGTAATAAATCACGATAAAAATAATTTATTTTTAATGGTTGAAGAATTTAAGGAATGGATTGTTAATTCAAATCAGTTTAAAGGAAGTATACCAAATATAATTGGGATGAAATTAAGCAATAATTTAAACCCTTTTATAGAAAGAAAGTTACTAACTCTTAATACTGGACATGCGATTGCTGCATATTTAGGTTTAATAAAAAAACATAAAACAATACATGATGCTATTGTAGATAAAACAATACGTCCTATTGTACGCTTAGCTATGGAAGAAAGTGGAGCTGTTCTTATCAAACGTCATAATTTCAATAAAAAAGATCATTTATCCTATATTAATAAGATTTTTTTTCGTTTTGAAAATCCATTCTTATCAGATACTCTCGAACGTATAGCACGAAATCCGTTGCAAAAATTAGGAAAAGAAGAACGTTTAATTAAACCTTTATTAGGTAGTATTGAATACAAACTGCCTTATATAAATTTAGCAAAAGGTGTTGCAGCTGCATTTCACTACCAAAATCAAAATGACTTAGAATCCATAAAAATTTCTTCTTTAATAAAAAGAAAAGGTATTAAAAAAACTTTAATTGAAATTTGTCATTTATCAGAAAATAGCCCAGAGGTATATTCTATTATTTCAGAATATATGTCTATTTTAAAAACTATTATATGAATTCGATATTTATGTTTTGAATATATTTTTTAAAAATATTTATCATAAAAAATAATTATTTTTTACAAATTATATTAAATTAATTTAGAGAACTAGGTAATGCCTATTCAAATATTACCATCTAATTTATCCAGCCAAATTTCTTCTGGAGAGATTATTGAACGACCTGTTTCTGTAATTAAAGAACTTATGGAAAATAGTATAGATGCTGGTTCTAAAAATATTAACATAGAAATTGAAAAAAATGGTCTTCAATCTATTGTCTTACAAGATGATGGTTGTGGAATCTGTAAAGAAGAATTATTACTTGCAATATCACATCATGCTACTAGTAAAATTAGTTCATTATCAGATTTAGATGACCTCCGAACTTTTGGATTTAGAGGAGAAGCTTTAGCTAGCATCAGAGCCGTGTCAAGATTAACTTTAATTTCTTCTTATCAATCAAATGATCTTGGTTGGAAAATATATTCAGAAAATTTTATGGATAATCAAGATATCATCTTGCAACCCATAGCGCATCCGAAAGGTACTACAATTATAGTAGAAAATTTATTTTATAATATACCAGTACGTCTAAAATTTATAAAAAATGAAAAATTAGAGTTTTTGAAAATTTGTGAAATATTTAGAAAAATAGCTTTATCTCATTTTCATATAAATTTTTCACTTAAACATAATAAAAAATTAATTGCTAAATACAATGCAATAAAGAAAAAATCTGATAAAATTCATCGATTGCAAGATATTTTTGGCAAAATCGATATCAACAAAATGATAAAAATAAAATCAAAAATAAATAATTTATTATTATGTGGTTGGATATCACTTCCTCATTTTCCTGAAAGACTAGAGAATATTAGATATATTTATGTTAATAATAGATGTATCCGTAATAATCTTATTTTAAATGCGATTCGTTCCGCTTATTCTAAAATAGAAGCAAATAAAAATATATCTTTTATTTTATATTTAACGATGCCATGCAATAAAATTATTACTTACATTCACCCTACTAAAAATAAAATTAAATTTAATAATTCCAATGAAATTTATGTATTTATTTATGAATCTATTTTATTTTATTTAGCAAAATTAAAAAATAAAATTTTCTTAAAAAATACTTTATTTAATAAAAATGATTTTCAAGTATATGAAAAAAAAGAATTATATAGTTCAGAATCCTTTTATCTTAATTTTTTTGTATTAATATCTTCTTATTTTTCTAAAAATAAAATTTTTTCCAAAAATATAAATACAATAAAAAAAAAAGATAAAATTTGTAAATATGATACCTATTTAAAAGAGTATTCTTGTTGTTTTGGAAGATTATTAATAATTATTCGTAATTACTACGGGTTAATTTATCATAATGATAATTTTTTATTGATTTCATTTCCTGTTGCTAAAGGAATTATTAAGAAAAAAAAATTAATAAACAATATTCAAAAAAAAATAATACCTGAATCTTTTTTGACTAATATTAAAATTAATTTTAAAAATCAAGAATACATGATTTTACTTAAAAATAAAGAAGTTTTATTAAAATTTGGATTTAAGTTAATTTTTAAAAAAAAATATATTATTTTAAATTCTATTCCTTCTTTTTTTCAAAAAAAAAATATTGATATATTAATATCAAAATTTTTTTTATTTTTGTTTTTTAAAAAAATAATATTAGTTGAAGATGTCATTAATTGGTTTTATATTAATGTTTTTATCGAATTAAAAAATTGGAATTATCCTAATGCTATATCAATATTATTAGAATTAGAATACTACTATCCTTTATTGTTAAAAAATCCTCCAGCAAAACTATTGCAAAAAGTTAATATTAATACGGCATTATGTATGTTAAAAATATGAATTTTAATAATAAAAAAAAACTGCCATTAGTTATTTTTTTAATGGGTCCAACAGCAAGTGGAAAGAGTCAACTTGCTATTCATCTTAGAAGATATTTGCCAATCGAACTCATTAGTGTAGACTCTGCATTAATTTATCGAGGAATGAACATAGGAACTGCTAAACCGAGTTTTTTTGATTTATATAATCATCCGCATCGTTTATTAAATATTAAAGATCCAATTGAATATTATTCAGCAGCAGAATTTCAAAAAGATGCTCTAAAAGAAATTAATAAAGTTATCGAACTAGGAAAAATACCTTTTCTTGTTGGTGGAACAATGTTTTATTACAATGTATTATTACATGGATTATCTTTTCTGCCAGCAGCTAATATTAAAGTGCGTGAATATTTACTACAAAAATATCACAAAAAAGAATTTTTATATAAAAAATTAAAAATAATAGATCCTATCTCTGCCAATCGAATTCATAAAAATGATTTTTACAGAATATTAAGAGCTTTAGAAGTATTTTATCTTTCTGGAAAAAATTTAACAGAACTGAAAAAAAATAAAAATTATCAATTCCCTTATAATATTGCACAATTTTCAATGATGCCGCCAAGTAAAGAATGGTTAAATAATAGAATTGAACTTCGTATTAAAAAAATGTTAATGTTAGGTTTTCAAGAAGAAGTAGAAATACTTTTTTTTAGAGGAGATTTACATAGACATTTGCCTTCTATTCACTGTATAGGATATCGCCAAATGTGGGAATATCTTGAATATAAAATTAGTTACCAGGAAATGGTACATAAAATAATTTACGCAACAAGGAAACTAGCTAAAAATCAATTAACATGGTTAAAAAGATGGAAAAATCTTCATATCATATTATCTAATTCTTGTATTAATATTTTGATTGATCAGATATTAAATAAACTTCAAAAAATAAGTAAAGAATATATTTAAATTTAGTAATATATATAAAAATAGAGTTTTACTTTTGTAGTATATAAAATATATTATTTGTATTTATACTTTTTATATAATTTTATTATATATACATTTAATGATGAAAGTATTTTTTTAAAGTGATTATAGTAAAAACTAATAAACGAGGTACAAAATGGTCTGGAATAAACCAAACGATAATAAACCTGAACTTGATCCATGGGGGGATAAGAACAGTGATAATAAAAACCGTCCAGACAATAAGAATCAAAAAAAAATAAATCGATTAGATATAAAATATTTTTTTTGTTATATAAAAAATATTTTTATTAACACTACTCATTCTTCAGTTCCACCAAAAAAGTCAATTCATCCTTTGATAATCATATCGTGTATAAGTTTTTTTATTTGGTCCATGAGTGGGTTCTATACTATTAAAGAAGCTGAACGCGGTGTTGTAACTAGTTTTGGTAAATTTAGTTATTTAGTTCAACCAGGATTAAATTGGCGACCAATTTTTATTAATGAGGTAAAAGCTGTAAATGTTGAAACTGTACGTGAATTAGCAACTTCCGGGGTTATGTTAACTTCAGATGAAAATGTGGTACATGTAGAAATGAACGTACAATATAAAATAACTAATCCTGCTGATTATCTATTTTCTGTTTGTTATCCAGATGATAGTCTACGACAAGCAACAGATAGCGCCTTAAGGGGTGTAATTGGTCATTCAACTATGGATCGAGTATTAACAGAAGGTCGAACTTTAGTTCGTAGTGATACTCAAAAAGTAATTGAAGAAACAATTAAACCATATAAAATGGGAATAACAATATTAGATGTTAATTTTCAAACAGCTAGACCTCCAGAAGAAGTTAAAGCAGCTTTTGACGATGCAATTGCCGCTCGTGAAAATCGTGAACAATATGTGCGTGAAGCTGAAGCTTATTCCAATGAAGTAGAACCTAAAGCTTATGGTCAAGCCCAAAGGATATTAGAGGAAGCACGAGCATATTCATCGCGTATTATTTTAGAAGCTCAAGGAGAAGTTGATCGTTTTTCTAAAATTTTGCCTGAATATAGAAAAGCTAAAAAGATAACTTTAAAACGTTTATATATAGAATCTATGGAGCGACTGTTAAGTAAAAATAAAAAAATATTTATAGACAAAAAAAATAGTGCAATTTTTTTTGTAACTTTAGATAAATTTTTTTCTAATATGAAATCAATTAATAAGAAAACTATAAAGAATATTACTTTTAATGAAAATAATCCTTATTCTGTCAAGAAAGATAAATCTATTGATTATTTTCCTTCATTATCTCCTAAAAGTGTTTTAGAACAACGCCGTATTAATTCTATACGAAGTGATCTTAAAAATTCAGAGAGAAAATGAATATGAGAAAAGTATTAATTTGTCTATCAAGTATTTTATTTTTTTTATTTTCTTCTTCTTTTTTTATTGTGAAAGAAGGAGAACGTGGAATTGTTCTTCAATTTGGTCGTGTTTTAAGAAACAATGAACAAAAAACTTTAGTATATACTCCTGGATTACATTTTAAATTTCCATTTTTAGAAACAGTGAAAATGTTAGATGCACGTATTCATACTATGGATAACCAAGCAGATCGTTTTGTAACAAAAGAGAAAAAAGACTTAATTGTTGACTCTTATATAAAATGGCGGATAAATGATTTTAGTCGTTATTATCTTGCGACAGGTGGAGGTGATATTTTTCAAGCTGAAGTATTATTAAAAAGAAAATTTAGTGATAGATTACGTTCTGAAATAGGTTGTCTTAATGTCAAAGAAATTGTTACTGATTCAAGAGGAAGATTAACCACAGATGTTCTTAATTCTTTAAATCGAGGAACTATTAATTTAGAAAATACATCTTTAATTAATGTAAATAGTATGAATGCATTAGGGATTCAAGTTGTAGACGTTCGTATTAAACAAATTAATTTACCTGTTGAAGTTTCTGATGCTATATATAATCGTATGAGAGCGGAAAGAGAAGCAGTAGCTAGAAGTCAACGTTCTCAAGGACAAGAAAAAGCTGAAAAATTACGTGCAACAGCAGATTATAAGGTATCTATAATATTATCAGAAGCCAAAAAAGAAGCTTTAATTATTAAAGGAAAAGGAGAAGCTAAAGTTACAAAAATATTTGCAGAAAATTTTAGTAAAGAACCTTATTTTTATTATTTTATTCGAAGTTTACGTGCTTATGAGAATAGTTTTAAAAAAAATGAGAATCTTATGTTGCTCAGTTCCGATAGTGAATTTTTTAAATATATTAATAAAATGATCGCTATTGAAAAATAATACATTTTTGATAGTAAAACTCAAATTAAGATTGAGAAAATAGGCATAAAAAATGAAGAAAAATATTGTGATTTTAGGAACTCAATGGGGAGATGAGGGAAAAGGAAAAATAGTAGATTCCTTGACTCAGGATAGTGCATATGTTGTAAGATATCAAGGAGGACATAACGCTGGTCATACCTTAGTTGTTAACGGAGAAAAAATTATTCTTCATTTGATTCCATCTGGAATATTGCATGATAATGTTATAGGGATCATTGCTAATGGTGTAGTTGTGTCTCCATTAGAGTTAATGAAAGAAATTAAAATGTTAGAAAAACGTAGTATTTCTATTAATAATCGTTTAATTCTTTCTCATGCTTCTCCTTTAATCTTGCAATATCATATTGATATGGATGTAGCACGTGAAAAAAAATTGGGTATTAATGCATTAGGTACAACTGGAAGAGGTATTGGACCAGCGTATGAAGATAAAGTAGCGCGTCGAGCATTGCGTTTGAGTGATTTAAAAGATGAAAAAAAATTAGCAATACGTTTAGAAAAAATAGTAGATTACTATAATCATCAATTAGTGTCTTTCTATCATCAAAAATCTATTGATTATAAAATAATTTTAAGAGATTTATTACCGACAATAGATTTTCTATATGATATGATTCAAGATACTACTGCTATTTTACATCAAGCTATTGCAGATAAGAAAAAAATTGTTTTTGAAGGAGCACAAGGTAGTTTTTTAGATATTGACCATGGAACATATCCATATGTGACTTCTTCTAATAGTACTATTGGAGGTGTAATAACAGGTACAGGGGTTGGTCCTAAAAATTTAGATTATATCCTTGGCGTTACTAAAGCATATTCTACACGAGTTGGTTATGGTCCGTTTCCTAGTGAGCTATTCAATAATATAGATAAACATCTTTCTCATAAAGGAAATGAATTTGGTTCAACAACTGGTAGAAAAAGACGTACTGGTTGGTTAGATACAGTATCTTTATGTCGTGCAGTAAAAATTAATTCTTTATCTGCATTATGTATAACAAAATTAGATGTTTTAGATGGTTTAGATGAAATAAAAATTTGTATATCTTATAAAAACAATCATACATCAGAAATTATCAAATATCCTAGTATAGATGATTGGGAAAATATAACACCTATATATGAAATTCATCCTGGATGGAAGAAAAAAACTTTAGGTATCAAAAAATTAGAAGATTTACCTTATGCAGCACGTAATTATATTAGTCGCATAGAAGAAATCACGCAAATTCCTATTGATTTAATTTCTACAGGTCCTGATCGTTTTGATATTATTTTCATCAATTCATATAATTAAATTTATTTAATTGAAATATAATATAACTATGAAATGATATAAATGGAGAAGTAAATATGGTAGTAGATCCCTACCAAAAACGAGAAGCTAAAAAATATAAAAATTCTATTCCAAGCCGAGAATACATCTCATCTTGGCTTAAAAAATGTCAAGATTTAATTAGTCAAAAAAAAATAGAAAGAAAATTTGGTATTATTCATCAAGAAGAAAAAAAAGCATTACGTCGAAGATTAAGAGCAATGGAACGAGATGGTCAAATTATATATACTAAAAATCGTTGCTATATTAATCCTGATAATATCAAAGTAGTACAAGGAAAAGTTATAGGACATAAAGATGGTTACGGTTTTCTTCGAATAGAAACATCACAAGATGACCTATGGCTTTCATCAGAACAAATGAAATTTTGTATTCACGGTGATGTTATTTTAGCTTATATTGTAAATTCTGATAGAAAAGGACGTAATTCAGCAAAATTTTTAAAAATACTTAAGGCGAATGATTCTTTAATTGTAGGTAGATATTTTTCAAAAAATAAAATAAAATTTGTAGTGCCAGATGATACTCGTTTTAATTTCAAGATTCTTATATTTTCACATAGAGAAAATATTTCGATAGGATCGATTGTAGTTGTAAAGTTAAAAAAACATCCTACAAGAAACAATAAAGCAGAAGGATTAATAGTAGAAGTTCTTGGAAAAGAAATGGGTACTAATTTAGCTATAGATATAGCATTGCGAAAACATTCTATTCCATCTTTTTGGTCCGAAGATGCTCAAAAGCAATTATCTCAAATTAGTCATAAAATTAATTTATGTGATTTTAAAAATCGTATAGATATGAGACATATTCCTTTTTTTACTATTGATGATGAAGATGCTCGTGATTTTGATGACGCTGTTTTTTGTAAAAAAAAAAACAATTCAGAAGAAGGTTGGAATTTATTAGTAGCAATTGCAGATGTTAGTTACTATGTTAAACCCAATACTGCATTAGATAAAGCTGCTTTAGAAAGAGGTACATCTGTATATTTTCCTTCATTAGTTGTTCCTATGTTACCAGAAAAAATTTCTACAGATTTATGTTCTTTAAATCCTTTTAAAGAACGTCTATGTTTGATATGCGAAATGAATTTATCTAATACAGGAGAATTAATTAGCTATAAACATTATGAAGCAGTAATATGTTCTCATGGAAGGTTTACATATAATGAAATTTTTAAAATTTGGAATGGCGATATTTTTTTGCGTTCTAAATACAAAAAATTCTTGAAAGATATTGAAAATTTATCATATTTACAGAAAGTTTTTAATAGAGATAACATTTCTAAAAAAGGTATCTATTTTGAAAATATAGTAGCTAAATTTGTTTTAGATTCTAATTTAAGAATTAAAAATATTTATCAAGATATTAGAAATGATGCGCATAAATTTATTGAATCATGTATGATTTTAGCAAATATAGCTTCTGCTTCTTTTGTTCAAAAATATAATCATCCTGTTTTATTTCGCAATCACAATCCTCCCAAAAAAAATAATATTGTTACTTTTCGTTCGTTTTTAAAAGAATTAGGTCTGTCGTTATTAGGAGGAGAAATACCAGAATCTATACATTATTCAAATTTATTAAAAAATATTTCTAATCGTCCTGAATATGAAATGATTCAAACAATATTATTACGTTCTATGCAACAAGCTGTTTATTCACCAAATAATTGTGGTCATTTTGGTTTATCTTTATATAGTTATGTTCATTTTACATCACCTATTAGACGCTATCCTGATTTAGTACTACATAGAGTAATAAAATGTTTATTATCAGAAAAGAAATCACTTTCTTATAAAGATTGTGATTCTTGTTTATATAATATATTTGAAATGAAAAAAATAGGACAACACTGTTCCATGACTGAAAGACGTGCAGATGAAGCGAATCGAGACGTAATTGATTGGTTGAAATGTGATTTTATGTATAAAAAAATAGGTGACATATTTACTGGTGTGATTTCTAATGTCACTTCGTTCGGATTTTTTGTTCGTTTAAATCAATTTTTTATTGAGGGATTAGTTCGTATCGCTTCTTTAGAAGATGATTATTATTATTTTGATGCTTTAGGTCTTAAATTAATCGGAAAATCTAATAAAAATACTTATTGTCTTGGTGATATTTTAAAAGTAAAAGTTTATTCTGTTAATTTAAATGAAAGAAAAATAGAATTATCTTTGATATAGAGTTAAAAAGTATTTTATTGCTAAAAAATTAAATTGTATTGATTTTTTTAAAAAAGTAAAATATTATATAAATATATCATTTTTAATAATTTAAAAAAATTCCTTGCTTCCTTAGAAAATAAGTATAAATCATCTTGTAAGGAAGCTAAAACCAAAAGGAGCGCATTTTTTATGCGTCATTATGAAATAATATTTATGATTCATCCTGATCAAAGTGATCAAGTACCTTCCCTTATTGAAAAATATAAAAAAATTATTCATCAAAATTCTGGTATCGTACATAGATTAGAAGATTGGGGTAGGCGCCAACTATCTTATTCTATTAATAAATTACATAAAGCTCATTATATTCTGATGAATATAGAAGTGCTTCCTCAGACTATTAATATTTTAGAAACAGAATTTCGTTTTAATAATTTTATTCTTAGAAATATTATTATATGTATGAAAAATGCAATAACTGAATTATCTCCCATCATGAAATTAAAAGATGATAAGAAAGAAAAAAAATAGACTTTATTATAAATTATATTTCTATATTATTTTTTTAAACATCTCAATTTTATTTTTAATCATAAAAATTTCTTTTATTGTTACTGTTTTTTAAAGGGAAAAAAATGGCACGTTATTTCCGTCGTCGAAAATTTTGTCGTTTTACTGCTGAAAATATACAAGAAATAGATTATAAAGATATAGCTATTTTAAAAAATTATATTACAGAAAGTGGTAAAATTGTTCCTAGTCGTATTACTGGTACTCGAGCAAAGTATCAAAGGCAATTATCAAGAGCAATTAAAAGAGCTCGTTATCTTGCTCTATTACCGTATACTGATCAACATCATTAATATAATTTTATTTTTTATTAAAATCCAGAGAGAGAATAACAAATAATGGAAGTTATACTTCTTTGTCAAATTCGTAAATTAGGCAGTTCTGGTTCAATTATTAACGTTAAGTCTGGTTATGCAAGAAATTTTTTAATTCCGAAAGGTAAAGCAATTCTAGCGAATAAAAAAAATGTTGAATCTTTTGAAGCTCAACGTATCGAATTAGAAAAAGAAAACACTAGCAAATTACTTATAGCACAAACACGTGCTGAAAAAATAAAAAACATAAAATCTATCACAATTTTTTCTAAAGTAGGAAAAGAAGGTAAAATATTTGGTTCAGTTGGTATTAGAAACATTCTTAAAGAAATGATATCGTTAGGTGTAAAAATAAATAAAAAAGAAATTCGGTTGCCTAATGGTTTGTTACGTAAAGTTGGAGAACATCAAGTTATTTTTCAACCACATAATGAGATACAAGTTAGTTTTATAGTAAATATTATCTCAAAAAATTAATTTTTAATAATGTATTTCTAATTACTATAAAAAATATGGCATATTCATGTTAAACAAAGTTTGTAAATTAGCT
The DNA here is from genome assembly GCF_000521565.1 of Buchnera aphidicola str. G002 (Myzus persicae). Taxonomy (NCBI): domain Bacteria; kingdom Pseudomonadati; phylum Pseudomonadota; class Gammaproteobacteria; order Enterobacterales; family Erwiniaceae; genus Buchnera; species Buchnera aphidicola. The sequence goes on along the minus strand of NZ_CP002701.1, from coordinate 596,929 downwards.
CGTCATGCGGGCAGTGTTATTATGAAATTTTATAATTCAAAAGAATCTATAAATGTTGCTTATAAATTAGATAATACACCGATAACTAATGTTGATCATGAAGCTCACAATATAATCAAAAAAGGACTGTTTTCAATTAATCCGAATATTCCTATTATTTCTGAAGAAGAAATATATAATCTTGATTTTTGTCGTCATTGGAAACGTTATTGGCTGATTGATCCATTAGATGGAACTAAAGAATTTTTAAAAAAAAATGGTGAGTTTACAGTCAATATTAGCTTAATTGAAGACGATATACCTGTATTAGGGGTAATATATGCTCCTTTTTTTGATGTTTTGTATTCTTCTTACAAGCAAAAAGCTTGGAAAGAAAAAAAAATAGGTATAAAAGAAAAAATTACGGTATCTCATTCGAAATATCTGGTTATCATAACTAGTCGTTCACATCCTGATAAAGAATTGAAAGATTATTTAGCAAATATTAAAGATTATCAGTTAAAAAGTTTAGGTTCTTCATTAAAATTTTGTTTAATTGCCGAAGGAATAGGACAAATTTATCCAAGATTTGGAAACACTAATATTTGGGATACTGCAGCTGGTCATGCTATTGTTGTTGCAGCTGGTGGAAAAGTTCAAACCTGGCAAGGTGTAGAACTCAATTATTCATTATCTTCTCGTTCTTCTTTTCTCAATCCCGGGTTTTGTGTGTCTGTATTTTAACTTTTTTTTATTACATTTTTGTTGATTAAGAAAAATATAATTTTATGATGAATAATATTAAAGTAAAAATTTTAAATTTACATGGAAAAAAAAATTTTTCATTGCCTACGTATTCAACTTCAGGATCATCCGGTCTGGATCTTAGAGCCTGTTTAGAAAAAAAAATAAAATTAAAAGCGAATGAAACTATTTTAATTCCAACTGGAATTGCTATATACATTGAGAATCCTTATATTACAGCAATTATTTTACCTCGATCTGGACTCGGTCATAAAAAAGGAATTGTACTAGGTAATTTAGTTGGTTTAATCGATTCTGATTATCAAGGTCAATTAATGGTATCTCTTTGGAATCGTAGTCAAAAAGATTTTTATGTTAATCCAAGTGATAGAGTGGCACAAATAGTTTTTATTCCAATTATCAAACCATGTTTTTCTGTAGTAGAAGAATTTGATTTAACTAAACGTGCTGAAAAAGGTTTTGGTCATTCCGGTGTTTCTTAAGATAGAATTTTTGATATTAATAGATCCCATATTTTTCACGATATTTTATTAATTCTGGTACATGTTTTTTTAATTTATTTTCTTCTAACAAATAAGATATAAGATCTTCAATAGTAATTATTGAGTTGATTTTATAACTGTTTTTATTTTTCAAGTGATGAATAGTATGTAAATTTCTTTTTCCTTTTTCTTTTCGGTCTAAAAGAACAAATATAGAGGAGATATGAGCTTTTTTTTCCTCTAAAATATTAATAGAATAATGTATTGCAGTGCCCGATGTGACCACATCATCTAAAATAATAATTTTTTTATTTTGAATTTTTTGACCAATTAAATCTCCTTTTTCTCCATATTTTTTTTTCTCTTTTCTATTAAAAACATACGGAATATTTAAATTATAGAAATTTTTTAGAGCGATAGAAGTTGCGACAACAATTGGAATACCTTTATATGCTGCTCCAAATAATATATCGAATTCTATTTTAGAATCTATGATAGAATGTGCGTAAAGTACACCGATTTTAATAATGTCTTTACCACTAGATAATAAACCTGAATTAAAAAAATAGGGACTGGTTCGTCCTGATTTTAATATAAAACTACCAAATTTTAACGCTTTTTTTTTGAAAGAAAAATCAATAAATTCTTTTTTCCAGTTCATAAAAATTAAATCCTAGTTCATCATAAAAAATTTAGAATGTTATAGTAAATATTAATATTTTAATTGATATTTAAAATTAGCATGATATTTATTTTTATTAGATAATGTGTAGAAATTAAGTTTTATTTTAATGGCCCCTGCTGGATTTGAACCAGCGACCAAGCGATTATGAGTCGCCTGCTCTTACCACTGAGCTAAAGGGCCGTATTTTTTATTATATTTATTACTATAAATCAATTTTTTCTAATAATCTATAGTTCTTTTAAAAATTTTATATTTTTTAAAATAAAATTTTATATTTCGATATATATATTTGACAGATATATAAATTTTTGGTATATATGTATCTATATTCCTCTGTAGTTCAGTTGGTAGAACGGCGGACTGTTAATCCGTATGTCACTGGTTCGAATCCAGTCAGAGGAGATAAAATTTTTTAAAATAATATTAATCTATAATTAATTTTAAATCTTTAGATAAACTCCTTTTTTCTTTTGATAGTTCTGCATTTTTAACAATATAATCATCTACTCTGTCTTCATAATCACTTTTCATCATAAAAATTATTTTTTTAATTTCTTCATAATTCATATCTGGTGTAATATATTGACTAAGATTATCAAGAAGTAATATTCTTTTTTGATTATCTCTAATTTTTTTTTCAATATCACAAATTTCTCTTTTAATTTTATTTTTTCTTCTAAATTTATGTACGAATTCTAAGACATTTTTAAATGATTTTTTTGTATCAGACATGTTTAAATCCTTTTTTCTTTATTTTATGTTTTATTTGAATAGAAATAATGTTTAAGTAGTTTAAAATTTTATTCAATTATTAAATTCAAAAAAATGATACTTTCAAAAAAAAATAAACCTACTTTTTTATTTTATGATTATGAAACTTTTGGTTTAAATCCTGCATCTGATAAACCTGCTCAATTTGCATGTATTAGAACAGATATTAATTTAAATATAATTGAGCAACCAAAATGTTTTTATTGTTATCCATCTGATGATTATTTACCTGATCCGCATTCTATTTTAATTACTCATATTACTCCTCAATATACACAAAAATATGGAACTAATGAATATAATTTTTCTAAAAAGATACATGATATTTTAACAGTATCTAATACTTGTATCGTGGGTTATAATAATATTAGTTTCGACGATGAAATTACGAGAAATATATTTTATCGAAATTTTTTTGATCCCTATGAATGGAGTTGGAAAAATGGCAATTCTCGTTGGGATTTATTAAACCTAATACGAGCGTGTTATGCTTTAAGACCTAATGGCATCAGATGGCCTAAAAATGAACTAGGATTAACTAGTTTTAAACTCTCTGATTTAACTTCCGCTAATAATCTGAGACATTTAAATGCACATGATGCGATGTCAGATGTATATGCGACTATTGAAATAGCAAAATTGATTAAAAAAACACAACCAAAATTATTTGATTTTTTTTTAAAAAATAGAAAAAAAAATCAATTATATAAATTAATTGATGTAAATACATTTAAATCAATAATTTATGTTTCTGGTTGCTTTGGTAGTATTCGTAAAAATATGAGTTGTATTCTTCCTATAACATGGCATAAAAATAATAGAAATATATTAATTGCTCTTGATTTATTTAAAGACATAGAAAAGTTAATATTATTTTTAAAAAATATCTCATATTCTCAGAATAATATAAAAAATTTATTTGATTTAGGAATAGTATTATTATATTTAAATCGTTGTCCTATTTTAGCTCCTATACAAGCAATTCGTGAAAAAGATCAGAAACGATTAAAATTTGATAGGCAATTACATAATAATAGAATTGAATTTGTTAAAAACAATAGACAATTTATTAAAAATATTCAGATTATTTTTTCTCAAGAAAATTATGATAAAAATTTTTTAGATGTAGACTTGCAACTATATAATTCTTTTTTCAATCTACATGATAAAAAAAATATTAAAAAAATTAGAGATTCTGAACCAATTTTTTTAGAAAAAATTTATTTTGATTTTCAAGATTTTCGTTTGAAGACTCTTTTTTTTCGTTATCGTGCTCGTAATTTTTTTCATACATTGAATCGTAATGAAAAAAAAACATGGTTAAAACATTGCTTGCAAATTTTAGAACCTGATGCTTTACAAAAATATAAAAATAAAATTAGCGATTTATTAAAAGAATATTCTTCTGATTTAGAAAAAGTTTTGTTGTTGAATAATTTATTAGATTATGTTTTTCAAAAATATCAATATTTAGTTCATGAAGAAATTAATTTAAGATAATTTATTTCTTTAAAATTATATTTTTTTAAAAAAAATAACAATTTTTTTAGTTCTATATTATTTTTTGAATATAAAAAAATATTATCTTTTATTTTTTGATCTATATTAAATCGATTAAAATGTTTTTTAACATTTTGTATAATCTTATCTTTAGAGTCCACGAAATAAATAGATTTATATAAAATTTCTTTTATTTCTTTTTTTAATAGCAAAAAGTGAGTACAGCCTAATATGATTGTATCGGGCTGTATTGTAAGATCGATCCATTTTTGAAAAATTTTTTTTAATTCTATTTTTGAAATTATTAAACCTCTTATTTTTTTTTCTGCTATTACAGCTAATTTATTTGTACTTATTATTTGAATGTTTTTGTTAGGATTTTTTTTATTTGTTCTTTTCTTTATATAACTTGAATTAATGGTAGCTTGAGTAGCAATTAAACCAATAATTTTATTTTGGCTTATTTTTTCAGCATGTTTTATGTCTGGAAAGATACCAATAATAGGAAAATTAAATGTTTTTCTCAAAATAGATAATGCTACAGTACTAGCTGTATTGCAAGCTATTATAGTGATACTAATAGGATAGTTTTTTTTTATTGTCTTAATTATTTTTATACTTCTTTGAATAATAAAACATTTTGTTTTATTTCCATAAGGAAAAGCTTCATTATCTAGGATATAAATATACTTTATATTTGGCAATGTTTTTTTTATATCTTCTAATATAGATAAGCCGCCGACGCCAGAATCAAATATAAGCACTGTATTAAATTTTTTTGTCAAGTGAAAAATATGGTATTGAAATAAATATTTTTATATCTTTTAAAAGATTTTTTATCATTTTTTATTTTTTAAATAAAAATAATTTCATATGTTTTTCTAATTTTTTACGATCTTTAACATTTGACATGTTAAGTTTGTTTTCGTTGATTAAAATAGTTTGTTGTACTATCCATTTTTTCCATGCTTTTTTAGAAATTTCATTATATATTTTTTCTCCTATTTTTCCTGGATAACATTGAAAATCTTGACCTTCAGATTTTTCTTTTAAAAATGTACAAAAAATTATACGATTCATTTTTTTTAATACTCCCTTTTAAAAAATATCTTTTTTAAATTTTTCAAGTATCTTTTGTACAGGTTTTGGTAATCCTATATGTTGTGGTTTTTTTAAATTATACCACAGACCTATGTTTTTTTTTTCATAAAGTTCTAAATGAGAAGATAATTGAATTAAAATTGGATTAATGTCTAAAATAAAATGACTAAAATAGTGAATAAATGGTATTATTTTTTTATATTCATTCTTGTAAATATTTTTTTCTTTGAGCCAATTTAAAGCCATTTCTTCAGTATCAAAATTTGGAAAACAAAATAAATTTTTCCAAATTTCTTTTTTTGTATTTTTTTCCATCCAAAAAGTATTATTTAATTTTATTAAAACAAACCAATATTTTTTTTTAGGACGTATTTTTTTTATGTTTTTTAAAGGATAATTTTCCCATTTTTGTTCTATTTTTGCAATACATCTTTTATGTAATGGACAAATATTACATTTAGGTTGTACGGAAGTGCAAATTAACGACCCTATATCCATTATTGCTTGGTTAAATTTTCCAGTATTATGTATCGGTGTGATTAGTTCACTCATATACCATAATTGTTTTTCTATTTTTTTATCTCTTAAGGCTCCTTTAATTCCATAATATCGAATTAAAATTCTTTTTACATTACCATCTAAAATAGGATAAAAAAAATTTAAGGATAAAGATAAAATAGCACCTGCTGTAGATCTTCCTATTCCTGGTAATTTAATTACATCTAAAAAATTATTAGGAAAGATTCCTTGATATTGTATATTAATTATTTGAGCTGATTTATAAATATTTCTAGCTCTATTATAATATCCAAGACCACTCCATAAATATAATATTTTATCTAATTTATTATGATATATAGATTTTATGCTAGGAAAAGTTGATATAAATTTTTCAAAATATGGAATAACAGATTTAACTGTAGTTTGTTGTAACATTATCTCAGATATCCAAACAGTGTATAATGTTTTATTTTTTTGCCACGGTAAATTTTTTCTACCATTTTTGTGGTACCAATTTAGAACTAATTGTGAAAAAAGATATATTGTCATAATAATAAAAACCATTTTTTAAAAAATGATAGATGTGTATTAAAAAATATTAATATTTTAAATTAAAATTAAATCTAAATTTATTCAGTACAAATAAAAATTTAAGTGAATATGAAAAATAACATTCTAATACATCAGTATGATCAAAATGGTACTATTTTACGCCAAATTCGTAGTTTTGTATGCCGAACAAGTCGTGTTACACAATCTCAATTAAATTCAATTCAAAAATATTGGTCTTTAATGGGAATTGATTTTCAACTAAAAGAATTAGATTTTTTATCTACGTTTAATTCTAATTCTCCAGTAGTATTGGAAATTGGTTTTGGTTCAGGAGAATCTTTAGTTAAAAATGCAATTAATTATCCTGATAAAAATTTTCTCGGAATAGAAGTATATAAATCAGGAATAGGATCTTGTTTACATTTTTCTTACATTTCTAAAATTCAAAATTTAAGAATTATTTATCATGATGCAACTGAAGTTTTTCATCATATGATTATGAATAAGACTTTGTTAAAAGTACAGATTTTTTTCCCGGATCCTTGGGAAAAAAAACGCCATCATAAAAGAAGACTTTTACAAAGTAATTTTTTAAAAATTATTTCTACGAAAATAATGATGAATGGAATACTACATATAGTTACTGATTCAAAAGAATATGCTTTTTATATATTACAAGAAATAAAAAATATTAAAAATTATATTAATTTATCAAAAAATAATAATTATATTAAACAACCTATTTCTCGTATTATGACAAAATTTGAACAAAAAGCACTTGTCCAAGGTAAAAAAATTTTTGATTTAGTATTTCAACTGAAAGAATAATAAAATAAATTTATTTTAGAAAAATTTCTAATAATAAGTTTAAAAAATTTTTTCCTTTTTTGGTCGTGTTCCAATAATTGATTTTATTTATTAAAAAACCACTTTGTATTGCTTTTTGAATACTTTTTTCAATAACAATCTCATTTAGATTTGTTTTTTCTCTAAAGTGTTTTTTAAAAACAGGCTTATATAATCTAAAAACATTCATAAAATATTCAAAAATTTTATCTTTTTGAGAAATAACATTTCTAGAACTAAGATAGTTTCCATTTAAAAAGTCATTTATGTTTTTGTTTTTAATAGTTCTAATCATTTTCCCATTTTTTTGAGTAATTTTACCATGTGCACCACAACCTATTCCTATATAATCTCCAAAATTCCAATAATTCAGATTGTGTTGACATTCATAGTTTTTTTTTGAATATGAAGATATTTCATATTTTTTATATCCTGATTTTTTTAATAATTTTTCTCCTTGTATGAGTATTTTAAAAATCATATCATCATTAGGAAGTTTTGGTTTCTGAGCATAAAAAGATGTATTCGGTTCTATAGTAAATTGATACCATGATATATGGGATGGATTATATCTAATAGCATATTGTAAATCTAATAAAGCATCTTCTAAACGTTGATTAGGTAAACCATACATTAAATCTAAATTAAGATTATGAATAATTTTTTTTGTTTCTTTAATGATATTTATTGCTTCTTGAGAATCATATGTTCGTTCTATTTTTTTTAATAAATGTGTATGAAAAGTTTGAATACCCAAAGAAAAACGATTAATACCAGCATTTTTATAATCTACAAACCGTTGAAACTCTAATGTTTTAGGATTAGCTTCTATACTAATTTCAGCTTTATGAGAAACAAATGCTCTTTCTTTAATACCGTAAATTAATTTTTTAATGGATTCTTTATTTAACAAACTAGGTGTACCACCACCTATAAAAATAGTATTAATTTTTCTTTTTTCAATCAGTAATAAGTCTTTTTCTAAATCTTTTAACAAATTGTCAATATATTTTTTTTCAGGAATAATTTCTTTACTTACATACGAATAAAAATCGCAGTATCCACATTTTTTTAAGCACCAAGGAATATGGATATAGATACTAATGGGTGATAATTTAAACATAATAATATTTTTATTTTTTATCTATTAAAAAGAGACTGTCCAATTCTTATCATATTACTATGAGCTAGTAAAGATTCTTTAATATCTAAGCTAGTTCCTAATGACAAAGTATCTATTGAAGCATATTGTTTTTTTAATTTTTCAAATATAATTTTGATTTTTTTATATTGAATTTGATTATCTATTACATTTTTTTTTATTTCAGGCATAGCCATAATTCCTCTTAAATTAAGATTAGGCAATACATTAATTAATTCAGCTAATTTTTGATAATCTTGAATACTAATACCATTTTTATTTTCTTCTTGAGAAATATTAATTTGTATTAATACGTTTATTGGAAGTAAATTTTTTGGTCTATATTGGTTTAATAAAATAGCAATTTTATTTCGATCAATAGTTTGACACCAATCAAAATTTTTAGCAATGATTTTAGTTTTTTTAGATTGTATTTTACCAATAAAATGCCAAACAATATTTTTGTAATTTTTTAATTCTTGTATTTTTACAATACTTTCTTGTATATAATTTTCTCCAAATTCTTTAATTCCAATCGATATTGCTTTTTTAATTATGTTGATATTCTGGTTTTTAGTTGCTGCTATAATAGTTATTTTTTTTGAAGAAAGATTATTTTCTTTAATAATTTTTTCTATTTTTTTTTTACGTTATTAAAATTTAGATGAATATTTTTCATATTTTCTCTTTTTGTAATATAATTATATTTTAGATAGATTTTGATCTAACCAACTTTCTAATATAATTGCTGCAGATAAAGAATGAGTTTCTTTTTTTTGTAATGCTTTAAAACCTCTTTTTTTAAAAATAATTGATTTAGCTTCTACAGTAGTTAAGCGTTCATCATGCATTTTTGTTAAAATATTGAATTTACATTTTAATAAATAAGCAAATTTTTCTGATTGATTTGTTATGTTTTGTTTTGTTCCATCTATATTTAATGGTAGTCCGACAATTATAAATTTAGGTTCCCAATATTCAAAAAGATTTTTAATAATATTCCAATTTGGATATCCATTTTTTGCGTTTAAGACACTTATAGGTCTAGCTTTTTTAGTAATATTTTCTCCAACTGCTACTCCAATTTTTTTTAAACCATAATCGAAACCAATTACTATCATTTTATTCTCTCTATCGTATAGTTTTTTCAATATAATCTAATAACATACCAGTAATAGAAATATTTTTTTCTGATTCAATTTCACAAATACATGTTGGACTTGTCACATTTATTTCTGTTAATTTATCTCCAATTATATCTAATCCTACAAAAATTAAACCTTTTTTTCTTAAAATAGGTGATAAATGATTTGCTATTTTCCAGTCTGTTTTACTAAGTTCTTGTACTTTTCCTTTTCCTCCTGCAGCTAAATTTGCTCTTGTTTCTCCTGGTGATGGAATTCTAGCTAAACACCAAGGGATAGGTTTTCCATTTACAAGTAAAATTCTTTTATCACCTAATTTTATTTCAGGTAAATAAGTTTGAACCATACAATATTTTGTTTCATAATTTGTTATCGTTTCAATAATTACTGAAAAATTAGGATCATTTTTTTTAATATGAAAAACACTGGTTCCTCCCATTCCATCTAATGGTTTTATGATAATATCTTGATTTTTTTGCCAAAATTCACGTATTTTAAAATAACTTCTTGTGACTAGAGTGTCAGCAATTAGTTCAGGAAAACATGATATATACATTTTTTCATTACAATCTCGTAAGCTTTGGGGCTTGTTAATCACTAATACTCCTGTTTCTTCTGCACGTTCTAAAATATATGTTGAATAAACAAATTCAGCATTAAATGGAGGATCTTTTCGCATTAAAATAACATCCAAAGTACTCAAAAGAATATTTTTTTCTTCAATTACTTTATACCATTCTGTTATATTTTTTTTTAATTTAATTAAACGAGTTCTTGCATATGCATGTCCTTTTCTTAAATACAGATCGTTCATTTCTATGTAAAAAATTATATGCTCTCTTTTTTGTGCTTCTAGTAAAATTGCAAAACTTGAATCTTTATTTATATTGATAAATTTAAGCGAATCCATAACTATTCCTATTTTTAAATTTATTTTTTTATGCATATATTTATCCTTATTAATTGAATAATTGTTTATTATAAATAAAAAATTTTTTTAAATTCATTAAATTTCTTAATATAGTTATATATTCAAAGCTAAAATAATATTATTTTAATTATTTTATTATTTTTTAAAATATATTGATAAACTTATTTTTATAAATTGTAATTTGATAAAATTTAATATTTTTTGAATATTTAAATAATTTATTTAAAAAAGAATCAATTTTTTTATTATTAAATAATTAAAAAAATATTTTTTGATTATTATAATTTATCTCGTCGTTTTACAAATAATTGAACAATAAAATGGTTTATTAAAAATTTTATAAATTATGTTATATTTAATCATATTTAGGTCCTGAATAATTATCAAATCTAGACCAGTGTCCATTGAAAGTCAAACAAACTGTGCCAATAGGACCATTTCTTTGTTTTCCTATTATAATTTCTGCTATTCCTTTGAAATCACTATTTTCATGATAAATTTCATCGCGATATATGAACATTATTAAGTCAGCATCTTGTTCCAAAGAACCTGATTCACGTAAATCTGAATTGACAGGTCTTTTATCAGATCTTTGTTCTAAAGAACGGTTCAGTTGTGAGAGTGCAATAACTGGTACTTGCAATTCTTTTGCAAGTGCTTTTAGAGTCCTAGATATTTCTGCAATTTCTAGTGTACGATTTTCAGATAGAGATGGTACTCTCATTAGTTGTAAATAATCTACCATTATTAAAGTTAGCCCGTTATTTTCACGGTAAATACGACGAGCTCTTGAACGAACTTCATTAGGAGTTAATGCTGAAGAGTCATCAATATATATATTCTTTTTTTTAAGTAGTACGTTAATAGTACCAGACATGCGTGACCAATCTTCATCGTTTAGTTGTCCAGTACGAATTCGTGCTTGATTAACTCTAGATAATGATGCTAACATCCGCATCATAATTTGTTCTCCTGGCATTTCTAAACTAAAAATTAATACTGGTTTATCATAAAGCATTGCAGCATTTTCACATAAATTCATTGCAAATGTTGTTTTTCCCATAGATGGTCTTGCGGCAATAATAATTAGTTCAGAACGTTGTAAACCTGACGTTTTTTTATTTAAATCTTGGTATCCTGTATTAATTCCAGTTACTCCATCATGTGGTGATAGAAATAATTTTTCTATACTAGCCACAGTTTCATCAAGTATTTGTTCTACGTTTTTAGGACCTGAGTCTTTTTTAAAACGTTTTTCTGCAATTTTGAATACACTAGATTCTGCATAATCTAGTAGTTCTTCACTTTTTCGTCCTTGCGTGTCATATCCAGCATTAGCTATTTTATTTGCTACTAATATCATTTCTCTGACTATTGCACGTTCTCTTACTATGTCTGCATATGCAGTAATATTTGCTGTGCTAGGAGTGTTTTTTGACAGTTCAGCTAAATAAGAAAATCTACCTACGCTTTCTAACTTACCTTTTTGTTCTAAAGATTCAGATAGGGTTATTAAATCAATAGGATATCCTAAATCAAGAAGTTTTTGCATTTCTTGAAATATTAAACGATGAGGCTTACTAAAAAAATCATCGGCAACAACATGTTCTGAAACTGTATCCCATTGTTCATTATCTAACATCAAACCGCCTAATACAGATTGTTCTGCTTCTAGAGAATGTGGTGGAATCTTTAATCTATTAATTTGATGTAAATATAATTTATTTTTAGCCATATTTATTGCATATACCATTATTTAGTTAATCTCTATGAAATTATATCGTAATATTGCAATAATACACTATCTCCGGACTAATCTATTTAAGTCCTATTTTAATGTTTTTTTTGTTTTTTCTATCTAGAAAATAAAGTTAAAAAATTATCAAAGTTTTTTTAATTAATATATTATATATGTATAAAAAAATTTTTTATTTTCATACATATATTTAATAAGAAATAATTATTTTAAAAAGTCATTATTATATAATTTTTTTTTCATAAATTTATTTCTTGATTGGATTACGATTATTTTTTTTAAATTAAATAAAATTAATGTTCATCATGATATTTTAAATTTAAAACTATTAAATTTTCTAAATTTTTATGATATGTATAAATTTTAAATTAGAATTCAAAAGAATTAAAAAATAATATACCATTTTTTATCCTGGGAATCATACTAAATAAAATTTTTACCATGTATAATTAAAATCTATAAAATGTATTATCTTTTTATTAAATAAAAAAATGGAGTTTTATTATGGCTAGTAGAGGTGTAAATAAAGTTATTCTGATTGGGCATTTAGGTCAAGATCCTGAAGTTCGTTATATGCCTAATGGTAATGCGGTAGTGAATATGACATTAGCAACTTCAGAAAATTGGAAAGATAAAAATACTGGAGAAAATAAAGAAAAAACTGAATGGCATAGAATAGTTTTATTTGGTAAATTAGCTGAAATTGCAGGCGAATATCTTCGAAAAGGTTCTCAAGTATATATTGAAGGATCATTGCAAACTAGAAAATGGCAGGATCAAAATGGTTTAGAACGCTACACTACAGAAATTGTTGTAAATATTGGAGGTACAATGCAAATGCTAGGTAGTCGGAACTCTAATACTAATACTAATACTAATACTAATAAAACATTAACACATGACAATAATATACATTCAGTAAAAATCAAAAAAACAGATAAATCAGATTTTACTAAAAACACAGAACCATATACATCAAACAAAGAATCGGTTGATTCTATTTCAGAATTAGATTTTGATGATGATATTCCTTTTTAATATATAATATTTTAAAAAAATTTCATTAATTGAAAAGCCCCATTTTCGGGGCCGCATGATATATGTTATTATGTAAATATTTCAATTTTTTTCATTATATACAAATATATATAATATATTTTGAGGGATAAATTAATTTTATATTTTATTTGAAATCTTCTTGTATTCTTTTTAAGAAATTAGTAAAATTAATGATTAATTAAATATTTATTTAAAAAATTTTATGATTACTGTTTCTAAAAAAGCACAAAAACATTTTCAATCACTTTTATCAAAAGAACCTAACGGTACTCAAATTCGTGTATTTATTATTAATCCTGGAACAGTTGATGCAGAATGTGGAGTAGCATATTGTCCAGAAGAGGAAGTAGAAGAAGTAGACATCGCATTAAAATATGATAAATTTTTTATTTACGTCAATAAAAATATTATTCCTTATTTGAAAAATTCAGAAATTGATCTTGTAATTGATAATCTTGGTTCCCAACTCACTTTAAAAGCACCATATGCTAAAAACAATTTTTCTAAAAATAATTTTTCTAAAAAGTCATTCTCATTAGAAGAAAAAGTAAATTATTTTTTAAACACAGAAATAAATCCTCAGTTATCTATGCATGGAGGAAAAATTAATTTAATTGGAATCAGTGATAAAGGAGTTGCTACAATACAATTTAGTGGTGGTTGTAATGGATGTTCGATGATTGGTTTAACTTTAAAAGAGACAGTAGAAACAAAATTATTAGCTTCTTTCCCTGAAATAAAAAAAATATACGATGAAACAGATCATTTACATGGAAAACATTCATTTTATTAAATTTAAACATTAAATTTAAATGGGTGTAAGTTCACCACGCAAATTATTTTGCATTTGAAAACAAATTTTTTCTTTTGAAATATTTTGACTTAATAAAAAATGTAACTTTGTTAAAGCAGCTTCTATTGTTAAATCATAACCACTAATAACACCTAATTTTATTAGCGAATTTCCTGTTGCGTATCCGTTCATATTTACTCTTCCGAAAGCACATTGTGTTAAATTAATAATAATGATGTTTTTTTTACAGGCTAAATATAATTCTTTTAAAAAATCTCTATTTTGAGGGGCATTTCCTATGCCATATGTACATAAGATCAATGCTTTTACTGGGTATAATAAAAAATTTCGAATTACTTTTGTAGAAATTCCGGGATAAATAGTAATTATACTAATAGGTTGAGGTGTTATTCGATACACTTTTAACTTTTTATGATCATTATGTAATTTTTCTTTATATAGATAACGAATATTTACCCCTACTTCTAATAATGGATCTAAATTAGGAGAAGAAAAAGCATCAAAACCATCAGCATGTGATTTAGTAGTTCTATTTCCTCTATATAATTTATAATTAAAAAACAAAGTAACTTCATTAATAGGATGATTTGCTGCCATTAAAAGAGAATGTAATAGATTTTGACGACCATCAGAACGAATTTCTGATAAAGGTATTTGTGAACCTGTTATAATCACTGGTTTTTCTAAATTTTCTAATATGAATGATAAAGCCGAGGCTGTATATGCCATTGTATCTGTTCCATGAAGAATAACAAACCCGTCATATTTATAATAATTTTTTTCAATATCATCAGCAATCACTTGCCATTCTGTTGGTGTCATATTAGAAGAATCAATTAATGGTCGATATTCTTCTATTGTAAAATATGGCATTTCTGGACTATGAAATTCAGGCATTTTCATAAGTTTTTTTTGAAGATATCCAGAAACAGGAATATATCCATATTTAGATTTTTTCATACCAATAGTGCCACCAGTATATGCAATATATATAAATTTTTTTTTCATTTCAAAAACTCTTTTTATTATTTATTGAAAATGTTTTGATATGATTTTTAAAATTTCACAAATTGTAAGAAAGAGTTTTATAATAAAAACTACTTTTTTAAAATATAAAAATAAATAATAAGTATTATAGATATAATTTACATTATAAATTTTTATAATTTTACTGTTTTTTTAAAATAAATCAAGATTACTTATAATGAGATCTTATTAAATATATTTTTGAAACTATTTTTTTAATAAAATAAATTATATTTTTGATATAAAATACTTTAAATGAGCGTATATATGTTTAACTTAAATTATAAACAGGAATGTAGTAAAAGAAGAACTTTTGCTATAATTTCTCATCCTGATGCTGGAAAAACTACTATTACTGAAAAAATGTTATTATTTGGAAAGATCATTCGTACTTCTGGCACAATTAAAGGTAGAGGAAATGGAAAATATGCTAAATCAGACTGGATGAGTATTGAAAAGCAACGAGGTATTTCAGTAACTACTTCTGTAATGCAATTTAAATATAAAAATATTTTAATAAATTTATTAGATACTCCTGGACACGAAGATTTTTCAGAAGATACATATCGTATTATGACTGCTGTAGATTGTTGTGTGGTTGTTATTGATGCAGCTAAAGGTATAGAAGAAAGAACAAAAAAATTAATAGATGTCACACGTATTCATAATACTCCAATTATTACTTTTATTAATAAATTAGACCGTGATAGTCGAGAACCAATAGAACTTTTAGATGAAATTGAAAAAGAATTAAATTTAAATTGTATTCCTATTACGTGGCCTATTAGTTGTGGTCAAAATTTCAGAGGGGTTTATCATATTGCTGATAAAATAATTTATTTGTATAAAAACAAGGACCTAAAAAAAAATTTTTTTATAGATTTTCAAAAATATTCTAATTTATCTGATGTTTTTTTAAATAAATATATTGGAATAGATTTATCACAACAAATATATCAAGAATTAGAATTAATTATTAGTATATATCCTAAATTTAATAATCAAAATTTTTTAAAAGGTATGTTAACACCTGTTTTTTTTGGTAGTGCACTTGGAAATTTTGGCATTGATCACTTATTAAGTAGTTTGATTACATGGGCACCACCTCCTCTATACCGCAAAAGTAACAAACGTATAGTTAAGCCTGAAGAAAAAAATTTTACGGGTTTTATATTTAAAATTCAAGCTAATATGGATTTAAAACACCGTGATAGAATAGCTTTCATGAGAATTGTTTCCGGACAATATAAAAAAGGGATGAAATTAAGACATGTACGAACTAAAAAAGACATAACAATTTCTAATGTATTTTCTTTTTTAGCAGGAGATCGATTGTCTATAGAAAACGCTTATCCGGGAGATGTAATAGGATTACATAATCATGGAACCATTAAAATTGGAGATACTTTTACTGAAGGAGAAGAAATTAATTTTGTTGGCATACCTAGTTTTTCTCCAGAGATATTTCGTTGTATTTATTTAAAAAACCCTCTTAAACAAAAACAATTAATAAAAGGTTTGATTCAGCTATCAGAGGAAGGAGCTATTCAAGTTTTTCGCCCGATAACTAATAATAATTTAATTTTAGGAGCTATTGGAATATTACAATTTGATGTTGTGATAGAACGTTTAAGAATTGAGTATAATGTAGATGCTATATATAAAAAAATTAATATTGTTCTTGCACGTTGGATTAGATCTGATAAGCATAGTAGTATTAATAATTTTATAAAACACTATAATTCTTTTTTAGCTTATGATAGTTCAGATAGTTTAATATATTTAGCCCCTAGTCAAGCTAATTTAAAAATAGTTATGAATAAAAATTCTGATATTTTTTTTGATAATATTAGAGAACAGTAATACTTTCAAAATAAAATAGTTATTTTTTAAAAAAATAATTTCTGGATATTTAATAATGAAACGAATTTTTTTAATTGTGTTAGATTCTTTTGGTATAGGTTTTAGTTCTGATGCTCATAAATTTAATGACATTGGTGCAGATACATTTGGACATATAGCTGAAAAGTGTTTTTTAGGTCAAGCTAATATAGGTCGAGAAGGTATTTTAAATATTCCTAATTTAATTAAATTAGGAATAGCAGAAGCATATAAAAAATCTACAGGAAACTATCCTTTAGGACTTGATAAAAGAAAAGATATTATTGCCAGTTATGGTTTTGCTAGTGAAATTTCTTCTGGAAAAGATACTACTTCAGGACATTGGGAAATTTCAGGAGTACCAGTTTTAGATGATTGGTGTTATTTTAAAAAAAAACATAATAGTTTTCCTGATATACTTTTAAAAAAAATTATACAAGAAGCTCAATTAATAGGTTGTATTGGAAATTGCCACGCATCAGGAACTGATATCATAAATTCTTTAGGAGAAGAACATATTAAAACAAGACAACCTATTTTATATACTTCATCTGATTCTGTTTTACAAGTGGCATGTCATGAAGTTTTTTTTGGTTTATCAAATCTTTATCAATTATGTAAAATCATTCGTACTATTTTAGATAAGTATGAATATAAAGTGGCTAGAGTTATTGCAAGACCATTTATTGGAAATGACAAATATAATTTTAAGCGTACTGGTAATAGACGTGATTTTTCAATAAAACCTTTTTCTACAACAGTATTAGAAAAACTAATAAATGAGAAACAAGGACTAGTAATCGCAATTGGCAAAACTTCTGATATCTATGGTGGAATAGGAATAAGTAAAAATATAAAAGCTACTGGTTTAGATGAATTATGTAATTCTACTATTAACGAAATAAAACGTTCTAAAAATAATACTCTTATATTTACTAATTTAGTAGATTTTGATTCAAATTGGGGTCATCGTCGAGATATTTCTGGATACGCTAAAGGTTTAGAGTTTTTTGACGATAAATTATCTAAAATTATTAATTTAGTAAAAAAAACAGATTTATTAATTTTAACAGCAGATCATGGATGTGATCCAACTTGGACAGGAACAGATCATACTCGAGAAAATATTCCTATATTAATTTATTCACCAGGTATTAAAACACATTTTTTGGGTCATCGTAAAACTTTTGCTGATATAGGACAAACTATTGCTAAGTATTTTTTATTATCTAATATGTCATATGGTCAAAACATGCTTTAAATCTTATAAATGCTGTTATATCATGTAAATAAAAAAGGAAAAAATTTGTGCCTACACCTCATATTGATAGTAAAAAAAACGATTTTTCAGATATAGTGCTTATGCCAGGTGATCCTGTGCGAGCAAAATATATTGCTGAAAAATATTTAGATGATTGTATTCAAATTAATAAAACTCGCTTAATGTTAGCTTATACTGGATTTTTTAAAAATAAAAAAATTTCGGTGATGAGTCATGGTATAGGAATACCATCAGCATCTCTTTATGTTAGAGAATTAATTTTAGAATATAATGTAAAAAAAATTATTCGTATAGGAACTTGTGGTACTTTAAGAGATGACATATCACTACGTGATGTAGTTATATGTATGGGTGCATCGACTGATTCTAAATTTAATAGAATAAAATTTAATAATCATGATTTTTCTGCAATCGCTGATTTTGACATGATTTGTCAGGCTGTAGAAGTTATAAAAAAAATGAAGATAAAAGTTTGTGTTGGTAATTTTTTTACAACAGATTCGTTTTATAATGACGATAAAAAAATGTTAGATATTTTAAAAAAATACAATATTTTAGCTATAGACATGGAGACTTCTGGAATATATGGAGTAGCAGCAGAATTAAAAGCAAAAGCTTTATCTATATGTACCGTTTCGGATCATATTTTAAATGGAGAGAGTCTTTCATCAAAAGATAGAGAATTAAGTTTTAATAATATGATTAAAATAGCTTTAGAGTCAGCTTTATTAATAAAATAAGTATTTTTTATAGTAAAAGTAATATAAAAATTTTGGTGAGAAAGGGATTCGAACCCTTGATACGTTGCCGTATACACGCTTTCCAGGCGTGTTCCTTAAGCCTCTCGGACATCTCACCATGTATATTTATGTGTTATACTAAAAAAAATTTTTGCATTTAGTTTAATATTTTAAACTAAAAAAAATAAATACGTCAAGTTTTTTGCTTCATTAAAGTAAATTAAATATTGATAATAAAGTTTTCTATAGATTAAAAAAATATAAAATATATATATTTTAAAGAAGAAAGATAGAAAAAATTATCTAGATTCTGATAGAATGTTTTAAAATTTTTTTAATTAACTTAAAGGATAAAATTTATTAATGAAACAATTATAAAAGAAATTTTTTAAAATATATTTACAGTCTTCATTTAGAATCAATTTATTAATAGAATATAAAAATTAAATATTTTTAATATATGTGAAAACATATATATTATTTCTTTAAAAATTAATTTTATTCTAATTTGAATTTTTATTTATGTCGTGCCAGCAAAATATGCTGAGCACTGGTATTATTAACGAATTATCTTAGTAATAAAAACATGGCAGAAAAACGAAACATCTTTCTAATTGGACCTATGGGTGCTGGAAAAAGTACTATTGGTCGTCAATTATCTCAACAACTTAATATGGAATTTTTTGATTCTGATCAAGAGATTGAAAAGCGTACGGGTGCTGATATAAGTTGGGTTTTTGATGTAGAAGGTGAAAATGGTTTTCGTATTAGAGAACGAAAAATTATTAATGAATTAACTAAAAAACAAGGTATTGTACTTGCGACAGGTGGAGGTTCAGTTAAATTTAAGGAAACTCGCAACTTTCTTTCAGCTCGTGGTATTGTTATTTATTTAGAAACTACTATTGAGAAACAATTATTACGCACTCAAAGAGACAAGAAGAGACCATTATTACAAGTTTCTACTTCCAACCGTATTATATTAGAAAATTTAGCCTATGAAAGAAATCCTTTATACAAAGAAATTGCCGATATAACAGTTCAAACTGATGAACAAAGTGCTAAATCTGTAGCATTTAATATAATTCGTTTATTAGAAAAAATATAATAAACTGCTTCAAACAAACAATTAATGGAGTGTAAAAAATTGTGGAACAGTTAAAAGTTATTCTAGGAAAACGTAGTTATCCTATTAGTATAGGTGCTGGAATTATTCAAGAAGATAATATCTTCTGGCCTTTGAAGCCTGGAAATCAAGCTATGTTAGTCACGAACAAAACATTAGCTAATCTTCTAAAAGATAAAGTTTTTTATCATTTAAGAAAATCTGGAATAAAAATAGATCAAGTGATTCTTTCTGATGGAGAACAGTATAAATCATTAAATGAAATGGAATTAATTATTTCTGCTTTATTAGAAAAAAAGCATTCTCGTGACACAACTTTAATCGCATTAGGTGGAGGAGTAATAGGCGATTTAACTGGATTTGCAGCATCAGTTTATCAAAGAGGTGTGCGTTTTATTCAAATTCCAACTACACTGTTATCTCAAGTTGATGCTTCGATTGGTGGAAAAACATCTGTTAATCATTTACTTGGTAAAAATATGATTGGTTCTTTTTGGCAACCATCTTCTGTTATTATTGATATTGATTGTTTAAAAACACTACCGTATAATGAGTTAGTATCTGGTATGGCAGAAGTAATTAAATACGCGATTATTTTTGATGAAAATTTTTTTTCTTGGTTAGAAGAGAATATTGAAACCGTTTTATCACTTGATTATAAATCAATATCTTATTGTATAAAAAAATGCTGCGAACTAAAAGCTAAATTAATTTCTCTTGATGAAAGAGAAAATAATTTTCGAGCATTGTTAAATTTAGGTCATACTTATGGTCATGCGATTGAAGTTCATGCTGGATATGGTAATTGGTTACATGGAGAAGCTATATCAGTAGGTATGATCATGTCTGCTCGTACTTCAGAATTACTTGGGTATTTGAAAAAATCAGATTTTAAAAGAATACTTATGTTGTTAAAAAGAACAGGTTTGCCAGTAAAAGGACCAAAAAATATGTCGGCAGCTTCATATATTCCCTATATGATGAGAGATAAAAAAGTAATCTCAGGAGAAATTAGATTAGTTTTACCATTATCTATTGGAAAAGCAGAAATTTATAGTAATGTAGATAAAAATATCATTTTAACCGCGATTAAAGATTCTCAATAATCTTTTTATTTTTTCAAATTAATAAAATTTTTATATATATTTTTTTTATAATTATTTTTTTGCTCTTATAGTTTTATTCTTTTCAGAAATTACATATTTTATTTTTTAATTAATATTTTTTATAAAAATAAAACTATAGGAAGTAAAAATAACGATATAAATATTTTAATATTTTTTAAATTTTTAAAAAATAAAATATGTAAACTTGTTTCAAGAAAAAATTTTTTTCAAAATAGATAGAACGATACAATTTAATGTGAGATGTTTATCTTAAAATTTTTTGTAACTGCGTATTAAATTAATTTTTTCTAATGAGAACCATATTTTTTTAATACTTATAGTGATAATGTTTAATTGACTGTAAAAGATTTTTTTCTTTTTATATCTAATAAATTATACTTTTATTTTTTTATTCTACTGCTATTTTATAGCAGTCTAAATAGTTTTCAAAAAAATTGCTTATTTTCTATTTAAATTAAGATTTTATCATAATAAATGATATTGATATAATTTAAAAAAAAGAATTTAAATTATTTTTTTTAAACTATGATATAACTATAATCATTTTAATTTTTTATAAGTATGAAAGACTAGTATCAATTATAGAATTTATTTTAAAAATATCTATTCCTTTTCTGGTATTAAATCCAATATTTCATTAACATATTAGTTGAATCAAAAAGATTTTTTATATATTGTAAAATCTAAACATTCTATGTGTTGTAGTATTTAAAGTTAAAAAAATAATGCAAGATATTATCTTTATATTTAGTAGGGACATTATCTTTTTAGATTCTAGATATAACTAATTTGTAATAAAGAAAGGAAAATTAAGATGAAAAAATTTTTTTTAGCTCCATCAATTTTATCTGCTGATTTTGCGCGTTTAGGAGAAGATACACAAAAAGTAATAGATGCAGGTGGTGATTTAATACATTTTGATGTTATGGATAATCACTATGTACCTAATTTAACAATGGGTCCAATGATTTTAGAATCATTACGTAATTATAATATAATAGCACCGATTGATGTACATTTAATGGTGAAACCAGTAGATAACTTGATTCCTCAGTTTGCTAAAGCTGGAGCTACTTTTATTACTTTTCATCCCGAAGCGACAGAACATATTGAAAGAACACTACAGCTGATTAAAGAATCTGGATGTAAAGCTGGACTTGCACTAAATCCTACTACACCACTTAATTTTCTTGATTATATATTAGAAAAACTAGATTTAATTCTTTTAATGTCAGTAAATCCAGGATTTGGAAATCAGTCTTTTTTACCATCGACGTTTAATAAACTACGTCAAGTAAGAAAAATTATCGATAAGAATTTTTTAGATATTATTCTGCAGGTAGATGGTGGCGTCAAATTAGATAATATTGCTGAAATAGCATTTTCTGGTGCAAATTCTTTTGTTATAGGGTCTGGATTATTTAAATATTCTAATTATGATCTTATAATTAAAAAAATTAGAAAAGAATTGAAGCATGCTCATTCAAGATCTATTCATTAATATTTTTGATACAGGATGTAAAATGATTTTTCATAAACCGATTTTATTCAGTGCCGTACAGCCATCTGGAAAATTAACTATTGGAAATTATATAGGCACTATGCGTCATTGGTCTCAAATGCAAAATGATTATGAATGCTTATATTGTATTGCAGATTTACATTCTCTGACTATACAAAAAAAAAATTTTTCTTTAAAAGAATCAATATTAGATACGTTATCTTTTTATTTAGCTTGTGGAGTAGATCCAAATAAAAGTATTATTTTTGTTCAATCGCATGTTTATCAACATAGTCAATTAAATTGGATTTTAAATTGTTTTAGTCAATTTTCAGAATTACTTCGAATGACCCAATTTAAAATTAAAAGAATAACAGAAAATAATTATATAAAAAAAACAAATGTAGGTTTATTTAATTATCCTATTTTGATGGCGTCAGATATTCTATTATATCAAACTAATTTTGTTCCAGTAGGACAAGATCAAAAACAACATTTAGAATTAACACGGAAAATAGCTCATCGTGTTAATGCGTTATATGGAAAAATATTTACATTACCTACACCTTTAATTAGTCAATATGGTTCAAAGATAATGAGTTTATTAGAACCAAGAAAAAAAATGTCTAAATCTGATATTAATAAAAAAAATGTTATTTTTTTATTAGATGATATATCAGATGTTATTTTAAAAATAAAAAATGCTGTTACCGATTCTGAAAAATTATCTAAAATATATTATGATATAGAAAAAAAACCAGGAATTTCAAATTTATTAGAAATATTTTCTGCTATTACTAATAAAGAAATTAACGTTTTATCAAAAGAATTAGAAGGTGTAATGTATGCTGAATTCAAAAATATGGTTGCAACTCATTTGTCTAATTTTTTATCTAAATTACAAAAATCTTATATTAAATATCGTAGTGATGAATCTTATTTAAAAAAAATAGCTTATGAGGGAGCAATAAAAGCACAATTAAAATCCGAAAAAACGATACAGAACATATATTCTAAATTAGGATTGTTTTCTTTTTTTAAATAAACCAGAAATATTTTTTCTAGTTTATTTTTTAAAAATAAAATTAGATTAATACATTTGGAAAAATATTTTATATAAAATTCTTTCTATATTTTGTATTAATATAAATTAATATAGATAGTAAAAATACTACACCATAAAATATATTGGCACTAAATAAAGTCGTATATAATCCTTTTTTCTCAACAATAGGACTAGTTACAATAAATGTAAGTAAAGTTCCTATAGTTCCAAACAATAAAATTAAATTAATTAATTTTGGTGAAGGATTTTTTGTTTGTAATGAGGCTAATGTTATAATTATAGTATAGATAGCACTAGAAAAAAAACCTAGACTAACAATAATACATTGTAAAAATATATAATTTTGGATGTGTATAAAAAAATACATAAGAATAGAAGAAATACCTGTTAGAAATATAAATATACGGTGTAAGCTAAAAAATTTAATGATAAAACTAAAAAACCACATACCGATCATATAAGACATCCAAAAACTACTAACTAAATTGCCAGTTTTTTTAATATCAATATTGATAATTTCAGTAGCGTATTGTGGTACCCAAGAAATAAAACCTAATTGTCCTAATATATAAAGTAATGCTGAAATTGATAATAATATTATATTAAGATTCCAATTTTCTTTTACTTTTTCATGCTGATGAGTATTATTTTTTAATTTTGGAAAATGAAAGATTATTGATAAAATAAGAATTAATAAATATATTCCTCCTATAGAGATATAGGTCCAATACCAAATAATTTTTTTTTCTAAAAAATAGGCGCTAACAATAGGAAAAATCATACCAGACATACTAAAAAAGGAATCAGTTAATAATAATTTAGAGCCTCTTTTTGATCCTGAATATAGATAAGTGATCAGAAATGTGCCAATTGACATAGTAATTCCACTTACTAAACCAAGTATAAACATATTAATTGAAAATATAAAAACACTATGACTATAAACAATTCCTACTATAGCTATAACTGTTAAAAAAAAACCAAATATTAATTGTTTTTTTAATGATATAGTTTCTATTAACCAAGAATTTAATAAAATTGCTATTAATATTCCTGCATTTAAAAAAGTAAATATATTGCTCATTTTAGATACGGATAAATGAAAATAATCAGCAATATTTCCCATAATAATTCCTGTAACTACAACTAATCCACCTGTAAATGCATATGAAAAAAAACTAATCCATGTGAGACCTATTTTATTTATATTAGTCATTTTTATTACCTTTTTTATAGATTTTAAAATTTATAAAATATAATGTAACATTTAATTATATTTTCATAAATTTAAATATATCACCTGATATTTTACAAAATATTTTTTAGAAAATTATAAATAAAATAAGTTTAATTTTTTTTCAATATAATGTATATTTTACTTTAAAAACTTAAAATTCTTTTTTAATTTTTAATATCAAATTAAAGAATTATAGTCATGAAAATAAAACTTTACACTTTTTAAGTAATATTTAAAAATGTTTATCAAAATATTATTATAAGAGTTTTTTATCATAACAAATACTTTTTAGGAAATTTAATGATATCAAAAAAAGTATTAATGACACGAAATAGTTTTGACGAATTAATTTTGCCTGTTTATAGTCCTCTTCCCTTTGTTCCTGTACGGGGAAAAGGGAGTCGTCTTTGGGATCAGACCGGAAAAGAATATATTGATTTTTCTGGAGGTATTGCAGTTACATCTCTAGGTCACTGTCATCCTGTACTCAATAAAACTTTAAAAAAACAAAGTAAAAAGTTATGGCATTTAAGTAATGTTTTTACTAATGAACCAGCTCTTAGATTAGCTAAAAAATTAATTTCTTCTAGCTTTGCAACACGAGTTTTTTTTGCTAATTCTGGTGCAGAAGCCAATGAAGCCGCTTTTAAACTAGCACGTTATTATGCATCTCAAACACATCACGCAAAAAAAAATAAAATTATTTCTTTCTATAATTCCTTTCACGGACGTACGTTTTTTACTGTTTCTGTTGGTGGTCAAGAAAAATATTCTAATAATTTTGGTCCAAAACCTTTAGGAATAACACATGCTTTATTTAATGATATTGATACTGTTAAGAATATAATTGATAACGATACTTGTGCAATAGTCGTAGAATTAATACAAGGAGAAGGAGGTGTCATACCTGCCACAATTTCATTTATAGAAGAATTACGTGAATTATGTAATAAGTACGATGCACTGTTAATTTTTGATGAAATACAAACTGGAGTTGGTAGAACTGGAAAGTTATTTTCTTATCAACATTACAATATTATTCCAGATATTCTAACTCTTGCAAAATCTTTAGGTGGAGGTTTTCCAATAAGTGCAATGTTAACTACAAATAAAATTGTATCTATTATAAAGCCAGGTATTCATGGTACTACATATGGAGGAAATCCTTTAGCTTGTTCTGTAGCAGAATCTGTTATTAATATTATTGATACGAAAAAAGTTTTATCTGGAGTTGAAAAGAAATTTAAAGAAATCGTTTATGAACTAAATATTATTAATAAACGTTTTCAATTATTTGAAGAGATACGAGGTCGTGGTTTGTTAATAGGTATTGTATTAAAATCACATTGTTCTAATAAAATACATAAAATATTAAATTCTGCTTTATTAGAAGGTGTAATTTTTCTTACAGCTGGTCATAATGTTATTCGTCTAGCACCGTCATTAATTATTAATAAGATTGATATTGTTGAAGGTATGCAACGTTTTTATCATGCTTTAGAAAAATGTTATGTGTAAATAATGAAATAGTATTTTTCAATACTATTTCATTATATTTTAGATATATTTATAGATATCAATATCTATCATAAAATTTTTTTATAAAAATATCAATGTTAATTAGTTAGCATACTAAAAAAAATTTTATTAGCTTTTGATCGAATTCATTTTGAAAAAATTATACTTTTTAATGAAAGATATAATATTTTATAGAAGTTTTCTTGGAGCAACAAATGATTTTTTTACTTCTTAAAAGAATAATATTACTATGTATAATATTATATATTCCAAAATCGTTTTCTCAAGAAACATCTTTGAATAATATTCACATTCAATCTTCTTTGAAAACGAATAATATATTTAAAAATAATAATGAAAAATTAAGTTATTCTTTAGGTGTTTCATTAGGAGATTATGTGAATCAATCTTTTGAAACACAAAAAAAAATAGGCATAAAATTAGATAAAGAAAATCTGTTAAAGGGAGTGCAAGATGCAATTTCTGGTAATTTAAAATTATCACATCAAGAAATTTCAGTGATTTTAAAAGAATTAGAAGAAAAATTAAAAAATGCTAATAAAATTCAATTTGCAAAAAGTGCAAAAGAAAATTTTATGAAAGGAGAAGTATATATGAAAAATTTTTCTAAAATTAAGGGAGTAAAAAAAACATCTAGTGGTCTTTTATATCTTGTAGAAAAAGAAGGAGAAGGTGAAATTTTAACTAATGATACAAAAATTACTGTTCATTATATTGGAAAATTAATTGACGGGATAGAATTTGATAATTCTTATAAAAGAGGAAAACCTGTATCATTAGTATTGAAAGATGTCATATTAGGTTGGCAAGAAGGATTAAAATATATTAAAAAAGGAGGTAAAGTGAAATTAGTTATTCCTCCTCATTTAGGTTATGGAGAAAGAGGTGTTAATGGGATTCCGAGTAACTCGACTTTAATTTTTGATATAGAATTATTAGATGTTATAAACATAGAATAGTATATTTATTAGTAAAAATTAATTTTATAAATATCATTAAAAATTATTTTAAACGTTCTTCTTAGTATAAAAATTTAAATATGAATTACACAATATTAGTTACAGGTGCAGCTTATGGAACGCAAAACGCAAGTACTGCTTTTCTTTTTTGTCAATCTTTAGTCAAAACAAAACATACATTATATAGTGTTTTTTTTTATTGCGACGGTGTTCTTAATGCTAATAACATGACTCAACCAGCAAGTGATGAGTTTAATTTAATTGAAGCATGGCAAAAATTAAATAGACAACATCAAGTAAAATTATATGTATGCAATAGTGCAGCTCTTAGAAGAGGTATTATAGAAGACGAAAAAAAAATGAATTTAAATGTTCAAAAAGGTAATTTAGCCTTTTGTTTTGAATTAAGTGGATTGATAGAATTAGCTCATTCTATAAAAATATGTGATCGTATAATACAATTTTAATTAGGTACACTTCTTATAATGGAAAAAATTGCTTTTGTTTTTTCTCGTTCCCCCCATGGAACAAGTTTTGGTAGAGAAGGACTTGATGCCGTTTTTGGTATTTCTGCAATTCTAAATAACATTAGTTTATTTTTTATTGGTGATGGTGTTTTACAGTTAATGAAAAGTTATCATTCAGATAATATTTTAGCACGTAATTATACATCTTCTTTTTCTATATTATCTTTTTATGATATTAAAAATTTTTATTGTTGTGAAGCATCATTAATAAAAAGAGGATTTAATTGCAATGAAAATTTTATATTAAAAATAGATATATTAAATTCATATTTTTTACGTTTAAAATTAGATAGTCATGATGCAATTATTAATTTTTAAGGTGTATAAAAACATGTTACATACTTTAATGAAATCTCCTTTTGAAATAAATATTGATCTTGTTATAAGTATGTTAAGAACATCAGATGATTTTTTGGCGCTTCAAGACGGTGTGCTTATTGGATTAAAAGATAATATTTTTTTAAAAAATATAGTTATGTCTTCAGCTAAGTTGTATATTATAAAAGAAGATGTTTATGCTCGCGGAATTCATAAAAACATTTCAAGTAAGTTTATCTTAATAAGTTATATTCATTTCGTTTCATTGACATTAAAACATCAAAAACAGATGGCTTGGTAAAAAATACTAGGTTATGGTTAAAAATTACATCCAATCTTAAAAAATCTGCATAAATAGTAAAACTTTTTCTTTTATATTATGTCGATAATTTTCCATAAAATCAATTATAAAATAGGAGTTTTTATGGCCACAGTCAATCAATTGGTCCGTAAACCTCGTTTACGTAAAGTTATTAAAAGTAATGTTCCCGCATTAAATGGAAGTCCTCAAAAAAGAGGTGTTTGTATTAGAGTTTATACTACTACACCTAAGAAACCTAATTCGGCATTACGTAAAGTGTGTCGTGTAAGATTAACAAATGGTTTTGAAGTAACAGCCTATATTGGTGGCGAAGGTCATAATTTACAGGAACATTCTGTAATTTTGATACGAGGAGGTCGTGTGAAAGATTTACCTGGAGTAAGATATCATATTGTAAGAGGTGCATTAGATTGTGCAGGTGTTAAAGAGCGCAAGAAAGGTCGTTCTAAATACGGAGTTAAAAAACCTAAAATATAAAATATTATTATTTTTATAATAACTCGTATAGTTATTTATATAATTATTTTAAAGGAGTCTTTATGCCACGTCGTCGTATTATTAGCACTCGTAAAATTCTACCAGATCCAAAGTTTTCTTCAGAACTACTAGCTAAGTTTATTAATATTCTTATGATAGATGGTAAAAAATCGATTGCTGAAGTAATTGTTTATACTGCCTTAAAAAACTTATCTAAACGTACAGACAAAAAAGAATTAGAAGCATTTGAAATAGCTTTAGAGCATGTGCGCCCAACTGTAGAAGTAAAATCTCGTCGTGTTGGTGGATCAACATACCAAGTACCAGTTGAAGTACGTCCAGTACGTCGAAATGCATTAGCCATGCGTTGGATTGTAGAATCAGCACGAAAACGTGCAGATAAATCTATGTCTTTACGTTTATCAAATGAACTTTATGATGCTATAGAAAATAAAGGCACAGCAGTAAAAAAAAGAGAAGAAGTCCATAGAATGGCAGAAGCAAACAAAGCATTTGCTCATTATCGTTGGTAAAATTATGATAATTTTTATTTATATATAATTCTAAAATTATTGAGACAGTTATCTAAATTTTAAAAACCTAAACATGAGAGAAAGAAAATGTCTCGTACAACTCCTATATCTCGCTATCGTAATATTGGAATTAGCGCTCATATAGATGCAGGAAAAACAACTACTACTGAAAGGATCTTATTTTATACAGGAATTAATCATAAGATTGGTGAAGTTCATGACGGTGCTGCTACTATGGATTGGATGGAACAAGAACAAGAAAGAGGAATTACTATTACATCAGCAGCTACTACCACTTTTTGGAGTGGTATGGCAAAACAATTTGAACGACATAGAATTAATATTATTGATACACCTGGTCATGTAGATTTTACTATAGAAGTTGAGCGTTCTATGCGTGTTTTAGATGGTGCTGTTATGGTTTATTGTGCAGTAGGTGGCGTACAACCTCAATCAGAAACTGTATGGCGTCAAGCAAATAAATATAAAGTTCCTCGTATAGCATTTATAAACAAAATGGATCGCATGGGTGCAAATTTTTTAAAAGTAGTTGAACAAATTAAAACACGACTCGGTGCTAATCCTGTTCCTTTGCAGCTAGCTATTGGTACAGAAGATAGTTTTGTTGGTGTGATAGATTTAATAAAAATGAAAGCTATTTATTGGAAAGATTCTGATCAGGGTTTAACATTCACTTATTCTGATATTCCTGATGAAATGACGGTATTAGCAGGAAAATGGCATCAAAATTTAATTGAATCTGCAGTTGAGTCTAATGAAGATTTAGTGGAAAAATACTTAAATGGTATAGAATTATCTGAGATTGAGATTAAGTCTGCATTGCGAAAGCGTGCATTAAATGACGAAATTGTATTAATTACTTGTGGTTCTGCTTTCAAAAATAAAGGCGTTCAAGCTTTGTTAGATGCAATTATTGAATATTTACCTGCTCCTAATGATATTCAAGATATTAAAGGTGTTTTAAATAATAATACAAATACTCCAGCTATTAGAATTTCAAATGACAGTGCACCTTTTTCTGCTCTAGCTTTTAAAATTGCTAATGATCCATTTGTAGGTAATTTAACTTTTTTCCGTGTGTATTCAGGAGTTGTAAAATCTGGAGATACTGTTTTTAATTCAGTAAAATCTCAACGAGAAAGATTTGGTAGAATTGTTCAAATGCATGCCAATAAAAGAGAAGAGATAAAAGAAGTATATGCAGGTGATATTGCTGCAGCTATTGGGTTAAAAGATGTAACTACTGGTGATACTTTATGTGATTTAAATCAACCAATTATATTAGAACGTATGGAATTTCCAGAACCAGTAATTTCTATTTCTGTAGAACCTAAAACTAAAATTGATCAAGAAAAAATGGGACTAGCTTTAAATCGATTAGCAAAAGAAGATCCTTCTTTTAGAGTAAAAACTGATCAAGAATCTAATCAAACTATTATTTCAGGTATGGGTGAATTACATTTAGAAATTATTATTGATCGAATGAAACGAGAATTTAGTGTTGATGCTAATGTTGGAAAACCTCAAGTGGCATATCGTGAAACAATTTTAAATAAAGTTGAAGATATTGAAGGTAAACATATTAAGCAATCAGGTGGAAGAGGTCAGTACGGTCATGTAGTTA
This sequence comes from Buchnera aphidicola str. G002 (Myzus persicae), assembly GCF_000521565.1. Taxonomy (NCBI): domain Bacteria; kingdom Pseudomonadati; phylum Pseudomonadota; class Gammaproteobacteria; order Enterobacterales; family Erwiniaceae; genus Buchnera; species Buchnera aphidicola. Next base: position 565,595 of record NZ_CP002701.1, on the reverse strand, counting down.
TAGAATTATTTCCATTAGAGCCAGGAGGTGCAGGATATTTATTTGTTAATGATATTAAAGGAGGAGTAATACCTAGCGAATATATTTCTGCTATTGATAAAGGAATTCAAGAACAATTAAAATATGGTCCATTAGCTGGTTACCCTGTAGTAGACATTGGTGTTCGTCTTTATTTTGGTTCTTATCATGATGTTGATTCGTCTGAATTAGCATTTAAATTAGCAGCTTCTATTGCATTTAAAAATGGTTTTAAAAGAGCTCATCCAGTTTTATTAGAGCCAATTATGAAAGTAGAAGTAGAAACTCCAGATGACTATATGGGAGATGTCATAGGTGATTTAAATCGCAGAAGAGGTATTATCGAAGGAATGCAAGATTTATTAATAGGTAAAAACATTAGTGCCTGTGTTCCTTTATCAGAAATGTTTGGCTATGCTACTGATTTGCGTTCTCAAACACAAGGTAGAGCTTCTTATTCTATGGAGTTTTTAAAATATGTAGAAGCACCTTCCAGCATTTCTATGTCTATCATTGAAAAAAGAGAAAAGTAGCAGTTTTTTTCTATAATGTATACAATATTTTTATTTATACAAAACATTTTATCTAAGGAATAAGAATTATGTCTAAAGAAAAATTTCAGCGTTTAAAACCTCATATAAATGTTGGAACTATTGGTCATGTTGATCATGGGAAAACAACTTTAACTGCAGCAATTACAACTGTTTTATCAAAGAAATATGGTGGTTCTGCGCGTGCTTTTGATCAAATTGATAATGCACCAGAAGAAAAAGCAAGAGGTATTACAATTAACACTTCTCATGTAGAGTATGATACTGAATTTAGACACTATGCTCATGTAGATTGTCCAGGTCATGCAGATTATATAAAAAATATGATTACTGGTGCAGCCCAAATGGATGGTGCTATTTTAGTTGTTGCAGCAACAGATGGTCCAATGCCTCAAACACGTGAACATATTTTACTTGGAAGACAAGTTGGTGTGCCGTATATTGTTGTATTTCTTAATAAATGTGATATGGTAGATGACGAAGAATTACTTGAACTAGTAGAAATGGAAGTTCGTGATTTACTAACACAATATGATTTTCCTGGAGATGATACTCCTATTATTCGGGGTTCTGCTTTAAAAGCTTTAGAAGGAGATCCAGAATGGGAGTCAAAAATTATTGATTTATCTAAATTTTTAGATAGTTATATTCCTGAACCTAAACGAGCAATAGATCAGCCTTTTTTATTGCCAATAGAAGATGTTTTTTCTATATCTGGAAGAGGTACTGTAGTCACAGGACGAGTTGAAAAAGGTATAATTAAAGTTGGTGAAGAAGTAGAAATTGTTGGAATTAAAAAAACAACGAAAACAACTTGTACCGGTGTAGAAATGTTTAGAAAATTATTAGATGAAGGTCGAGCTGGAGAAAATGTAGGTGTTTTACTTCGCGGTACAAAACGTGATGAAATTGAAAGAGGTCAAGTTTTAGCTAAGCCAGGTAGTATTCATCCACATACAACATTTGAATCTGAAGTGTATGTTTTATCTAAAGAAGAAGGGGGGCGTCATACTCCATTTTTTAAAGGATATCGTCCTCAGTTTTATTTTAGAACTACTGATGTAACAGGTTCTATTGAACTACCAGAAGGTATTGAAATGGTTATGCCTGGAGATAATATAAAAATGACTGTTACTTTAATTAATCCAATTGCTATGGCTGATGGGTTACGATTTGCTATTCGTGAAGGAGGTCGTACTGTTGGAGCTGGTGTCGTTTCGAAAGTATTAATCTAATGTTTTTCTATTTAAAAAAATTTTTTATACTGATTATCTAGTTGAGTTTATTAAGAAAAGAGTATAAAATGCTCTTTTCTTGATTTTTTATATAATAAAAATATTTTTTTTTTTTATTTTAATATATAATATTAGCTAATTTATTTAAAAATAAAATATTATGACAAGCTAATTTTATTAAATATATAAATTCATATATTTTAAAAAATACTCCTAATATAGGAGTTATATAATTTTATTAATTATATCTACTCTTGAATATAGATAAAATTTCAGAGAAGATTAATTTTTTAGTGTGTGTATATAATTGGAGTTCTGGCTTATGCAGAACCAAAGAATTCGTATTCGTTTAAAAGCTTTTGATCACAGGTTAATTGATCAATCAACGACAGAAATTGTTGAAACAGCAAAAAGAACTGGTGCACAAGTACGTGGACCGATTCCTCTTCCAACTCGTAAAGAACGTTTTACTATTTTAGTTTCTCCACATGTAAATAAGGATGCACGTGATCAATATGAAATTCGTACACATAAGCGTTTAATTGATATAGTAGAACCTACTGAAAAAACTGTTGATGCACTCATGCGTTTAGATCTTGCTGCAGGTGTAGATGTACAGATTAGTTTAGGTTGATTATATATATATAATTAAGGTATCAAAAGCATGATTGGTTTAATTGGTAAAAAACTTGGTATGACTCGTATTTTTACTAAAGAAGGTTCTTCAATTCCTGTTACAGTAATTGAACTTCAAGAAAATCGAATTACTCAAGTAAAAAATATAAATACTGATTTTTACTGTGCCATTCAAGTAACTACTGGTATAAAAAAAATAAATAGGTTAAATAAGCCAAAAGCAGGTCACTTTCTAAAGTCTGGAGTTACTCCTGGTCGTGGTTTATGGGAATTTAAAATTAACTCAGATAAAAAATTTCAAGTAGGTCAAAATATCAAAATTAATTTCTTTAATAATATAAAAAAAGTTGATATTACAGGTATCTCCAAAGGAAAAGGTTTTTCTGGAACAGTAAAACGTTGGAATTTTCATACTCAAGATGCAACACACGGGAATTCTTTATCTCATAGAGTACCTGGTTCTATCGGACAGAATCAAACTCCGGGTAGAGTTTTTAAAGGAAAAAAAATGGCAGGACAACTAGGGAATAGTCGCGTTACTATACAAAGTTTACAGATAGTAGATATAGATGAGAATAAAAATCTTCTTTTAGTAAAAGGTGCTGTTCCCGGTGCTACCGGTAGTGATCTTATCGTTAAACCAGCTATTAAGGTTTGAAAGCAGTGAGGAGTAAAGCATGGAATTAGTAGTTAAAGACATACAAAGTATGCTTAGTGTTTCTGAAATCATTTTTGCCCGTGATTTTAATAAAGCTCTAATTCATCAAGTCGTTATTGCTTATTCAGCATCTACCCGTCAAGGTTCGAGAGCTCAAAAAAGTCGTGCTGAAGTTTCTGGATCAGGTAGAAAACCATGGCGTCAAAAAGGTACTGGTCGTGCACGTGCAGGATCTTTTCGGAGTCCAATTTGGCGATCAGGTGGTGTTACATTTGCTGCAAAACCGCAAGAATATAGTCAAAAAGTTAATAAAAAAATGTATCGTGGTGCGTTAAAAAGTATTTTTTCTGAATTAATACGTCAAAAAAGATTAATTGTATTTAAGAATTTTTCATTAGCTTTACCTAAAACAAAACTCTTAGTAGAGAAATTACAGGATATAAATTTAAAAAATGTTTTGATTATTCTTCATCAAAAAGACAATAATTTATTTCTTGCATCTAGAAATTTGTATGGAGTAGATGTGAAAGATGTAAATTCTATAGATCCTGTTAGTTTAATTGCTTTTGAGCATGTTATTATTACTGTAGAAGCAGTGCAAAAAGTAGAGGAAATACTTTCATGATTGCTGAAGAACGTTTGCTCAAAATACTACTTTCTCCACATATCTCTGAAAAATCATCTATATCTATAGAAAAATTTCACACTGTTGTTTTAAAAGTTTTGAATAATGCTACTAAATATGAAATAAAATGTGCAGTGAAAAAAATATTTGATATAGAAGTTGATTGTATAAGAACATTAAAAGTCAAAGGTAAAAAGAAGCGTCAATCTAATCGTACTATTGAGAAAAGTAATTGGAAAAAAGCTTATATTAAGGTAAAAAAAGGGTATAATTTAGATTTCATTGGCAATACAGAGTAGTCGGAGGACAAAAAATGGCAATTGTTAAATGTAAACCGACATCTCCGGGTCGTCGCCATGTGGTGAAAATTCTAAATTCAGAATTGTATAAAGGAAAACCATATGCGCTGCTTTTAAAGAAAAAAAATAAAAGTGGAGGGCGTAATAATAATGGTAGAATTACTACACGTCATATTGGTGGTGGACATAAAAGGGCATATCGTATTATAGATTTTAAAAGAAGTAAAGATAATATCGAAGCTATAGTAGAAAGATTTGAATATGATCCGAATCGTTCTTCTAATATTGCTTTAATATTATATAAAGACGGTGAAAGAAGATATGTTTTGGCTCCTAAGGATTTAAAAATAGGAGATACTATTATATCAGGTTCGCATTCTCCTATAAAAATAGGGAATGCTTTACCAATTAAAAATATTCCAGTCGGTACATTTATTCATAATGTAGAGATGAAACCTGGAAAAGGAGGACAAATAGCTCGCTCAGCAGGAAGTTATGTACAATTAGTAGCTTGTGATCAAGAATATGCTACTTTACGTTTACGTTCTGGTGAAATGAGAAAAATTCAGTCTAATTGTAAAGCAACTATTGGTGAAGTAGGAAATTCTGAACATATGTTAAAAGTTTTAGGGAAAGCTGGAGCATCACGTTGGATAGGAATACGTCCTACTGTACGTGGAACAGCAATGAATCCTGTTGATCATCCTCATGGAGGTGGTGAAGGAAGAAATTTTGGAAAACATCCGGTTACTCCATGGGGTATGCAAACTAAAGGTAAAAAAACTCGTAAAAATAAACGTACTGAAAAATTTATTTTACGTCATCGTAGAAAATAATTATTAGAGAGAAAATCATTTTATGCCACGTTCTCTTAAGAAAGGTCCTTTTATTGATGTCAGTTTATTACAAAAAGTAGAAAAATCAGTAAAGACAAATGATAAAAAACCGATTAAAACTTGGTCAAGACGTTCGACAATATTTCCAAATATGGTCGGTTTAACAATATCTATCCATAATGGCCGGAATCATATTCCTGTTTTTATTACAGAAGAAATGGTTGGTCATAAGTTAGGTGAATTTTCTTTAACTCGTACTTATAGAGGACATACTGCTGATAAAAAAGTAAAAAAACGTTAAAGTAAAAGAGAGGAGTAGTTAATGGAAACTTTAGCTCAACATCGTCAAGCACGTTCTTCTGCACAAAAAATACGTTTAATTGTCGATTTAGTTCGTGGGAAAAAAGTACCACAAGCGTTAAATATTTTAACTTATAGTAATAAAAAAGCAGCTGTTTTAGTAAAAAAAGTCTTAGAATCAGCCATTGCTAATGCAGAACATAATGATGGTGCTGATATAGATAAATTAAGAATTAAAAAAATATTTGTTAATGAAGGTTCAACAATGAAAAGAATGATGCCACGTGCTAAAGGACGTGCAGATCGTATTTTAAAGCGTACGAGTCATATTACTGTGATTGTATCTGATCATTAATATTGAGGGGAAATAGTAATGGGTCAGAAAGTACATCCTAATGGCATGCGACTAGGAATAATAAAAAAATGGAATTCTGTTTGGTTTGCAAATACTAAAGATTTTGCTAATCATTTAGATAGTGATTATAAAGTTCGTAAATTTTTAATAAAAGAATTAATAAAAGCATCTATTTCTCGTATTACTATTGAAAGACCTGCAAAAAGTATTCGCGTCACTATTTATACAGCAAGACCTGGTATTGTTATTGGTAAAAAAGGTGAAGATGTAGAAAAATTAAGATTAAATATTGCTAAAATTACTGGTGTACCAGTTCAAATAAATATTTCTGAAGTACGTAAACCTGAGTTAGATGCTAAATTAGTATCAGACAGTATTACTTCTCAGTTAGAAAGAAGAGTCATGTTTCGCCGTGCTATGAAAAGATCCGTACAAAATGCAATGAGACAAGGTGCTAAAGGTATCAAAGTTGAAGTCAGTGGTCGTTTAGGAGGAGCAGAGATAGCTCGTAGAGAATGGTATAGAGAAGGTAGAGTTCCTTTACATACACTGCGTGCAAATATTGATTATAGTACTTCAGAAGCTCATACAACATATGGTGTAATCGGTGTTAAAGTTTGGATTTTTAAAGGTGAAATATTAGGTGGTATGGAAGAAATTGAAAAATTAGAAAAACCTTCTGTCCAAGCAAAAAAACAACATCGCAAAAATCGCAAGTAAGAAAGATAAAGTAAGAGAATAAGGAGAAGTAATTAATGTTGCAACCAAAACGTACTAAATTTCGGAAAATGCATAAAGGTCGAAATCGTGGATTAGCTTCTGGTACTAATGTTAATTTTGGTTCTTTTGGTTTACAAGCGACTGATCGAGGACGTTTAACCGCACGTCAAATTGAATCTGCAAGAAGAGCCATAACTCGTTGTATTAAAAGACAAGGAAAAATGTGGATACGTATATTTCCTGATAAGCCTATCACACAAAAACCGCTAGAAGTAAGAATGGGTAAAGGAAAAGGAAATGTTGAATATTGGGTCGCTTTAGTACAACCAGGTAAAATTCTTTATGAATTAGATGGAGTGACTGAACAAGAGTCTCGGGAAGCTTTTAAATTAGCTGCAGCAAAATTGCCTATTAAAACTACTTTTGTTAATAAAATGGTGATGTAATGAAATCAATTATGTTATTTCGACAAAAAAATAGAAATGCTCTTAATATCGAGTTGTTAGAATTGTTGCGAGAACAATTTAATCTTCGGATGCAATCTGTTTCAGGAAAATTAAAACAACCTCATTTATTAAGAAAAGTAAGACGAAATATCGCTCAAGTAAAGAGTTTATTAACTGAAAAGGATGTTATTAAATAATGGAAAATATTCGAACTTTACAAGGTCGAGTGACTAGTAATAAGATGGAAAAATCTGCTGTTGTTTCAATAGAACGATTTATAAAACATTCTATTTATGGAAAGTTTATTAAACGAACAACAAAATTACATATTCATGATGAAAAAAATGAATGTGCAATAGGTGATTTAATAGAGATTCGAGAATCTCGTCCAATTTCTAAAACAAAATCTTGGGTATTAGTACGTATTATTGAAAAAAATATTTTTTAAAAAATTATAAACATGATCAAACTCACGTCTGTTCATGTTTTCTGTTCATAGAATAGAAGCAGTGTTATAATAAAGTTATTTTATATGAATAGTTTTTAATATATCTATTTTCAATTAAAATAATTTGGAGTTTTAAAATATGATTCAAGAACAAACAATTCTTCATGTAGCTGATAATTCTGGTGCGCGTTCTGCGATGTGTATTAAAGTATTAGGTGGTTCACGTCGCCGATATGCAAACATTGGTGATGTTATTAAAATTACAATTAAAGAAGCAATTCCAAGAGGAAAAGTAAAAAAAGGAGAAGTTCTTAAAGCAGTAGTTGTAAGAACTAAAAAAGGTGTAAGAAGAACAGATGGTTCTATTATTCGTTTTGATAGAAATGCTTGTGTTGTATTAAATAATAATGAGCAACCTATTGGTACCCGTATTTTTGGACCTGTTACTCGTGAACTTAGAACAGAAAAATTTATGAAGATTATTTCATTAGCACCAGAAGTTCTTTAATAATAAAATTGTCAAGGAATAAAAAATGGCATCAAAATTACGTCGTAATGATGAAGTTATTATATTAACTGGTAAAGATAAAGGAAAAAAAAGCATTATTCAAAATATTTTATCTTCAAAAAAAGCTATTGTTAAAGATGTAAATTTAATAAAAAAACATCAAAAACCAGTACCATCTCAAAATAAAAACGGTGGAATTATAGAAAAAGAAGCACCTATTCAAATATCAAATATTGCCATTTTAAATCCCGAATCTAATAAAGCTGATCGTGTTGGTTTTAGATTTGAAGGAGGTAAAAAAGTTCGATTTTTTAAATCTAATAATAAAACGATCTAATCGTTAGGAGTAACATAATGGCAACACTATATGATTATTATAAATTAAAAGTAATAAAAAAACTTATGCTTCAATTAAAGTATAGTTCTATTATGCAGGTTCCTAAAATTGATAAGATTACTTTGAATATGGGTGTAGGAGCTGCTGCTGCTGACAAAAAAATTTTAGATTATGCTATTTCAGACTTAACAGCTATATCCGGACAAAAACCATTAGTTACGAAAGCTCGAAAATCTGTTGCTGGTTTTAAAATTCGTCAAGGTTATCCTATTGGTTGTAAAGTTACATTACGTGGTCAGAGGAAATGGGATTTTTTTGAGCGTTTAATTATTATTGCTGTTCCTCGTATTCGTGATTTTCGTGGTTTATCGTGCAGTTCTTTTGACGGTAAAGGAAATTATAGTTTAGGAATACGTGAACAAATTATTTTTCCTGAAATTGATTATGATAAAATTGATCGAGTTCGTGGATTAGATGTCACAATAACAACTACAGCTAAATCTGATCATGAAGGTCGTTTATTATTATCTGCTTTTAATTTTCCTTTTCGTAAATAATACAAGGTTATTCAATGGCTAAACAATCAATGAAGGCACGAGAAGTCAAACGTGTAAAATTAGCTAATAAATTTTACATTCAACGAATGGAATTAAAAAACATTATTTCTAATATTCTTCTTTCAGAAGAGGAACGCTGGAATGCTGTTTTAAAATTGCAATCTTTTCCACGTGATTCTAGTCCATCACGTCAAAGAAACAGATGCCGTCAAACTGGTCGACCGCATGCTTTTTTACGTAAATTTGGATTAAGTCGTATTAAAGTGAGAGAAGCTGCTATGAAAGGTGAAATACCTGGTCTCAAAAAAGCAAGTTGGTAAGGTATAGTTTTTACTATTTGGAGTCAAAAAATGAGTATGCAAGATCCAGTATCAGATATGTTAACTCGGATTAGAAATGGTCAATTAGCTAATAAATATTCTGTTACAATGCCTTCCTCTAAATTAAAAAAATCAATAACTAGATTATTACAACAAGAGGGTTATATTCAAGATTTTCACATTACAGGAGACTCTCAATTAAAATTACAAATAATTTTAAAATATTTTAAAGGAAAACCAGTAATCGAAAAAATTCAACGCATCAGTCGTCCTAGTTTACGAATATATAAAAAAAAGAACAATTTACCTAAAGTGATGGCTGGTTTGGGAATAGCTGTAATTTCTACTTCTCAAGGAGTTATGACAGACCGAATGGCTCGTCAAGAAGGTCTTGGTGGTGAAATTATTTGTTATGTAGCTTAGTGTGGAGGGATAAGAATGTCTCGTGTTGCCAAACGTCCTATTGTTGTTCCTTCTAATATTAATGTTCAATTAGATTCACAAAAAATATTAATTAAAGGAAAATATGGTGATCTTTCACGCATTATTCATCAATCAGTAAAAATACAATATTTGAATCATAAAATAATTTTTTTACCACGATTATCTTTTTCTGATGCTTGGGCTCAAGCAGGAACTGCAAGAGCATTAGTCAACTCTATGATTATAGGAGTTTCTAAAAAATTTAGCAAAAAACTACAATTTTCTGGAGTTGGATATCGTGTTTCTATTACAAAAGATAATATAATTAGTATGTCGTTAGGTTACTCTCATGCTATTAAATATTGTTTGCCAAAAAATATTAATGCAGAAAATCCATCTCCAACAGAAATTATTATTCAAGGAATAGACAAGCAATTAGTGGGACAAATTGCTGCGAATTTACGTGCTTATCGAAGACCAGAACCTTATAAAGGTAAAGGTATTCGCTATTCAGATGAAATTGTACGTATGAAAGAGGCCAAAAAGAAATAAAATGACTTTATCTAAAAAAAATAAAATTATTTCTCGTATACGTCGATCTATGAAAACACGCTGTAAAATTAAAAAACTCCAAGCTATTCGATTAGTTGTACATCGAACTTCACGTCATATATATGCTCAAATAATTTCTTCTATAGAAGCAAAAGTATTAGTATTTGCTTCTACTTTAGAAAAAAATATAAGTGCTAATTTAAAATATACAGGTAATAAAACAGCAGCGCAAATGATAGGTAAAATTATTGCAGAACGTGCTTTATCGAAAGGAATATATAATGTCTCTTTTGATCGATCTGGTTTCAAATATCATGGTCGCATACAAGTTCTAGCAGAATCCGCACGGGAAGTTGGACTAAAATTTTAAGGTAGAAATGATAGAATGGCTAATATCGAAAAAAAAAATAATAGTGATTTACAAGAAAAATTAATTACAGTAAATCGTGTTTCAAAAACTGTTAAAGGTGGTCGTATATTTTCTTTTACAGCATTAACTGTAGTGGGAAACGGAGATGGTCGAGTAGGTTTTGGTTATGGAAAAGCTCGTGAAGTACCTGCTGCTATTCAAAAAGCAATGGAAAAAGCTAGACGAAATATGATCACAATACCATTGATCAATAAAACTTTACAACATGCTTTAAAAGGTTCTCATACTGGATCAAGTGTTTTTATGAAACCAGCATCTGATGGAACAGGAATTATTGCAGGTGGAGCAATGCGTGCAGTATTAGAAGTAGCAGGCATTCATAATGTATTAGCTAAAACTTATGGCTCTACTAATCCAATTAATGTAGTTCGAGCGACTATGAATGGCTTAATAAACATGAGATCTCCAGAAATGATTGCAGCTAAAAGAAATAAACGTGTTGAAGAAATATTAGGATAAATTTTATCTAATGAAAAAAATAAAAATTACTCAGATAAAAAGTGCTATAGGAAGAATACCCAGTCACAAGAAAACTTTAATTGGTCTTGGATTGAGATATATTGGACATACTGTAACACGTGATAATACAGATTCCATCCGAGGGATGGTAAAAAAAATTTCTTATATTTTAAAAATACAAGAGGAATAAAAATATGTATTTAAATACTCTTTCTCCAGCGCGTGGAGCACGTCAGAATCCTAAACGATTAGGTCGTGGTATTGGTTCAGGTTTTGGTAAAACATCTGGCCGTGGCCATAAAGGTCAGAAATCTAGATCAGGAAGTAGTATTCGTCGTGGTTTTGAAGGAGGTCAAATGCCTTTATATAGAAGACTTCCTAAATTTGGTTTTAGTTCTCGAAAAAAAAATATTCAAACAGAAATTCGTTTATCAGACATATCAAATTTATCTACTAATATTATTGATCTTAATATTTTAAAAAAAGAAAATATTATTAAAAAAAACATTAAAAAAGCCAAAATAATTCTTACAGGTAAGTTAACAGTTTCTTTAATAATACGAGGACTACTTGTAACAAAAGGTGCTCGTCTTGAAATTGAAAAAGTTGGTGGTAGAATTGAAGGATAAATGATAAAAAATGATAAAACAATTAGGATTAAATGTTAAAAATACTAGTCGAAGTATTAATGAGCTTAAACAAAGAGTTATTTTTGTAATCATAGCTCTAATTGTTTTTCGTGTTGGATCTTTTATTCCAATTCCTGGAATTGATACTACAATTTTATCAAGAATGTTAAATGATCAAAAAGGTACTATTGTTGATATGTTTAACATGTTTTCTGGTGGTGCTTTAAGTCGTGCTTCTATTTTTTCTTTAGGTATTATGCCATATATATCAGCTTCTATCATTATTCAATTGTTAACATTAGTATCTCCAACTTTGTCTGAAATAAAAAAAGAAGGTGAATCTGGACGTAATAAAATTAATCAATATACTAGATATGCTACTTTAATATTAGCTCTTATTCAATCTATTGGAATCTCTACTAGTCTTCCTAATATAACAGGTATGCATACAATTATAATACATGCTGATTTTTATTTTTATTTAACTGCTGTTATAAGTTTGGTAACGGGTACCATGTTTTTAATGTGGTTAGGAGAATTAATTACAGAATGTGGTATTGGGAATGGTATTTCAATTATTATTTGTATAGGAATAATAGCAGGTTTGCCTTCAGCTATCAGTAATACTATTGAACAAACAAGACAAGGAAGTTTGCACTTTTTATCTTTTTTATTAATTTTAATACTCATATTTTTAGTGATTTTTCTTGTCGTTTTCATTGAACGTGCGCAAAGAAAAATTGTTGTACATTATGCACAGCGTCAAAAAGGTCGTCGTATTTACTCTGCTCAAAGTACTCATTTGCCCTTAAAAATTAATATGTCAGGTGTTATGCCGGCTATTTTTGCTTCTAGTATTGTTCTATTTCCTGTAACAATTATATCGTGGTGTCAAATAAGTAATCAATATCAATGGTTACAAACTATATTATTTTATTTACAACCCAATCAACTTTTATACTTAATTTTTTATATAACTGCAATAGTATTTTTTTGTTTTTTTTATACAGGATTAGTCTTTAATCCTCGTGAAACAGCAGATAATTTAAAAAAATCAGGTGCATTTATTTCAGGTATTAGACCAGGTGAACAAACAGCAAAATATATTAATAAGATCATGCTACGATTAACATTAGTAGGTTCTTTATATATTACTTTTATTTGTTTGATGCCAGAATTTATGAGAAGTGCGATGAATGTTCCTTTTTATTTTGGTGGAACTTCATTGTTAATTGTTGTTGTAGTAATTATAGATTTTATTGCTCAAATTCAAACATTAGTTATGTCTAGTCAATACGATTCTATTTTAAAAAAAGCTAATTTGAATTAAGTAATAAAACATAAAAATATTTAGGAAAAAAAATGAAGGTACAAGCTTCTGTAAAAATACTTTGTCGAAACTGTAAAATTATAAAAAGACATAATGTTGTAAGAGTAATTTGTACTAATGATCCTAAACATAAACAGCGTCAAGGTTGATGTTTTATCAAAAATATAAAATTATTTAATAATTTTTTTATAGACTCATAAAATCATTTATATAAAATATATAGGATTTATAATATGGCACGTATTGCAGGTATTAATATTCCAGAACATAAGCATACTATAATTGCATTAACTGCTATATATGGAATTGGTAAAAAACGTTCTAAATTAATTTGTTCTATTGCAAGAATTCCTGAAAAATCTAAAATTATAGATTTAAATGAAGAACAAATTGAATTATTAAGAATAAATGTTTCGAAATATGTGATTGAAGGTGATTTAAGAAGAGAAAGAACTTTAAATATTAAACGTTTAATTGATTTAAATTGTTATCGTGGATTACGTCATCGTCGTAGTCTTCCAGTTCATGGACAAAGAACTAAAACTAATGCTAGAACTTGTAAAGGTCCTCGAAAACCAATAAAAAAATAATTTAGGTAATCTTAATAATGGTAAAAAATTCAGTAGTTCGTACACGTAAACGTGTTAAGAAACAAATTTTAGATGGTATAGCTCATGTTCATGCGTCTTTCAATAACACTATTGTAACTATTACTGATAGACAAGGAAATGCTTTAGGTTGGGCAACTTCTGGTGGTTCTGGTTTCAGAGGTTCTCGAAAGTCTACACCTTTTGCTGCTCAAATTGCAGCAGAACGTTGTGCGGAAATAGTAAAAGATTATGGGATTAAAAATTTAGAAGTTATGGTTAAAGGTCCTGGGCCAGGCAGAGAATCTACAATTAGAGCTTTAAATGCTGCAGGATTTCGTATTACTAATATTACCGATGTAACACCTATTCCTCATAATGGTTGCCGTCCTCCTAAAAAACGTCGTGTTTAATTTTTTAGGAATTATTGGAGAATAAAATGGCAAAATATTTAGGTCCAAAATTAAAATTAAGTCGACGTGAAGGTACTGATTTATTTTTAAAATCAGGACTTCGTTCAATAGAATCAAAATGTAAATTAGAACAGCCTCCAGGACAACATGGTATTCGAAAACCTAGATTATCTGATTATGCAATTCAATTACGTGAAAAACAAAAAGTGCGTCGTCTGTATGGCGTATTAGAACGTCAATTTAAAATATATTATAGAACAGCAGCTCGTCTAAAAGGTAATACTGGAGCAAATTTATTACTTTTACTAGAAAGTAGATTAGATAATGTAGTCTATCGTATGGGTTTTGGTTGTACTCGTTCAGAATCAAGACAATTAATCAATCATAAATCTATTTTAGTTAATAATAAAATTGTTAATATTGCTTCGTATCAAATTTCTCCTAATGATCGAGTTTCTATCAGAGAAAAATCTAAAAATCAAGCGCGAATAAAAGCTTCTTTAGAATTAGTTGAGCAAAGAGAAAAACCAATTTGGTTAGAAGTGAATTTAAACAAAATGGAAGGTGTCTTTAAGCGTGTTCCTGAACGATCCGATTTATCTGCAGAAATTAATGAATACTTGATTGTTGAACTTTATTCCAAGTAGTAAAGTTAACTATTCAAAGAGAGGATCATATGCAGAATTCTATTATGGATTTTTTAAAACCACGGTTAGTTGATATTGAACAAATTAGTGATACTCATACTAAAGTTACTTTAGAACCATTAGAAAGAGGTTTTGGCCATACACTGGGTAATGCGCTGCGCAGAATTCTTCTTTCTTCTATGCCAGGATGTGCAGTTACTGAAGTCGAGATAGATGGCGTACTTCATGAGTATAGTACTAAAGAAGGAATACAAGAAGATGTTTTAGAAATATTGTTAAACTTAAAAGGATTGGCTGTAAAAGTATATGGTAAAGATGAAGTTTTTCTTACATTAAATAAATCTGGAATTGGTTCTGTCACTGCAGCAGATATTATACACGATGGTGATGTAGAAATTATCAAGCCAGAACATGTCATTTGTAACTTAACATATGAGAATGCTTCAATTAAAATGAGAATAAAAGTACAACGCGGAAGAGGTTATATTCCTGCTTCTTCCAGAATACATGTTGAAGATGATTTACGACCAATAGGTTGTTTATTAGTTGATGCTTGTTATAGTCCTATAGATCGAATTTCTTATAATGTAGAAGCAGCACGTGTAGAACAAAGAACAGATTTAGATAAATTAATTATTGAAATGGAAACTAATGGAACTATTGATCCAGAAGAAGCTATTAGACGTGCAGCCACTATTTTAGCTGAACAATTAGAAGCTTTTGTTGATTTAAGAGACGTACGAGAACCTGAGATTAAAGAAGAAAAACCTGAATTTGATCCAATTTTATTGCGTCCAGTAGATGATTTAGAATTAACAGTTCGTTCTGCTAATTGTCTAAAAGCAGAAGCTATACATTATATTGGTGATTTAGTCCAAAGAACTGAAGTAGAACTTTTAAAAACGCCTAATTTAGGTAAAAAATCTTTAACTGAAATCAAAGATATATTAGCTTCTCGTAATTTATCTCTTGGTATGAGATTAGAAAATTGGCCGCCGTCAAGTATTCTTGATGAATAATGTCTATCTAATGTTAAATTAATATTGAAATAAAAAGGAATAAATTTATGCGACATCGAAAAAGTGGTCGTCAATTAAATCGAAATAGTAGCCATCTTAAAGCTATGTTAAAAAATATGGCATGCTCGTTATTAATGCACGAAATTATAAAAACAACGTTAGCAAAAGCAAAAGAACTACGTCGTATTGTCGAACCTATGATAACTCTATCTAAAATAGATACAGTTTCTCGTAGACGATTAATTTTTTCTCGTGTACGTGATAATGAAATCGTATCAAAATTATTTAAGATACTAGGACCTTCTTTTTTTTCTAGATTAGGAGGTTATACACGTATTTTAAAATGCGGATTTCGATCTGGTGATAAAGCTCCTATGGCTTATATTGAATTAGTTGATCGTGTTAAAAAAAATAAAAAAGAAAAAATTATAGAACAATAAAATTTAATAAGATCTCTATATTTGCAAAAATATTTAATATAATAATTTTTATTAGTAAAAAAATAATTTATAGCAAACGGAAAGATACCGTTTGCTTATCTGTTTTAGACAAGATATTTTTTTATATAATAGTTCCAATTTTAAATAATTTCTTTTTTGAAAGAAGTATATTTTTAACATCCATAATTTTTTTTCCAGATAATTGTATTTTTTCAATTTTTAATATTTGATAAGATGTATTTATTTGAATTCCATCATCATTAGCTGATATAATTTCTCCTATATGAAAATTTTTTTTTTCTAGAGGAACGAGTTTTGCTTGCCATACTTTAATTAATTGATTTTCTATTATAAAATAACAAATAGGCCAAGGATTAAATGCTCTTATTAATCGTTCTAATTTTTTAGCTTTATCATTCCAGTTTAAGAGTCCATCTTTTTTATAAATTTTTTTTGATAAAATTACGTTTTTTTGATTTTGTTTTTTTTCAACAATTTTATTTTTAATAATTTTTTCTAGGACTTCGAATAATGCTTGAATTCCAATTTTTATTAGTTTTAAAGATAAACTATAAGTAGTATCTTGACTTGATATATTACATTTTATTTGATGTATGATAGTACCGGAATCAATTTTTTCATTCATTTTAATAATACTAATACCTGTTTCTTTATCACCATATAAAATTGCTGATTGAATCGGAGTTGCTCCCCTCCATCTAGGTAATAGTGATGCATGAACATTAATGCAACCTTTTGGAAACATGGTCAGAATTTTTTTTGGTATTATTTGACCATAAGATACTACTATCATAATGTCTGCATTTAATTGCAAGAGTTTTTTTTGAAAACATTTATCATTTAAATCTTTGGGTTGATAAATGGGAATTTTATTATTTATAGATATTTTTTTAACAGGAGAAAAAATAATTTTCTGCCCTCTTCCAGAGGGAAGATCAGGCTGA
Source organism: Buchnera aphidicola str. G002 (Myzus persicae) (assembly GCF_000521565.1). Lineage (NCBI taxonomy): Bacteria > Pseudomonadati > Pseudomonadota > Gammaproteobacteria > Enterobacterales > Erwiniaceae > Buchnera > Buchnera aphidicola. The sequence goes on along the minus strand of NZ_CP002701.1, from coordinate 548,852 downwards.
CTAATGACTAATATTATATTATGTGAAGAATTAATTAATGCTTTTAGATGTTCTGCAGAAAAATATGCAGTTCCAGCAAAAATAATTTTTAATTTATTCAAATTTCCTTAATTCCTTTAATATTTTTTTTGATTTCTTTTCACAGATTTTTGTAATTTTTTTTTAATTCTTTCTTGCTTGAACTGTGATAAATAATCAATAAAAAGTTTACCTTTAAGATGATCTATCTCGTGTTGTATACAAATAGATACTATAGAATGTGCTTCTATTTCTATTTTTTGACCATATAAATTTATTGCTTGAACTTTTATATAATCCGCTCTTGGTACAAAAGCACGATATTCTGGAATTGATAAACATCCTTCTTCAATACTAATCTTTCCTTCTTTTTTAATGATTTTTGGATTAATAAGTATTAAATAATCTTTTTGTTGTTCTATTTTACTAATAACTATAATTTGTAGGGGAATATTAACTTGAATTGCTGCTAAACCGATGCCTTCTTCTTGATGCATGGTATCAATCATATCATTGACAATATTTTGTATTTGTTTATTGATTTTATGTACAGGTTTTGCAATCAATCTTAAACGTTCATCTGGATAATGTAGTATTTTTAACAAAGACATATATTTAAATGTAAAATTATTGAATTTTATATATTAGTATAAACTTTTTTATTATAATTAAAAGTTTACTATCGTTTTATTTTTAAAAAGGTATTGTTTTTGATAATACAATTTTGAGTAAAATTTATTTACAATACATCACAATATTTTACATGTTATATATATTAATAATATTTATAAAAAATCTATATGTAGAATATATTACTAAATATTTAAATTTTTTAATATGTGTTTGAGGATGTAATGTTTGATATATTAATATATTTGTTTGAAAATTATGTACATGGTGAATCAAAAATTGCCATTGATTATGACAGTTTAACAAATGATTTATCAGATATCGGATTTCAACAAAAAGATATTTATGATGCTTTACGTTGGTTAAAAAATTTATCTTCTTATAAAAAAAATATTATTTCTCCTATGAATTCATTATCTAATCAGATTTCAATTCGAATTTATACGCTAGAAGAATCTTTTAAATTAAATTCTGATTGTCGTGGCTTCATACTTTTTTTAGAACAATTAGAAATATTAAAGTTAGACACACGTGAAATGATTATTGAAAGAATTATGGATTTAGATGTGAATGAATTAAATATTGAAGATTTAAAATGGATTATATTAATTGTATTATTCAATGTACCGGGATGCAAAGAAATTTATCATAAACTTGAAAATTTATTATTTAATTTTCAATCAGAAATAATTCATTAAAAATTTTATTTTAATAAAAAAATAATATAATTTTTTTATGGTGAGAAAACATTAATGGAAGAATATTATTTTCCAAATTCATTGCTTTATTGTGTGTATATGCTAAATAGTGAAAATGTAATAGCATATCCTACAGAATCTATGTTTGGACTCGGTTGTGATCCTAATAGTGAGAAAGCTGTAAAAAAATTATTATATTTAAAAAAAAGAAATATAGAAAAAGGATTCATACTAGTAGCTTCAGATTTTAATCAAATAAAAATGTATATTAATGAAAACAATTTATTAAAAAAACAAAAAGAAAAAATTTTTTTTCATTGGCCTGGTCCATTTACTTTTTTACTTCCAGCACATCCGCGAGTACCTTACTGGCTAACTGGGAAATTTAATACTGTCGCCGTTCGTATAAGTGCTCATATTGACATAATAAAATTATGTAATGCTTTTGGAAAAGCTTTAATATCTACAAGTGCTAATATTACGAATATGAGTCCATGTATGACTCGTGAAGAAGTTTTAAAAAATTTTGGTAAAGATTTTCCATTGTTAAATGGAAAGATAGGAAATGAAAAAAATCCTTCTCAGATAATTAATATTATTAATGGAAAATTGATCCGAAATGTTTAAATATAAAAAATTTAATTACGCTTTATTTGGAAACCCTATTGATCATAGTAAATCTCCTCAAATTCATCATTTTTTTTCAAAACAAACAGGTTTTTTTCATATTTATACAGCAGTGAATGTTTCGTTCAGTGATTTTGCTTTTGTTTTATGTAATTTTTTTAAAAAAAATGGTCAAGGAGCTAATATTACTGCACCGTTTAAAGAACAAGCTTATCTTTTCTCTAATAAATTAACTGAAAGAGCTAAAATTGCTCAATCTGTTAACACATTAAAAAAAATAGATGATACATGTATTTTAGGTGATAATACAGATGGTATAGGATTATTATCTGATTTAATTCGATTAAATTTTATAAAAAGAAAATATTCAATATTAATAATTGGTGCTGGTGGAGCAGTAAAAGGTGTTATCTTTCCTCTTTTATCATTTGGTTGTTCAATATTTATTTCAAATAGAACTTTCTCAAATGCTCAAAAATTAGTTTTTCAATTTAATAAATATGGAAATATAAATATATTTGATCAATTTTCATCACAAATAAAATATTTTGATTTAGTTATTAACGCAACATCGAAAAATATTGAAAAAAAAGATAATTTTGTTCCTTTATCTTTTCTTTCTTCTAATACTTTTTTTTATGATATGAATTATCAAAAAGATAACACACCTTTTATTAATTGGTGTATTAAAATAGGAGCTACTTTTTTTTCTAATGGAATAGGCATGTTAGTTTTTCAGGCTGCTCATTCTTTTTTTTTATGGCATAACAAGCTTCCAGAAACAGATTATATTATTGATCATCTAAATAAAAATTTTAATATATAAAAGATTTTTTTATTAAATATTAACAGTTTGTAATTGTATTTTTATAAATATTTTAATTTTTTACTAATAAAGAAGAAAATACTTGACTCTTTTTTTTCGATCTGTATTATTTATAGTGTTATTTAATAAAAAAACAATAATTTTAAAAATATAGAAAAAACTAGTCCCCTTCGTCTAGAGGTCTAGGACATCGCCCTTTCACGGCGGCAACAGGGGTTCAAATCCCCTAGGGGACGATAAATAAAAATTATTTATGAAATAAATATATACTAATTTAAATTATTATGTTATTCTCAAGATAACTTTTAAAATAAGTTAAAATTAAAAAATAACAAAGCTCTTTAAAAATTCGGAAAACAAGCATAAATAACTTATTTTTAGAAAAACACCTGTGGGTTGTAAGGTTAAGCAAATAAGCGTACATGGTGAATGCCTTGGCAGTCAGAGGCGATGAAGGACGTGCAAATCTGCGAAAAGCGTCGGTAAGCTGATATGAAGCGCAATAACCGTCGATATCCGAATGGGGAAACCCGATGCAATTAAATGCATCATTATTAATTGAATTAAATAAATTAATAAAGCAAACCAAGGGAACTGAAACATCTAAGTACCTTGAGGAAAAGAAATCAACCGAGATTCCCCTAGTAGTGGCGAGCGAAAAGGGAGCAGCCCAGAACCATCATCAATTTAAATTATAGTAGAATGATTTGGAAAATTCAGCGATACAAGGTGATAGCCCAGTATACAAAATAATTTATATTGTGAGTTCAAAAAGTAGAGCGGGACACGAGAAATCCTGTTTGAATATGGGGGGACCATCCTCCAAGGCTAAATACTCCTGACTGACCGATAGTGAACTAGTACCGTAAGGGAAAGGCGAAAAGAACCCCGGCGAGGGGAGTGAAATAGAACCTGAAACCGTGTACGTACAAGCAGTGGAAGCATATTTTTTAAAATAATTTGTGACTGCGTACCTTTTGTATAATGGGTCAGCGACTTGTACTCTGTAGCAAGGTTAACCGAATAGGGGAGCCGAAGGGAAACCGAGTCCTAAATAGGCGTTAAGTTTCAGGGTACAGACCCGAAACCCGGTGATCTAGCCACGGGCAGGTTGAAGGTTGGGTAAAACCAACTGGAGGACCGAACCGACTGATGTTGAAAAATCAGCGGATGACCTATGGCTAGGGGTGAAAGGCCAATCAAACCGGGAGATAGCTGGTTCTCCCCGAAAGCTATTTAGGTAGCGCCTCGTGAATTCATCTACGGGGGTAGAGCACTGTTTCGGCTAGGGGGCCATCCCGGCTTACCAACCCGATGCAAACTCCGAATACCGTAGAATGCTATCACGGGAGACACACAGCGGGTGCTAACGTTCGTTGTGGAAAGGGAAACAACCCAGACCGCCAGCTAAGGTCCCAAAGTCATAGTTAAGTGGGAAACGATGTGGGAAGGCATAAACAGCCAGGATGTTGGCTTAGAAGCAGCCATCATTTAAAGAAAGCGTAATAGCTCACTGGTCAAGTCGGCCTGCGCGGAAGATGTAACGGGGCTCAAACTATGCACCGAAGCTGCGGCAGCAAAAAATATTATATTTTTTTGCTGGGTAGGGGAGCGTTCTGTAAGCCAATGAAGATATATTGTAAAATATATTGGAGGTATCAGAAGTGCGAATGCTGACATGAGTAACGATAAAGCAGGTGAAAAACCTGCTCGCCGAAAAACCAAGGTTTCCTGTCCAACGTTAATCGGGGCAGGGTAAGCCGACCCCTAAGGCGAGGCTGAAAAGCGTAGTCGATGGACAACAGGTTAATATTCCTGTGCTTAATATTACTGCGAAGTGGGGACGAAGAAGGTTAGGTTATCCAGGTGACGGTTATCCTGGTTTAAATGTGTAGGTATGATAATTAGGCAAATCCGATTATCTTTAATCTGAGGCATGACGACGAATCATTAAGGTGATGAAGTAACTAATACCACGCTTCCAAGAAAAGCCTCTAAGCATCAGGTAAAATTAAATCGTACCCTAAACCGACACAGGTGGTTAGGTAGAGAATACTAAGGCGCTTGAGAGAACCCAGGTGAAGGAACTAGGCAAAATAGTGCCGTAACTTCGGGAGAAGGCACGCTAGTACTAAGTAAAAGAATTTACTTCTGTAGCTGAAACTAGTCGAAGATACCAGCTGGCTGCAACTGTTTATTAAAAACACAGCACTGTGCAAACACGAAAGTGGAAGTATACGGTGTGACGCCTGCCCGGTGCCGGAAGGTTAATCGAAGGAGTCAAAGGAAACTTAAAGCTCTAGACTGAAGCCCCGGTAAACGGCGGCCGTAACTATAACGGTCCTAAGGTAGCGAAATTCCTTGTCGGGTAAGTTCCGACCTGCACGAATGGCGTAATGATGGCCAGGCTGTCTCCACCTGGGACTCAGTGAAATTGAAATTGCTGTGAAGATGCAGTATATCCGCGGCAAGACGGAAAGACCCCGTGAACCTTTACTATAGCTTGACACTGAATTCTAAATTTTAATGTGTAGGATAGGTGGGAGGCTATGAAATTAAAACGCCAGTTTTAATGGAGCCAAACTTGAAATACCACCCTTTAAAATTCGGTATTCTAACCTAGTGCCGTAATCCGGTACAGAGACAGTGTCTGGTGGGTAGTTTGACTGGGGCGGTCTCCTCCCAAAGAGTAACGGAGGAGTACGAAGATTGGCTAATCACGGTCGGACATCGTGAGGTTAGTGCAAAGGCATAAGCCAGTTTGACTGTGAGCGTGATAACGCGAGCAGGTGCGAAAGCAGGTCTTAGTGATCCGGTGGTTCTGAATGGAAGGGCCATCGCTCAACGGATAAAAGGTACTCCGGGGATAACAGGCTGATACCGCCCAAGAGTTCATATCGACGGCGGTGTTTGGCACCTCGATGTCGGCTCATCACATCCTGGGGCTGAAGCAGGTCCCAAGGGTATGGCTGTTCGCCATTTAAAGTGGTACGCGAGCTGGGTTTAGAACGTCGTGAGACAGTTCGGTCCCTATCTGCCGTGGGCGCTGGAAGATTGAGGGGGGCTGCTTCTAGTACGAGAGGACCGAAGTGGACGCATCACTGGTGTTCGGGTTGTCATGCCAATGGCATTGCCCGGTAGCTAAATGCGGAAAAGATAAGCGCTGAACGCATATAAGCACGAAACTTGCCCCAAGATGAATCTTCCCTGAAACAGAAATGTTTACTGAAGGGACGTTGAAGACTACAACGTTGATAGGCTAGGTGTGTAAGCATAGCAATATGTTGAGCTAACTAGTACTAATGACCCAAGAGGCTTAACCTTACAACACCAGAGGTGTTTTTAAAATAAATTTAATAAAAAAGCTTGTTTTACTGAATTTATTACTGTATGAATGTATTTTAATAACACAAAATTTATTAAAATGCCTGGTAAAAATAGTGTAGTGGTACCACCTGAATCCATTCCGAACTCAGAAGTGAAACGCTTCAACGCCGATGGTAGTACGGGGTCTCCCCGTGTGAGAGTAGGTCCAATCCAGGCAAAAAAAACCCGAAATTTTTTTCGGGTTTTTTTGTATTTAAAATAAATTACTTTCTAGCTAAGAGCTCATTTACATGTTAATCTATTTAGAATTTAATTTTTTTTAAATAATGATTTTTTAGATTAAGTATTTATCAAAAAAAATCATTTATAAATCTGTTTTTTCAATTTAGTATATTTTTTATGTGAAGGTAATATAGATGTCCAAGATTAAAGGTAATGTGAAGTGGTTTAATGAATCTAAAGGTTTTGGTTTTATTACACCAGAAGATGGAAGTAAGGACGTATTTGTTCATTTTTCAGCTATACAAAGCAATGGATTCAAAACTTTAGCAGAAGGTCAAAGTGTGGAATTCGAAATTACCGAAGGAGCAAAAGGACCATCTGCTGCTAATGTAGTCAGTTTATAAGCTTTTAAAAGTTTTAAAATAGTATTCAAATAAATCTTTTTTTTTGTATTAAATATAAATATGTTATTTATAGTACGGCTCTTTAATAGGGCTGTACTATATTAAAAAAATATTTTTTATAAAACCATTCTAACTATATTAATTTTGCTAATTTCATGATATAAAATTTCAATTTGTTCAAAATTTTTAGCACATATTGTAATAGAAACAGAAAGATAATTGCCTCTGTTACTTGATTTAACTTGAGGTGTGTAATCGCCAGGAATCTGAATCTGAATGACTTTTATTATTTGGTCAATAAGTTCAGGCTGAGCTAAGCCTATGATCTTATAAGTAAAAAAACAAGGGAATTTTAACATTTCTCTTAATTTTGTTTGCATGATGAATTCCATATTTGTTTTTTACAATAAAATATTCTATAGTTAAAAAACTATTTTTTATTGATTCTTAATAAAATTTTTAAAGTATTTGAATAATTATATAATTAAGTTAATGTATAATCTATTTTTTATTTAAATAATAGCAACTTGATCTATATAACATATTAAAAGATTTTTAAAATATTCTTGTATTAATGCTTCTAATAAATAATAAATTATCAGTTTAACATATTGATAATATAGAAAATAATATATTTTATGTTATTTTCTATAAATATATTTTTTTAGGATATACATCATGTTAAAAATTTTTAATACACTTACTAGAAAAAAAGAAATTTTTAAATCTATTGAAAAAAATAAGATTAATTTATATGTATGCGGAGTAACGGTATATGATTTTTGTCATATTGGTCATGGACGTACCTTTGTTGCTTTTGATATGATAATGCGTTATTTGCGTTATTCTGGTTTTCAAGTAAAATATATTCGTAATATTACTGATATTGATGATAAGATTGTTTTAAAATCAATAAAAGAAAAAATTGATTTGAATGTTTTAACTTCTTCAATGATAAAAGAAATGCATAAAGATTTTTTTTCATTAGGTATTTTACCTCCTGATGAAGAACCGTGTGTTACAAATCATATTAATCATATTATTAATATGATCCTCATTTTATTAAAAAAACAACATGCATATATAAATGAAAAAAATGATGTTATTTTTTCCGTGGATAGTTATCCTTATTATGGAATTTTATCTGGTCAAGTTTTAAAATCACTAAAATCTGGATCGCGTGTCCCATTAAATAATTTTAAAAAAAATCCTTTAGATTTTGTTCTGTGGAAAAATTCTAAAAAAGAAGAACATTCTTGGCATTCTCCATGGGGAAAAGGCCGTCCTGGTTGGCATATTGAATGTAGTACTATTACTAGTGTTTTTTTTAAAAATTCTATAGATATTCATGGAGGTGGATCTGATCTTCTTTTTCCTCATCATGAAAATGAAAGATCTCAATCGATATGTTTTAATAAAAAATCAATAGTAAATTTTTGGATGCATACTGGTGTTTTAATGGTCAATAATAAAAAAATGTCTAAATCTTTAGGTAACGTATATCTTCTTAGAGATGTTTTAAAAAACTATAATGCTGAAGTTTTACGTTATTTTTTTCTATCAACGCATTATCGACATCCTATTGATTATTCTGAAAAAAATTTGCAACAATCATATACATCATTAAAATATTTATATACAGCATTATATAATACTAATCCAAATTCTGATACTATTGAAGGCAGTCATTTTATTGATGATTTTCATCAAGCGATGAATGATGATTTTAATACTCCTACAGTTTTTTCTATTTTTTTTAAATTAGCAAAAGAAATTAATTTTTTAAAAAAACAAAATATGTTCAAAGCAAATAAATTATCTTTTATATTACGAAATTTAGCTAATACTTTAGGTTTTTTATTACAAGATCCAGAAAGTTTTTTACAAGAAAAATCTAGATTAACTGAATCTATGATTAAAAAAATTGAATATTTAATAAATAAAAGAAACATTGCTAGACAGTGTAAATTATGGAAAGAAGCAGATAATTTAAGAAAAACGCTTCTATCTTTAGATATAGTTTTAGAAGATTTACATGATAAAACAATATGGCGTAAAAAATAATAAAAAACTATTATATTATTTTTATTAATGATCATGATACTTTTCACATGCTTCTAATGTATTTTGTAATAATGTGGCCACAGTCATAGGACCAACACCTCCAGGAACAGGTGTGATATAAGATGCTTTTAAATATGCTGATTCAAAATCTACATCACCAACTATATTCCCGTTATTTAAACGATTAATACCAACATCTACAACTATAGAGCCTTTTTTAATCCATTCCCCTTTTAAAAATTTTGCTTTACCTACTGCTACAATTAATAAATCAGCATTTTCTACATGTTTTTTTAAGTCATGAGTAAATTTATGTGTAACAGTTGTTGTACATCCTGCCAATAATAGTTCTAGACTCATAGGTCTTCCAACTAAGTTCGATGCTCCGACCATGACGGCATGTAATCCATGAGTTTTAATATTATAATATTGTAACATGGTTATAATACCTTTGGGTGTACACGCTCTTAGCTTTGGTGTTCTTTGACATAAAGAGCCTGTATTATATGGATGAAAACCATCTACGTCTTTATCTGGATTAATACTACTTAGAATTTTTACATGGTTAATTTGTTGAGGTAGTGGTAGTTGTATTAAAATTCCATCTATATTTTTGTTATTATTTAATTGTTTAATCAAATTTAGTATATCAATTTCATTAGCGTTTTCAGGAAAATTCCAACATTCTGAAAAAAATCCAACGTTTTTACATGCTATTTTTTTTTTGTTTACATAAATTTTAGAGGGTGTATTTTCCCCTACTAAAATCATAGCTAATCCCGGTATTTTTTTACCATTTTTTTTTCTTTTATTAACTTTTTTTAAAATATTCAATTGTATTTTTTTTGATATTTTATTACCATCTATAATTATTGCTGACATTAGTAAATAACTCGATTAATTTTTATGTATTATTAAAGATAAATATATAAGAGATTAGTTTAATATATTTACAGATTATTAGAGATATTAAAAAATATTAATAGCAATTTAGTTTCATATATATTATATTAATGTTTGAGATTTTAATATAATAATTATTTATGCGTTCTTAGCTCAGTTGGATAGAGCAACGGCCTTCTAAGCCGTAGGTCACAGGTTCAAATCCTGTAGAACGCAAAATATTTTATATTTTTTTTGTTATCCATTAAAAGTGTTTTTTTAATATTCCTTCTATTTGATTTTTAATAATTGATGATGAATTTATTCCATTAATTTTAAAAAATTTTATATTTCCTATTTTTTTTTGATTTTTATAATAATTAACAACTGAGTGAGTCAATTTTTCGTATTCCTTTAATCTTTTTTCTACACTTTCTTTTTTGTCATCTTCTCTTGTAATTAATGACTCTCCAGTTAGATCATCTTGATTCTCAATTTTAGGTGGATGAAATTTTATATGATATATTCTTCCTGATTGAAGATGTATTCTCCTTCCTGAAATACGTTCTAATATTAATTTGTATGGGACTATGAATTCTAAAACATAATCTATTTTAATTTTATTATTGGATAAATAATGAGCTTGTTCAATAGTTCTTGGAAAACCATCTAATATAAAACCATTAATACAATCTTTTTTTTGAATTCTAATTTTAATTAAATCACAAACAATTTTATCAGAAACTAATTTGCCCTTTTCAACTGTTTTTTGAATCATTTTCCCAAATGTATCTTGTGCATAGATGCTTTCTCTTAATATGTCACCTGTAGATATTTTTGGAATATTATATTTTTCTGTAATAAACTTTCCTTGTGTTCCTTTTCCTGTACCAGGTGCACCTAGTAAAATAATACGCATGATGATTTCTTATTTATTTTATCTAATTTTAATGTTAGATACATATTTATTAATCTTAAGATTACTACTAGTATAGTAGTAATCATATATTTTATTATGGAAGAATCAATAATTTATTCATTCTAGAAATAAACTTATGTGGATTTTCTAAGTTACCTTTTTCAGCTAATAGTGCTTGATCTAATAGTAAATTAATCCATTCGTTTAATTTTTTTTCATCATGTATTAAAGACACTTTTTTTATTAACATATGTTCTGGGTTAATTTCAAAAATATATTTTAATTCTGGAACAGATTGTCCTGCTGCAGAAAAAAGTTTTGCCATTTGTGTAGTCATTTCATTAGAATCACTTAAAAGTACGCATGGTGTTTCTGTTAATCTATTCGTTAATCTTACGTCTTTTACTTTATCCCCTAGTATTTTTTTAACTTTTTTTAAAAAATCAATCATTTCTGTTGAAAGTTCATCATTTTTTATTTTTTTATCTTGAGTTAATTTATTTAAAGACAAATCTTCTTTGCTAATAGATTGAAATTTTTTCCCATCAAAATCAGTAAGATAGTTCATCATCCATTCATCAATTCGATCTGATAGTAATAGAACATCAATATTATTTTTCTTGAATAATTCTAAATGGGGACTATTTTTTGCAGCTTCATAACTATCTGCAGTAATATAGTATATTTTTTCTTGTTGTGAATTCATGCTATCTACGTATTCTTTTAATGATATTTTTTGTTCCGCACTATTATTTTTGATAGATGCAAAACGTAAAAGATTAGCAATTCTTGCTAAATTATCATGATCTTCTGCTGGTCCTTCCTTAAAGATAAGTCCAAATTGATTCCAAAAAATTTGATATTTCTCTTTAGAATTTTTAGACAATTTTTCTAGCATATTTAATGATCTTTTAATCAGTGCTTTTTTTAAATTTTCTGTAATAGAGTTATTTTGTAAGATTTCTCTAGAAACATTTAAAGGTAAATCGTTTGAATCAATTAATCCTCTAATGAATCGTAAATAACTAGGAAGAAATTCTTGATAGTTATCCATAATGTAAACACGTTTTACATATAGTTTTAAACCATGTTTATTGTCTCTATTCCATATATCCCAAGCTGCTTTTTCTGGAATAAATAATAAACTAATGTATTCTTGATTGCCTTCTACTCGATTATGACTCCACACGAGTGGATTATTTTGATCATTAGTTAAATGTTTATAAAAATCTTTATATTCATCATCAGTGATAGAAGATTGACTCATTGTCCATAAAGCTTTAGCTTTATTAATTTGTTCCCAAAAATATGTTTTATTTTTGTCATCATAATTTTGAATGTATACTGGTACAGTAATGTGATCAGAGTATTTACTAATTATGTTTTTAATCCGCCATATTTCTAAAAATTCTTCTTCTTCTTTTTTTAAGAATAAAGTAATTTCGGTTCCTTTTGTTTTTTTACTTATATTTGTAATATTATATTTTCCTTCTCCTGAAGATTCCCATAATGTTCCTTCATTTGTTTTTGTTCCAGCAAATCTAGTTCTGACAGATACTTGTTCTGATACAATAAAAGATGAATAAAAACCAACTCCGAATTCTCCAATCAGTTCATTTTTTTTATTTTGTTTGTTTTCTAAAGATTGCAGAAAAGATTTTGTTCCTGATTTAGCAATAGTTCCAAGATTTTCAATTGTTTCTTGTCGTGTCATCCCAATTCCATTATCACTGATAATGAGTGTTCTTTGTGCTTTATTAATAGATATTTGAATTTTCATATCACTATCATTTTCATATAATTCTGGTAATGATAGAGATTCAAATCTTAATTTATCAATTGCATCTGATGCATTAGATATTAATTCTCGTAAAAAAATTTCTTTATTAGAATATAAGGAATGAATCATTAAATGCAACAATTGTTTAACTTCTGATTGAAAATTATATACTTCTTTTTTTTCTGTTTTCATAAAAACATCTCTTTTATAATCGTAATTATATTTTTTAAATCTAGTATTTATATATCATTTATACAGGCATATTAAAACCAGTTGGAAGTTGCATGCCTGTAGATATATCAGACATTTTCTTTTTTTGCACTTCAGATATTCTTCGTGCTGCATCATTGAATGCAGCTGCTGCTAAATCTTCTAACATGTCTTTATCATCTTTAAGTAAACTAGGATCTACTTCTACTCGTCTACAATTATGTGCACCATTAATAGTGACTTTAACTAATCCAGCACCAGCTTCTCCTGTTACTTCCATTTTTGCTATTTCTTCTTGTATTTTTGCCATTTTTTCTTGCATTTGTTGTGCTTGTTTCATTAAATTTCCTAAACCGTTTTTAGTAAACATGTTTTTTATTCTCTCTATTATAAAGATAAAAATTTTTTATAACACTGAAATGAAATTAACATTTTTTCTATTAAGTTTGGCATTAAAATTTTTTTTAAAAAACTGAATATTTGGATCTTTTATTAATAATAAATATTCTTTTAATGTTCTTTCTTTATATATTTTTTTGAACCATTCATAAGGAGTTAAAATATTTAGTATCTTTGTTTTTTTTATAATTAGTTTTATTTTTTTTTCTGTTATTGTACTAAGCTCTTTTTTAAATATAATCCATGCATCATATTTTATTAAATCTTTATTTTTTTTATTTAAAAATACATACCAATATTTTAAAGTATTTTTATATGAAGTATGTATAGCTAATTTTTGAACTATTTTTGGTAAATTTTTTAATTTATATATTTCTCTATACCAAGGATCTATTTCTTGAATCTTTTTGAGAATTATTTCATTTTTTTCATTTTTTAACATCTTTGATTGATAAAAAAAATTTTCAGATGTCAAACGTATTTTTTTTTCATTCAAATGTATTTTTTGAATATTTTTTTTAATAGATATAATCTTATTTTTATTTTGTAATAATTCAAATCTATTTTTTAAAATGATATTTGTGTCGAAAATCTTGTTTTTATTGCATGTCTTTTTTTTATTTAGAGTAATCATTTTTATTATAAAGTGTAAATGAGAAAAATTTTTTTGATGTTTTTTATTCTTTATATGCTATCAATAGCACGCAGCAAAGTCATTTCGACTCCTATTTTTTGACTAGGCGAAAATTTTAATTCTTTTCTTCCATTTATTAATATTTGATAACATAATTGAATTTTATTTTTGTTAATATTTTTTCCTATTTTTTTAATTTCATTTTTATAAATTTCTGTAACACTTTGTTCCCACTCTAGTGGTAAAGATTGTGACATATTAATTTGATATAACAAATGTAACATTTCTATTAAAACTTCTTCCCATTCTACTCCTATATTACTTATTTCATTTAATAAAAACATTGTTTTTTTTACATCTTTTTTTAAAACTGCATCAGTTAATAAAAAAGAATGTTTTTCAGCAGGAATTCCTAACATGTTTGTTATATTTTTTATATTAACAATTCCATTGCCTAAATTTATACCATGTTCTAATAAATTCAGTGCATCTCTTATACTTCCTTTAGCATGATTTGATATTTTTCTTAAAGAATTATTATCAAATTTAATACATTCTTTTCTTAAAATATATGTTAATAGATTAAAAATGTTTTCTTCAGAAAGTATTTTAAATTTAAAATATAAACAACGAGAAATAATAGTTTTAGGTATTTTTTCTATATCTGTAGTCGCTAAGATAAATTTTATATGTTTAGGTGGCTCTTCAAGTGTTTTAAGTAAAGCATTAAAACTATGTCGAGAAAGCATATGAACTTCATCAATTAAATATATTTTAAAACGACTTTTAACTGGAGAATAATAAATATTATCTAAAATTTCTCGTATGTCTTCTACTTTTGTTCGAGAGGCAGCATCAATTTCTAGAAAATCTAGACATAATCCTTTTTCTATTTCTTGACAAATAATGCATTTTCTACAAGGATTTGCTGTAATACCTTTTTGACAATTTAAACTTTTAGCTAATAATCGAGCAATTGTAGTTTTTCCAACTCCTCGTGTACCAGATAATAACCACGAATGATGAATACGATTTAAAGATAATTCATTAGAGATGGCAGTTACAATATGAGCTTGACCAATTATATCTTGAAAAGATTGTGGACGCCATTTTCTTGCTAATATTTGATAATTCATATATTATGATATAATATTTTATAAAAAAGACTATGCTATCAATATTTATTATATTATGAAAGTATTCTTATTTATTTTTAAAATATTTTTAATGATAAATACTAGTTGTAAATTTTAAATTTTATATATAAAATGTACTTTTTAATTTTAATAAAAATAACTTTTGATAGATCTAATAAATATAGTTTATCAAATATAAAATGGAGTTTTCTGTTAGCCTCAAACACTGTAAAATTGAATATTTGGTCAGATTCGGAAGGAAGCAGCCACATCAGCTAATACAGGTGTTCTGATACAGCTAACAGATTCTCCTAAATTTTAGACAGTTGAAATTTATACATTTTCCAATAACAGCTTTTATTTTTTAATAATTTTTTATGTTTACCAATTTCAACAACTTTCCCTCGTTTTAATACAACAATTAAATCTGCATCGATAATGGTTGAAAGTCTATGTGCAATAACAACTAAGGTAGATTTTTTTCTTATAGATAGTAACGTTTTTTGAATTAATTGTTCTGTTCCGGAGTCGATATTAGCAGTTGCTTCATCTAATATCAGTATTTTAGGATGCATAACTAGTATTCTAGCAATTGCTAATAATTGTTTTTGACCTACAGATAAATTATTACCTTCTTCTCCTAATAAAGAATAAATTCCTTTAGGCATAGATTTTACTAAAGGTGTCAGAGATACAGTATCTAATATTTTCCAAACTTGATCTTCAGATATTTTTCTTCCTAATGTAATATTTTCAAAAACAGTATCTGAAAGAACTATTGGATCTTGTTGTACCATAAGTATGTTTTTTCTTAAAACAGTATGACTGATTGAATCAATCGATTTTCCATCTAAATATATTTGACCAGTTTTTATAGGATAATATCCCATTAATAAATTTGCTAGAGTGCTTTTACCACTACCAGTATGTCCTACAAATGCAATAAAACTGTTTGAAGGAATATTAATATTGATATTTTCAAGAACATTTTTAGTATCATTTTGATAATTAAAACAAAGATTATCAATATGTATTTCCCCACTATTTAATGTTTGTTTGTTTTTACCATATTTTTGTTTTGGTGAATCTATAAGTGAGAATATTCGTTCTCCTGCGACAATAGATTGTTGTAATATAGCTTGTTGGATGGTAATAGCAATCAAAGGTTCATTTAGTCTTCCAAGATAAGTAATAAATGCGTATAATATACCTACTTCAAAGGCTCCAATAGAGAAATAACTAAATAAAAATATAAAGTTACATAATACTAAAGCAGATAATAAACTTAATAATGGTCTTAATAAAATACCATCTAATCTTAATATTTTCATACGTGCCATATAATGTAACTGACTACTTTTTTCTATATATTTTTCAAATCTATTTTGTTGACGAAATTGTTGAATTACATTGATACCATTAATTGTTTCATTAAATTTATTATTTATTTCAGCTAAATAGTATCGTACTTTTCTTAAAAGTGGAGTGCTGTAGTATTGATAAACGCACATAATTATAATAACTAATGGCAAAATAAATAAAGCTATTATCGCCATGTGCCATTCTAGACTAAACATTGCAAATAATATCACCAAAATTAATGCGATACTTCTAAATAAAGTAGGAGCTACTGTATCATATAATTCTTTTACTGCTTCAGTATCATTAGTCACTTTTGAAATCATTTGACCGATTGGTTGAGAATCAAATTGACTGATAGGCTGTCTTAATGCAGAATTCATTACATCTTGACGTAATTTATTAATAGTTTTTACCGCTATTTTGTTAAACAAAATACTTTGAAAATAATTAAAAAATACTGATAAAATTTGCAATAGTATATATAATACTATTATTAGAAATATAATTTTAAAATGCAATTGATGTTTAGATAAAATATTATTAATAAAATAGCTTATTAAAATAGGACCTAAAACTTCTGATAGTGATCCACTTAAAAGTAAAAAAAATGCTAATATTAGTGACTTTTTAAAAGGTATAACATAAGTTAGTAAACGCTTTAAAATTGGCCAAAACTCGATTAAATGATTCATATTATAAATTTTTCACCTATTTTTTATTTGTCCTCAAGTTCCATTTCTGATTTTTGATAATAATACATAGCTTTATACCAATTTTCTTCTTGACTTAATTGTGAGTGATTTCCTCTTTGTATAATTAAACCATTTTTTATTACTATAATTTCATCTGAATTAATTAATGCGGATAAACGATGTGCTGTAATAATTAAAGAATGTCCGTTTTTTTTCCATTGATTAATATTTTTTAATATATTATTTTCTGTTTGACTATCAACAGCAGATAAAGCATCATCTAATATTAATATTTCTGCATTTAAAAGCAATGCTCGTGCAATAGAAATACGTTGTTTTTGCCCACCTGATAACATTACACCACGTTCTCCTACTTGAGTTTCATATCCTCTTGGCAAATAGATAATATCTTTATGTATATCTGCTAATTTTGCAACCTTTTCAATTTCTTTTTGAGATGCAGTAGGTTTTCCTAAAGAAATGTTGTTTGCAATACTTTCTGAAAATAAAAAAGACGTTTGATTTACAACTGCAATACGACTTCTCCAATTATCAATTTTTAATTTTGATAATGGGATAGAATGGTAAAGAATATCACCTTTTTTAATATTAAATTGTCTTTGAATTAGTTTTAACAAAGTAGTTTTTCCTGAACCTGTAGGACCACAAATACCTAAAGTTTTTCCTGGTTCTAGAATAAAGTGTATATCTTTTAAAGATGGGATGTTATTTTTAGGATAAAAAAATAAATTAATATTAGCTTTTAATATACCAGAAGAAGATGGAAGTATTTTTTTGCCATCTTGAATACATAATTCTTTATTGATAATTGAATTTATTCTATCCCAAGCAGCGCTACCTCTTTCAACTATATTAAACATCCATGCTAATGCTAACATTGGCCAAATCATTAATCCTAAATACATTATAAAACTAGTTAATTGACCTATGGTGATATAATTATTCCATACTAACCATCCTCCGCCTATAATAGCTAATAAATTAGAAAAGGCTACTGATAAATAAATAACCGGATCAAATCGGGCATCTATTTTTGCTACTTCCATATTTTTCTTTCCTGCATTATTTACAATTTCATCAAATTTATCAGATTGATTTTTTTCTAATCCGAAGGCTCTAATCATACGAATACTTGTTAATATTTCTTGTGTTTTATTATTTAATAAAGCAAAAGAAGCTTGTGCATGACGAAAAGTTTCATGTAACTCTTGTCCATATTTTTTAATTAAGATAGCCATTATTGGCATAGGTATTAAAGAAATTACTGTTAATAAAAAACTAATTTGAGTACTCATTACAACTAAAACAGACAATCCCATAACTAATGAATCGACTAGTGTTAACACACCTTCTCCTGCAGCAAAAACTACACGATCAACATCATTTGTTGCTCTTGCTATTAAATCTCCAGTTTTATTTTTTAAAAAAAATTTTTGACTCTGTTGACTAAAGTAAGAATAAAATTTTACTCGTAATTCTGTTGCTAATTGATAAGAAGCACCAAATAATAGTATTCTCCATAAATAGCGCAATATATATACAATAATAGCGACTAAAAGAATGATAGAAATCCATGGTAATATTTGGATGCCATGTATTTTTTCTTTTATAATTAAATCTATTAACATCCCCACTATTTTAGGAGGTAATAATTGTAAAATAGCAATTATTATTAATAGTAAAATTGCTCCAAAATATCGTTTCCATTCTCGTATAAAAAACCATCTTAATTGATTAAACAATTTCACAACAAAAATCCTATAAGTTAAATATTTATAATTTTTTTTTAATATTGTAATTTTTTATTATCTACAACATGTTTTATTAAAAATAATTTTATTTTATGTGATAATATAAAAATATTTTTACAAAAAGATTTTTTATTTATATTCAAGTTAAAAATTAATTTTTAGAAGAATATAGTCTTGAAAATCAAAACTTATAAAAAAAATGAAAAAAGCATTAGTAGTTTTTAGTGGTGGACAAGATTCAACAACTTGTTTAATACATTATACGCATATATATGACGAAATTCATTGTATTACCTTCGATTACAATCAATTACATAAATCTGAAATTGATTGTTCTCTCTTAATATCAAATAAATTAGGTATAAAAAATCATATAATTTTAGATATTAAATATTTACAAAATATTTCTATGAGTAGTTTAACTAATAACAAATTTTTAATTAATGATATTCATCCAATAGATTCTATTTTACCGAGTACTTTTGTTCCTGGTCGTAACATTTTATTTTTAACTTTGTCCTCTATATATGCCTATAGTCATAAAATTAATTCAGTAATTTTAGGTGTTAATGAAGTAGATTTCTCTGGTTATCCTGATTGTAGAAATAAATTTATTCAAGAAATGAATAATGTGATTAATATAGGTATGAATTGTAATATTAAATTTTTAACACCTTTAATGAATCTTAATAAATCAGAAATATGGGCTTTATCAGATTATTGGAATTCTATTGATATAATTTTAAATGATACAGTGACTTGTTATAATGGTATTCAAGGAAAAGGTTGCAATAAATGTCAAGCGTGTATTCTTCGCAAACAAGGATTTGATAAATGGCATTTAAATCGCTCTTATTATATGGATAGTATTAAGCAAAAAATGAAATTATAAAAAATATTTATATATTTAATAAAGTTATTCGTATTGATTAATTAATAAATTTATGATCGAATAACTTTTTTTATGGTAATTTTATATTTCTTGTTTTTCTCCATATTTTATCGTTGATTTTTCATAAAGATTTCGAAGAATAGAATTAAAAATTATTTCAGTATTGTTTTTTTCTAAATATTCTAAAATAATTTTTTTTTCTTTTTTCGAAAAATTTTTATTATAAACTTTTTGAAGTAATATAATTACAAAATTTTTATTTTTATCTTGATATAAAGCATATATTTTTTTTCCTTTTTTCGGATGTGGCAAAGAAAATACTATTGACGTAATAGGTTGTTCATTATAACGGGATATAGTTTCAGTTTTTCCAAAATGTAATTTTGATTGTTTAAACAAATTTGTATTACCTTTTTTTAATTCAAAAATAATTTTTTCTGATCTTACTTTATTTTCTTTTATTGCTTTTATTATTTGTAATTTTTGTGTTATTTTTTCTTTGACATTGTTAAATGTTTCTTTTTTTCTATTTTGGAAATCTATAATCTTAATTAAAAAAGATTGATTGTTTTTTAAAATAAAAAAAATAGAGTTTGTTTCTATTTTTCCATTATATTTTTTAAATAATTTTTTATTGAAAATTGCTTTTTTTAATATAGGAATGTTTAATACTTTAGGAATAGAATTTTTATCAAACCAATTTGTATCTTTAAAAAATATATTACTCTTTATAAGAGTTGAATTTAATTGATTTGGATTTTTTTTTATAACTTCATATATTTGATTTTTTAAATTATTATATAAATCTAATGATTTTTTATTTTTTATTTCTTTTTTAATAGTATTATATACTTCATTTATTGTTTTTTGCCTGCTAAACAAAATATCGTCTAATTTAATAATTAAGAAATTATTATGAAATGGAATAATGTTAGATATTTCTTTTTTTCGATTTAAATTAGCATTTTTAATTTCATATGGTATTAAATCAATTGAGATCCATCCAATATCTCCACCTTTTTTTGATGATATAGGATCTGTAGATTTCTCTTTGGCAATTTTTGAAAAATTTTCAGGTTTTTGATTTAATTCAGATAATATTGATATTGCATCAGTTTCATTTTTACTTTGAATAATACTATATTTTCTTTTTTCTTTTGTTGAATATTTTTTAATATTTTTTAGATACCATTGATAAATTTCTTGTTTACTACAGTTTGTGTTAAAATTATCCGATTTCAATTCAACAAAACTAATTTTAAATTTTTCGGGAATATAAAAATTATGTTCATGTTCATGGAAGTATTTTTTTAATTCAGCATCAGTAACATTTTGTTTATTAATAGAACTGTCAATTTTCAATGTTGCTCGTTTGATGTTTCTTTCTTGAGAAAGTAGATTGATAATATTTTTTTGTTCATCTTCTAAAATAAAGTTTGTTTTTTCAATTGTATTTATTAAGTTTTGAGTATTTATTTTTGTTTTAATTATATTGATATATTCATGATTATTAAGATTTATAGATGCAAGATAATTAAAATATTTTTCTTTGTTGAATTTTTTGTCTTTCTGAAATATAGGAGAATTTAATATAATTTCTTTTATCTTAAATTCGTTTACGTGTAATTTCATTTTTTTTGTATATTGTTCTAAAAGAACATTATTGATTAATTGAGAAAGAATATAATCATATGTTTCTTTCATAAATTTTTTGTTATGACTTAATTTAAAAAAATTTTTTCCGAATATTTTTTTTTGTTTTTCTTTTTCAATCAAATACATATTTTGAAATGTTTTAAAACTAATTTTTTCACCGTTAACTATTGCTATATATTTTTCAAAATCTTGATTTCTATACATGTTTAGAGTACTGAATACTAAAGATAAAATAATCATTCCTAAAATACATTTCACTATAATATGAGTTGATCTTAATTTGAAATATTTTGTCATAATATGACGATCCTAGATATTTAAAATATTATATAAAAAAAGAACGTTATTTAAATATAAAGGCTGACAATTTTTTTGTCAGCCAAGTTTTATTTAGCTATATAATATTATTTTTTATGTGTTGAAACATAAGGTATATTCTCTAATGCTAATTTTAAAACTTCTTCAATATGTTTAACAGGATAGATTAATAATCCTTCAATGATATTTTTTGGAATTTCTTCTAGATTACGTTTATTTTCATATGGAATTAAGACTGTTTGAATACCTCCACGATGTGCTGCTAATAGTTTTTCTTTTAATCCACCGATAGGAAGGACTTGTCCTCGTAATGTTATTTCTCCTGTCATCGCTACATTCGATTTTACAGGATTTTTTGTTAATGATGAAACTATAGCTGTACACATAGCTATACCTGCACTAGGTCCATCTTTTGGTGTTGCCCCTTCTGGAACATGAACATGAATATCATGTTTTTCATAAAAATCTTTTTCAATCCCTAATTTATCAGCTTGAGACCTCACTACAGTTACTGCTGCTTGAATAGATTCTTGCATGACTTCACCTAAACAACCTGTATGAGTTAGTTTTCCCTTTCCTGATACACAAGCAGTTTCAATTGTCAGTAATTCTCCACCTACTTCTGTCCATGCTAATCCAATCACCTGACCAATTTGATTTTGATTACTAGTTTTTCCGTAGTCAAAACGTTTTACTCCTAAATATTTTTTTAAATTAGTACTATTTATTTCTACATGTTTTAATAATTTATCTAATAACAAGTTTTTCACTACTTTTCGACATATTTTAGAAATTTCACGTTCTAAACTACGGACTCCTGCTTCACGAGTATAATAATGAATAATACTGATTATGGCAGAATCAGTAATAATTAATTCGTCTTTTTTTAATCCATTTCTTTCTATTTGTTTAGGATAGAGATATCGTTTTGCGATATTTAATTTTTCATTTTCAGTATAACCAGAAAGACGAATAATTTCCATGCGATCAAGTAATGGTGCAGGTATGTTCATAGAATTTGAAGTTGCTACAAACATAACATCAGATAAATCATAATCTACTTCTAGGTAATGATCATTAAAAGTCATGTTTTGTTCAGGATCTAATACTTCTAACAAAGCAGATGCTGGATCGACTCTGATATCACAAGACATTTTATCAATTTCGTCTAATAAAAATAATGGATTTTTAACTTTAGCTTTTGCCATTTTTTGAATGAGTTTTCCTGGCATAGAACCGATATATGTGCGTCTATGACCTCTAATTTCGGCCTCGTCTCTTATACCTCCTAAAGCCATTCTGACATATTTTCTACCTGTTGATCTTGCAATAGATTTTCCTAAAGATGTTTTTCCTACACCTGGAGGACCAATCAGACATAAAATAGGACCTTTTATTTTATTTTTTCGGCTTTGTACTGCTAAGTATTCTAAAATTCTATCTTTAACTTTTTCTAGTCCGAAATGATCTATATCAAGAATTTTTTTTGCCTGTTGAATGTCTTTTTTGATTTTTGTTCTAATATGCCATGGAACTTGTATCATCCAATCAATATAACTTCTTACTACCGTCGCTTCTGCAGACATCGGAGACATCATTTTTAATTTTTGTAACTCCGATTCTGTTTTTTCTTTTGCTTCTTTGGGCATTTTTGCTGCTTTTATTTTTCGTTTTAAAATTTTATTTTCATCTGGAATTTCATCCATGTCACCAAGTTCTTTTTGAATAGCTTTTATTTGTTCATTCAAATAGTATTCTCTTTGACTTTTTTCCATTTGTTTTTTAACACGATTTCTAATTCTTTTTTCTACTTGTAGCAAATCTATTTCAGTTTCCATAATAGCCATTAAAAATTCTAATCTTTCATTTATATTTTGTATTTCTAAGACTGATTGCTTGTCATTTAATTTTAATGGCATATGAGCAGCGATAGTATCTGCTAGTCTTTCTGAGCTTTTAATGTTATTTAGAGTATTTAAAATTTCTGATGGAATTTTTTTGTTAAGTTTGATATAAGATTCAAATTGATTGATTGTTGTACGAATTAATACTTCTTGCTCTTTATCTAAAATAGTAGGGGAAATAATTAATTCTACTTCTGCAATAAAATGTTCTCCATTATTTACTAAGTTTTTAATACAGGCACGTTGCAATCCTTCTACTAATACTTTTACTGTACCATCTGGTAATTTTAACATTTGTAAAATGGAGCTAATAGTTCCTATATTAAATAAATCATTTTTTGTAGGTTCGTCTTTAGATGCTTCTTTTTGTGCAATTAGCATGATTTTTTTATCATTATCCATAGAGGTTTCAATGCATTTTATTGATTTTTTACGGCCTACAAATAATGGAATTACCATATGAGGATATATTACTACATCTCTTAATGGCAAGACGGGGATTTTAATGCGTTCAGAACGCTCAGAATTCATAGAGCTCTCTCTTAGTTGAATTTCCGCTATTTATTTAAAAACTGCAAGATGTAATAAAACATGCAGTTACACCTGTAAAATTAGTCAAGTATATCGGAATGGTCGCTTGACATTTTATGCTAAGCGTTTGATAAAATAAAAGTGATTTACTTTTTTTATTTTTTAGATCATCGGATGTCTTTTTTTTTATTCACCTGATGCTTTTTTTGATTTGTTTTTTCCATATATTATTTTTGGCGACGAATTAGTAGTTACAACTGATTCATTAATCAATACTTTTTCTATATTTGTCATAGATGGTAATTCGTACATTACATCTAGCAAAATGTTTTCCACAATAGATCTTAATCCTCTTGCACCTGTTTTTTTATGCATTGCTTTTTTTGCAATAGATAAGATAGATTTTTTATTAAATTCAAGATGTACTTTTTCTAATTGAAATAATGTTTGATACTGTTTAATTAAAGCATTTTTGGGTTCACAAAGTATCTTAACTAATGCATCTTCGTTCAATTCATTTAATATAGTAATTATAGGCAACCGACCAATAAATTCTGGAATAAGACCAAATTTTATGAGATCTTTAGGTTCTACTAGTTTTAATA
Source organism: Buchnera aphidicola str. G002 (Myzus persicae) (assembly GCF_000521565.1). Lineage (NCBI taxonomy): Bacteria > Pseudomonadati > Pseudomonadota > Gammaproteobacteria > Enterobacterales > Erwiniaceae > Buchnera > Buchnera aphidicola. The sequence continues at coordinate 524,344 of NZ_CP002701.1, read as the reverse complement.
ATGCCTCTTCTGATATTTCTTTCTGTTTTCTGTCTATCATTGCATTAAAACCAATAACTGTTCCTTTTTCAAGTCTTTTAGAAATAATTCTGGATAACTCTGAAAAAGCACCGGCACAGATAAATAAAATATTTGCAGTATTGACTTGTAAAAATTCTTGCTGTGGATGTTTACGACCTCCTTGAGGAGGAACAGATGCCAACGTTCCTTCAATCAACTTTAATAAAGCTTGTTGTACTCCTTCTCCAGAAACATCTCTAGTAATAGATGGATTATCAGATTTGCGTGCTATTTTATCTATTTCGTCTATATATACAATACCTAATTCTGCTTTTTTTACATTGTATTTACATTTTTGTAATAATTTTTGTATGACATTTTCAACATCTTCTCCTACGTATCCTGCTTCAGTCAGAGTAGTAGCATCTGCAATGGTAAATGGTACATCTAATAATTTAGCGAGAGTTTCAGCTAATAAGGTTTTTCCACTACCAGTAGGTCCTATTAATAAAATATTACTTTTACCTAATTCAACACTATTTGAATGATTCAAATTACGTAGACGTTTGTAATGATTATATACCGCAACAGATAGTACTTTTTTCGTATGATCTTGTCCAATTACATAATTATCAAGATGTTTTTTAATTTCTTCTGGTTTTGGTAAGTAATTTATTTGATTCTCTTTTTCTAATGCTTTATTTTTAATAATTTCTTCAGTAATAATATCATTACATAATCTTACACATTCATCACATATATATACTGTTGGTCCAGCTATTAATTTTCGTACTTCTTTTTGATTTTTTCCGCAAAAAGAACAATAAAGAAGTTTATTAGAATTGTCTTTACTCTTGTCTGTCATATTTTGACCTCTTTTTTATTCTTATTATATTTTTTCTTTTTTGAGTAAATAGATTCCATATATTTTAATAAACGAAAGATATTATGAAATGTATATAATTTTTTATTGACGTTTAGTTAAAATACAATCAATTAAACCATATTGAATAGATTCATCTGATGATAAAAAACAATCACGTTCTGTATCTTTATTTATTTTTTTTATAGATTGACCAGTATGATATGACATTAATTTATTTAATTTTTTTTTCATTTTTATTATTTCGCGTGCATGAATAGCAATATCTGAAGCTTGTCCTTGGTATCCACCTAACGGCTGATGAATCATAACTTTAGAATTTGGTAAACAAAATCTTTTTCCTTTTGTACCAGATGTTAATAATAGAGCTGCCATAGAACATGCTTGTCCGATACAAATAGTATTAATGTCTGGTTTAACAAATTGCATTGTGTCATAAATAGACATACCTGAGGTGATAATTCCTCCTGGAGAATTTATATATAAGAAGATATCTTTTTCTGTGTTTTCAGCTTCTAAAAATAATATTTGAGCAACTATATTATTAGCCATACTATCTTCTATACTTCCTGTGATAAAGATGATTCGTTCTTTTAATAATCGCGAGTATATATCATATGAACGCTCTCCTCTAGAATGCTGCTCAATAACCATAGGAATTAATATTGAATTAGAATTTTTTTTGATGTTTTGATTGTGACTCTGTAACATGTTTTTTTCCTGAAAAGACTGGACGTTTTTAACATAACAAATATGGAATTTTTAAAGAATATTTTCTATATTATATGATATTTTTTAAATCAATATGAATATATTAAAATATTTTAAATTATTCAAGATAAGACAGTATAGTAAATATTATGCAAAAAATTCTTCATCATTTTCCCATTTATGTTTGATAAATTGATCAAACGTCCAATTTTTTTTGATAATGCTCACTCTTTCTATTAGCCAATGCAGCGCTTGTTTTTGTAATGCTATGTTTTTTATTATGTTTTTTACACTTTTATTATTATATAAGTCATGTATTTTCATTTCTCTTTCGTAATCTAAAGTAATATTTTTAATTATGTTTTCTATATTTTTTTCGTTTTTAAAATATTGATTATCAGAAATAACTTTTTCTAAAATTATTTTATTATATAATCTTTTTTTTGCTTTTAATTTTATATCTATATAATATTTTTTTTCTAAAAGATTGTTATTTTCTTTATATTGTTGTTGTAATTGTTTGTATAAAGTTTCTTTTTCTTCTTTCAATAACAGAGGAGGTAGTAAAATAGGATTTTTTTTAACTATTTCTTCTATAATTTGTTTTTCTAAATTATTTTGAATAATTTGATTAATTTGATTTTTAAGATTGTATTTTATGTTTTCATGATCTTTTTGAGTGAATATTTCTTTTTTTCTTATTTCGTCTGATTCTAGTAATAGTCTTTTTTCAATTTTTATTATTTTAATTTTGAATGTAATTTCTTTATTTTGTAATTCTTTTTCTGGATGATATGGATGAAGTTTAACTTTTAAAAAAATAATATCATTAGTTAAATGATTAATTATTTTATGATTTAATAGGGATAAAAGTTGATTATCAGATACAATAAAGATGATGTTTTCTCTGTTAAATTTATTTATTTTTTTATTTTTTTCATAAATGTTATAGTTAATGGTAACACGATCATAAGATTTAATCGGTTGGTTAACTATATGCCAAACGTTGTTTTTTATTTGGTATTCTTCTATTTTTTTTTTAATGTCATGTTCGGTAATGTTAGTATTAATTTTTGTTACTTTTATATTTTCTATATCTTTTATTTCAAATTGTGGATATAGTTCATAATTTACAGAATATTCAAAGAATTCTTTTTCTTTATCTAAATTTGAACTCATATAATATTTTGGCAAACCAATTATTTTTATTTTTTCTTTCTGAATAAATTCATAAAAAAATTTTTGCATTAGTTCTTTAAATACATCATAATAAATTGTTTCACCATATTTTTTTTGTACAACTTTTATTGGAATTTTTCCTTTTCTAAATCCATTCATATTTGTTTTTTTACTAATTTTTATAAGTTCTCTAAAAATTGCATTATTAACAATTATTTTTGGAATATTAATTGTAACGCGATGACCTGCATCTTTATTTTTTTCTATAAAAAATTTCATCTTATTACCTCAAACAATTATTTTATGAGTATATTTTAGATATTCTATCTTCTAAAAAATTTTAGCAATATTTTTTATTATAGTTCTTATAAAAAATAGTGATTTTTTTAATTTTTCATAAATTCTTTATAGTATTTTTTAACTTTTATTTTTTTTAAAACAATGAGAAATATTATTTTTTTTATATTTTTTATATTCCCATTCTATAGGAGTATAAGTATTTAATGTCATTGAATATATTTTTTCTTTTATTATTTCTGATAAAATAGAAAAAATCATACGATGTCTTGTTATGAGTTTTTGTTTGATAAAATCGTTGCTAATAATAGTAATGGTTAAATGTGTTAAACCTTTTTTTGAGTAATTATGTAACAAACTGTTATCATTAATAATAATAAAATGTACGTTTATTCTATCAGTTAAATGTTTTTTTATTTTTTTTAGAATCATTAATAAATATTTAATCCTTTTTTTAAATTATTTAAGGCATATTAAAGTTTTTTTAAAATGAAAGATGATTAAAAATTTTTATTTTAAATTTTATCAATTTTTAGAAAATAATTCAATTATTTCACAAATTATTAACTTTTATCAAAAGTATAATTTTTCCACATATTTTTAAATAACATTTTATTTAAAATAGTTTTTAAAACTTTTGAATCTAAAATGTTTGATAATATATTAAGTAAGGTTTTTTAATGACATGTTTAAATTATAATAATTTTTTTAAAATATTATCATTAATTTCAATGTTTTTTATATTAAATGGATGCAATAGTTTTTTATTAAACCCTCATGGATTTATTGCTATAGAAGAGTGTTCACTAATATTTATATCATTTATAATGATGTTGTTTGTTATTGTTCCTGTAATTTTTATGACTTTATATTTTTCATTTAAGTATCGTTCAACTAATATCAATCAGATATACAAACCTAATTGGTGTGATTCAAAAAAAATAGAAATTGTAGTTTGGACTATTCCAATTTTAATAGTTTCTGTTTTAGCATTTTTATCTTGGCATTATAGTCATAAGTTAGAACCGAAAAAATCTCTAGTATCTTTGTATAAGCCTCTTAAAATAGATGCAATTGCTTTAGATTGGAAGTGGTTATTTATTTATCCAGATTATCATATTGCAACGATTAATGAAATTATGTTTCCAGTCAATAGACCTATAGAGTTTCGAATTACTTCTAATTCTGTTATGAATGCTTTTTTTATTCCCTCTCTAGGTAGTCAGATATATGCTATGCCTGGAATGATAACAAAATTAAATTTGATTTCTAATAGTCCGGGAAAATATAAAGGAATATCTTCTAATTATAGCGGTAGAGGTTTTTCTAATATGAAGTTTACTGCAATATCTGTATCAAACAACACTACTTTTACAAAATGGTTGAAAGTAATAACAAATTCATCTAAAAAACTAAACACAATAAAAATTTTTAATGCAATATCTAGTCCAGATGAAAATCATCCTGTAGAATATTTTTCAAATGTTAAAAAAAATTTATTTAATGAAATTATCTATCAATCTTCTGTACATTGTTTAAAAATCAACAAAAAAGAATCTATTAATAAAATTTTGATGAAAAATGCTACGGTGGAGAAATAATAAAATGTTTGGAAAATTGACATTTGACGTTATACCTTATCATGAACCAATTATAATGGTGACTTATATTGGTATTATTATGATTGCATTATGTCTTGTATCAGGTATTACTTATTATCAAAAATGGCAGTATTTATGGTCAGAATGGTTTACTACAGTTGATCATAAAAAAATATCTATTATGTATGGAATACTTGCATTTATTATGTTGTTTCGTGGTTTTGTTGATGCAATGCTCATGCGCACCCAGCAAGTAATTTCATCAGCTGGTTATAAAGGATTTTTACCACCCCATCATTATGATCAAATATTTACAGCACATGGCGTAATAATGATTTTTTTTGTGGCTATGCCACTTGTAATTGGTTTAATGAACTTAGTCGTACCTTTACAAATTGGAGCTCGTGATGTAGCTTTTCCTTTTCTTAATAATTTAAGTTTTTGGTTAAATGCTAGTAGTGCAGTATTATTAACTTTATCTTTAGGAATTGGGGAATTTGCGCAAACAGGTTGGTTAGCTTATCCTCCATTATCTGGTATAAAATATAGTCCAGGTGTAGGAGTAGATTATTGGATTTGGAGTCTGCAAATTTCTGGTGTTGGAACGACATTAACAGGAATTAATTTTTTAGTAACAATTTTAAAGATGAGAGCTCCAGGTATGTCTTTTTTTAAAATGCCAGTTTTTACTTGGACTTCTTTATGTACTAATATTTTGATTGTTATTTCATTTCCAGTTTTAACTATTACACTAGTATTATTAACTTTAGATCGTTATTTTAATTTTCATTTTTTTACTAACGATTTAGGTGGAAATGCTATGTTATATGTTAATTTAATATGGATTTGGGGTCATCCAGAAGTGTATATTTTAGTTCTTCCGGTATTTGGAGTATTTTCAGAAATAGTAGCAACTTTTTCGCAAAAACGTCTATTTGGCTATGTATCTTTAGTATGGGCTACCTTATCTATTACTATTTTATCCTTTATTGTATGGCTTCATCATTTTTTCACTATGGGTGCAGGTGCAAACATAAACGCTTTTTTTGGAATTACTACAATGATTATAGCGATTCCGACTGGAGTAAAAATTTTTAATTGGTTGTTCACCATGTATCATGGTCGTATTCATATGCATTCTTCTATGTTATGGACGTTAGGTTTTTTAGTTACTTTTTCTGTTGGCGGAATGACTGGTGTATTATTATCAGTTCCTCCTGCTGATTTTATTTTGCATAATAGTTTATTTTTAGTTGCACATTTTCATAATGTAATAATTGGTGGAGTTGTCTTCGGTTGTTTCGCAGGTATTAGCTATTGGTTTCCTAAATTATTCGGTTTTATTTTAAATGAAAAATGGGGAAAACGTGCTTTTTGGTTTTGGATCATAGGTTTTTTAATTGCTTTTTTACCTTTATATTTTTTAGGTTTAATGGGAATGACTCGCAGATTAAGTCAGAATATTGATGCTGAATTTCATGCTTTATTATCTATTGCAGCTGTTGGAGCTTGTTTTATTGGATTGGGTATAATATGTCAAATAATACAGTTTTTTGTTTCTATCAGAGATCGCCGATATAATCTAGATTTAACTGGTGATCCTTGGAATGCTAGAACTTTAGAATGGTCTGTTTCTTCTCCTGCTCCCGTCTATAATTTTTCAATTATTCCTATTGTTAAAGATAGAGATGATTTTTGGCTGACTAAAATAAATCAAAAAAATCAGAAAACAAAATTAATTAATAATATTTTAAATTATCAAGAAATTCATATGCCTAAAAATACAGGATTAGGTTTTTTAATTAGTGTTTTTTCTTTATTTTTTGGTTTTGCAGCCGTATGGCATATTGTTTGGTTATGTTTTTTATCTTTTTTTGCAATTATTACAAGCTTAGTAGTAAAAAGCATAAATGAGGATCATGAATATACTATATCAGTAGAAGAAATAAAAAAAATTGAAAAGAAATATTTAGAAAATATTCAAAAAGCAGGTTTAAAATGATAGATAATAAAACAAATAATATAATCTCAAAAACAAATTTAACTATTGAAAAACAGAAATTAAAAAATAATAAATTATTTGGTTTATGGATATATTTAATGAGTGATTGTATCATTTTTGCAGTGTTATTTGCTGTTTATGCTATAATTTACTCAAATATATCTATTTATTTAATTCCTAATAGGTTGTTTAATTTATCTTCTGTTCTGTTAGAAACATTTTTTTTATTGTTAAGTTCTTTGTCTTGTAGTTTTGTTGTTATAGGCATCAATAAAAAAAATATTAAAATAATTTATTCATCTTTAATAATTACCTTTTTTCTAGGTTTTGCTTTTTTGTTTATGGAAATAAGTGAATTTTATGAACTTATAGAAAATAATTTTGGTCCTAATAAAGATGCATTTTTTTCTATTTTTTTTACTCTTATAGGAACACATGGAGTTCATGTTTTTTTTGGTTTAATTATTATATTATCAATTTTTTATCAAATAAGAGTATTAGGTTTGACTTATTCTATTTGTACTCGAATTTTATGCCTTAGTATATTTTGGCATTTTTTAGATATTATATGGATTTGTGTTTTTACTTTTGTTTATTTAAACGGAGCTGTTTAATGTACAATCGTATTCAATTAAATATTGATAAGGAAATAAAATCTTATTTTTTAGGTTTTTTATTTTCTGTAGTATTAACTGTATTACCATTTTTGTTAGTGATGCAAAAAATATTCTCTAGTGATTTAAATTATATAATTATTCTAATATGTGCCATAAGTCAAATTGTTGTTCATTTTTTGTTTTTTTTACATTTAAATTTTTCTACTATAGAAGGACAATGGAATATTGTAGCGTTATTATTTGTAATTATAATAATTTTTATTGTTGTTTTTGGTTCTATATGGATCATGTTTAATTTAAATCACCATATGCTATTACATTAAATTTAAGACGTCTTTATCTATGTTAAAGTATTATTTAGAAATAATAAAACCCGGTATTATTATGGGGAATATTATTTCAATTACAGGTAGTTTTTTGTTCGCATCCAAGCATACTTTTTTTAATTTTTTTTTGTTTTTATATACTGTTTTAGGTACATCTTTGGTTATTGCTTCTGCGTGTGTTTTTAATAATTTAATCGATTGTGATATAGATAAAAAAATGGAACGTACGAGTGATAGAGTTTTATCAAAAAAAATACTATCGCCCGTATGCGTGTACGTCTTTTCTATTTTTTTAGGAATTCTAGGAATATCTATATTAGGTTTTTCAGTAAATTATTTAACCATGTTTTTGTCACTTTTCGGATTTTTTGTTTATGTTTTTTTGTATACATTATTATGTAAGCGTAGAACAATTTATTCAACATTTATTGGTAGTTTTTCAGGTTCTACACCATCTATTATTGGTTATACAGCAGTGACAAATACTATAGATTTATTTGCAATTTTATTGTTTATCATTTTTATATTTTGGCAAATGTCTCATTTTTACGCCATTTCCATATTTAGAATTCGAGACTACGAACAAGCTAAAATTCCGGTTTTTTCTGTAGTAAAAGGTGTTGTGACGACAAAAAAACATATTTTCTATTATATTATTTTTTTTATTTTTTTTAGTATTTTACTAATATTTTTATGTAAATTAAGTTATACATTTTTATTTTTATCTTCTATTGTGAATTTTTATTGGTTATTTTTATCTTGTGATAAGATTGAAAAAAATAATAAAAAAAATGCTTGCCAATTATTTTATTGTTCTATTGTAGTTGTCATTTTATTTAATTTTTTGCTATCTATAGATATTTTATTTTAATTTTTTATAAACATTTTACTGGTTTTGGAATTCCTGCAATTTTACTAGCTTGTTCGGCTGGTCCTTTAGGAAAAAGCTTAAATAGATAAATACTATTGCTTTTAGATTTTCCTATTTTTTCTTTAATACTTTTAATTAACATCCTCATAGATGGTGTAATATTAAATTGTAAATAAAATTTTCGGATAAAAATAATCACTTTCCAGTGATCAGAATTTAAATTGATATTTTCTTTTTGTGCAATTTCTTTTGCTAATAAGATATTCCAATCTTTAGTTCTCTTTAAATATCCTTCTGAATCTTTTTCAACTTCTTCATATGTGTATGAAATTTTATTTTTAGTATGCATTGTTTTTTGAAAAATATTTTTAAATTAAAGATAAAAGTTTAATCAAAAATTGAATATGGAAAATTATAAAATGAACTTTTCAGAATTACAAGTTACATTAAGTTTTTGTATAATTTTTTTATTACGTATGTTGGGGATGTTTATGATTCTTCCTGTCTTAAGTAAATATGGTATGCTTTTAGACGGTGGAAATAAATTTTTAATAGGTTTGTCAATAGGAATCTATGGTATTTCTCAAGTGATATTTCAAATTCCTTTTGGAATATTATCTGATAAATTTAGTCGTAAAAAAATTATAATATTTGGTCTTTTGATATTTTTTATAGGTAATATTATTTGTGCTAGTGTTCATTCTATTTGGGGATTAATTATTGGTAGATTTTTACAAGGTTCAGGAGCTATTTCAGGTGTATGTATGGCTTTTTTATCTGATTTAATCCAAGAAAAAAATCGTGTCAAAGCTATTGCTTGTATAGGTGTTAGTTTTGCTTTTTCTTTTTTAATAGCAATGATATCTGGACCTTTAATGGTTAAATATTTTGGATTTTTTTCTCTTTTTTGGACATCTTCATTTTTATCTATTATCTGTATAATAATTGTTTTTTTTACTTTTCCATATTCTGATAAGAATACTGCATATAAGAATAAAAATATTTTAAATAATCAAGTATTAGGATTTATTTTCAAAAAAAATTTCATGAGATCTTATATTGGTATATTTTTTTTACATTTTTTATTAATGATGAATTTTATGATAATACCTAATCAATTTGAATTATCTGGTCTTTCCTTAAACAATCACTGGAAAGTATATTTATTTACTATATTAGTTTCTTTTATTATTTTATTTTTATTTATATTTTATTGTAAAATTAAATATGTTTTAGATTATATTATTGAAATTTCTATTATTTTTCTTTTTTTTTCAGAGATAATTTTTATAGAATCAACTGATCATTTATTATTTTCAATTATTGCTTTACAAGTTTTTTTTCTATCTTTTAATTTTCTTGAAGTATTTCTTCCTTCTCATCTGAATAAACAAGAATTATACAATTATAAAGGCAGTATAATGAGCATGTACTCTACTAGTCAGTTTTTAGGTATATCATTGGGAGGTATTTGTAGCGGATGGTTATATACTTTTTTAAATATTAAGCAAATGTTTTTATTTGAAATACTTATTATTTTATTTTGGTTAATATTTAGTCTTTTTTGTAAAAAAAATTGTCTTTTAGAAAAAAAAACATGAGATAATAAATATTATTTATAATTTTTTATAAAATTACTATTTTCTATAGGTATTCAAATATGGATTTTTTTAGTCGATATAAGGTATATCAAGATCGCGTAAATAAAAAATTATCCGATACGTTAAATAATTTACCTTTTCAAGAATCAAATCTTTTAAAAGCTATGAAATATAGTATTTTTTCAGGTGGTAAGCGATTACGTTCTTGTTTAGTGTATACTACTGGAAAAATTTTTAAGGTCAATATTATTACATTAGATGTAATTTCTACAGCTATTGAATGTATTCATTCATATTCTTTAATTCATGATGATTTACCATGCATGGATAATGATGATTTAAGAAGAGGAAAACCTTCTTGTCATATAAAATATAATGAAAATATTTCTTTACTTGCTGGAGATGCTTTACAAAGCCTTGCATTTAATGTTTTATCAAAAGATTTAATGCCTGGTGTATCTAATTTTAAACGAATAAGTATGATTTCTGAATTATCGAATGCTATTGGTGCTTCTGGCATGTGTATAGGTCAAACGTTAGATTTAGAAGCTAAAATAAAAGAGATGAATTTATCTCAATTAGAAAATATTAATTTGTATAAAACTGCATTTTTAATACGTTCTTCTACTCGTTTAGCATATTTATCTTCAAATAATTTTTCTAAAACTATACTATCAATTTTAGATATTTTTTCTAGTTCTATTGGATTAGCTTTTCAAATTCAAGATGATATATTAGATTTGAAAGATATTGGTTTTAAAAAAAGAAAAAATCAAATTAATAATAAATATACTTATCCATCTTTGACAAATATAGAAAAATCAAAAAATAGAATAAAAGAATTATATGAAAAAGCATTTTTTGCATTAGATAGTTTAAAAAAAAAGAATTTTAATACTAATGCATTAGAAAAATTAACACATTTTATAATTAAACGTATTGAATAAATTTTATAATGAGCATCTGATGAATTTTAATTTTAAAAAATATCCCATTTTGTCTTTTGCGAATTCAGTAAAAAACTTAAGACTTTTATCTATTGATCAGCTTCCTCAATTATGCATTGAATTGCGTCAATATTTATTAGATGTTCTGACTATTTCTCAAGGACATTTTGCATCTGGATTAGGTGTAGTAGAAATTACTGTAGCATTGCATTATATTTATAATACTCCATTTGATAATTTACTGTGGGATATAGGACATCAAGCATATCCACATAAAATATTAACTGGAAGAAGTAAAGATATAAAAAATATTAGAAAAAAAAATGGGTTACACTCATTTCCTTGTAGAGAAGAAAGTAAATTTGATGTATTAAGTGTTGGTCATTCATCAACTTCTATTAGTGCAGGTTTGGGAATGTCTATTGCCGCTGAAAAAGAAGGCAAGAATAGAAAAACTATTTGTGTTATTGGTGATGGCGCAATGACAGCAGGTATGGCTTTTGAAGCTATGAATCATGCTGGAGAATTAAAATCTAATTTATTAATTATACTAAACGATAATCAAATGTCTATTTCAAAAAATGTAGGAGCATTAAATAATCATTTAAAATTTTTAAGAAATATTAAATATACTAAAAAAAATACAAATAATTTAGATTTTTTTGGGAAGAAAGAGTTTTTAAAAACTGTAGAGATTAAAAATAACTTTTTTTCATTAAATACTATCTTTTCTAATTTAGGTTTAAAATATTTAGGTCCATTTGATGGACATAATATTTATTTTATTATTAATATATTAAAAAAAATAAAATCTCAAAAAGGTACTTATTTATTACATCTTGTCACTAAAAAAGGAAAAGGTTATCTTCCGGCAGAATTAGATCCTATTAAATGGCATGCAATATCTTCAAGTAATTCAATAGTTTCAAAAAAATCTATTAGTTATTCAGATGTTTTTGGTTCCTGGCTTTGTGAAATGGCTGAAATTGATGAAAAATTAATAGCTATTACACCTGCCATGTCTGAAGGTTCTGGTATGGTAAAATTTTCTCGTCTTTTCCCTGGTCAATATTTTGATGTTGCTATAGCTGAACAACATGCAGTTACTTTTGCTGCCGGTCTTGCCATTAGTGGCTATAAACCAGTTGTGTCTATTTATTCTACTTTTTTGCAACGAGCTTATGATCAACTTATACATGATGTTGCGTTACAAAAATTGTCTGTTTTATTTGCTATTGATAGAGGAGGAATTGTTGGTAATGATGGTCAAACTCATCAAGGAATATTTGATTTAGCCTACTTGCGATGTATCCCTGGCATAATAATTATGACACCTAGTAATGAAAATGAATGTCGACAAATGCTTTATACAGGTTATATGTATAATAAAGGTCCAAGTGCTGTAAGATATCCTAAAGGTAATGGTATAGGGGCTTTGTTAATGCCCATGAATAAAATTCCATTAGGAAAATCTCTTATAAAAAGATTAGGAGAAAAAATAGCTATTTTGAATTTTGGTGCTTTATTGAAAAATGCTTTTTTTGCTGCTAATAATTTAAATGCAACACTAGTTGATATGCGTTTTGTAAAACCATTAGATAAATCTATGATTTTAAAATTGTCTTCTAATCATAATTTTTTTATTACTCTTGAAGAAGGTGTTATTTCTGGTGGAGCAGGAAGTGCTGTAAATGAGTTTATCATGTTGAAAAAAATTACTTTACCAGTTTTAAATATTGGATTGCCAGATGAATTTATTCCGCAAGGAACTCAGGATGAAATTAGACATGATTATCAGTTAGATGAAGAAGGTATTTATAAAAAAATATTCTTTTGGTTGACAGAATAATTGAAATTATATTTAAATTTTTAATAAAAATATATCATTTTATAAATACTATTTTTGAAAAAAAAATATCATATAATTTTTTTTTTGTTATATCCCATTTTAAATGCAGCTTTATCTAAGACACCGTTTATGAACTTATGACTATCTTCAGAACCAAACAATTTAGCTAATTCAATTCCTTCATTAATAGATACTTTATAAGGTATATCACTTCTTTTATATAATTCATAGAATGAAATTCTAAGAATTGCTTTTTCAATTTGTCCTAGCTCTTTTAACGATCTAAATAAATAAGGTTTCATTAAATTATCTATATTTTTACAATCACATGTAATTCCAATGATTAATTCATAAAAATATATGATGTCAATATTTTTTTTATTTCTTTCTTTTAGAAATTCCACAGCACTTTCTTTAATATTATTATGAGATATTTCCCAAGAATATAACATTTGTAAGGCACATGCACGAGCTTTCCTACGACAAGATGGTTTCATAAATAAAATGTCTCTTGATTATATAATTTTAGTTTTTTTGAGAAGATAATATTAATCTTACATCCGGACCTATTTGAGAAATATCTTCAAATTTAAATAGAAGAGAATCAAGTAATTTTAATTTATTATCAAGTATACATAATGGTTTTGCTTCATGTCCTAAAATTTTAGGTGCTATGTATATAATTAGTTCATCAATTAAATTTTCATTTAATAAAAAACCAGAAAGTATACTTCCTGCTTCTATCCATACATTATTAATTTCATGTTTTCCTAATAATTTTAAAACAGAGACAATATGAATTTTTTTATTTTCTTCTTTTGTGATAATTTGACTGATATTTTTAGGCCATAAATATTGATCTAATTTTCGTCGCATCAACCAAATTTTGCCTTCAGTTTTAACTATTTTATGTGATGGTGTAATACGATTTTTGCTATCTATAATTACTCTTATTGGATGTTGAAATATTTTTTTTGGGAAAATAGATAATGTTTTTTTATCAAATTCTTCATAGCGTATATTTAATAAAGAATCGTCGGCCAAAACAGTAGAACTACTACTTAAAATTACTGAACTTTTTGATCGGAATACTTGAACGTCTTGACGTGCATATTTTGAAGTAATCCATTTGCTTTCACCATTTTTCATGGCTATTCTTCCGTCTACCGACATTGCTAATTTAAGTTGTATTCATGGTAATCCGGTTTTCATTCTTTTAAAAAATCCTTTATTGCATTTTTGAGATTCTTTTGATAATAAACCTGTTGTTACAGAAATACCATTTTTTTTTAAATATAAGATTCCTTTCCCAGAAACTTTAGGATTAGGGTCAATACTAGATATAACAACCCGATTGATACCAGCTTTAATAAGTGCATCACAACAAGGAGGAGTTTTTCCAAAATGATTGCATGGTTCTAGTGTAATATAAGCGGTTCCGCCTTTTGCTTTTTTATCAGCCATAATTAATGCATTAACTTCTGCATGATTTTTTCCTGATTGTTCATGCCATCCTTCTCCGACAATACTATTTTTTTGGACAATCACACATCCAACATTAGGATTAGGTGAAGTAGTAAATACTCCTAATTTGCTAATTTCTATTGCTCTTTTCATATAAAATATATCATTCATTTTTTAATCTACTATTATAAAATTTTTTTAATTAAAGTGATTAAAACCTTCTTTTTTAAAAAATATTTTTTTGTTGTTATAGAAAAAATTTAAACCTTCTTCAAGAGATGTGATCTCTCCTATACATGTACAACTTACTAAAAATTTTTTTATTTTTGAATTAAGTTTCTTGACATTTTTTTTTGACACAGTAAAACATAATTCATAATCTTCTCCTATACTTAGTGCCCAATTTAAGTAATAGTGACTTTTAAAATTTTCTTTTAAAATTTTAGAAATAGGTAATTTATTTAAATTAACATTAGCTCCACATTGACTGTTTTTCAATATATGATTTAAATCAGAAATCAATCCATCTGATATATCAATTGCTGCATTAGCAATTTTTTTGAGATATTTTCCTTCATAAATTCGAGGAATAGGATGTAGGTGTCTTTTAATTAAATAGTTTCGTATCTTTGAATTTTTTAAAGATATTTTTTTTTGTAGCAAAAATAGACCTGCGGCGCTTTCTCCAAGGGTTCCTGTTACATAAATTAAATCTCCTACATGAGCATTACTTCTTAGTAATGCATCTTTTTCTTCTATTAAACCATAAATGCTTAATGTTATACTTAAAGGACCACGATTAGTATCTCCACCGATTAATCTGATATTATATTCCTTTAAAACATCAAAAAAACTATTACTAAATTTTTTTAACCATATATTATTAATTTTAGGCATGGTTATAGATAATGTAGTCCATTTTGGATCAGCACCCATAGCAGCAAGATCACTAAGATTAACTGCAACGGTTTTATAGGCTAAATCTTTAGGTGTTATATTTTTAAAAAAATGAATGTCTTCAACTAGTGTATCAGTACTTATTGCAAGAACATTATTATTTGGTATTTTGATTAAAGCACTATCATCTCCAATTCCTTTTATCTCATTGAGATCTTTTTTTTGATTGCGTTGAAAATATTTAGAGATAATTTCAAATTCAGTATATTTCATAATTGAGAGTTAAATATTTAAGATAGATATTCAATAAAATACATTTAAAATTATAGTATTTTTTTTAAATATTTCATGACATTAATCATTTCTAATACAGCTAAAGCTGCTTCAGAACCTTTATTACCCATTTTTGTACCTGATCTTTCAATTGATTGCTCAATGCTGTTTGTGGTTAATATACCTAATGTAATAGGTATTAAATACTGAGTACTAATTTTTAAAAGATTACTAGTGGTATCACCAGCTATATATTTAAAATGATCAGTATCTCCTTTAATAATAGTACCGATTACAATAATAGCATCATATTTACCAGATTTGGCAATATAACTTGCTGCTACTGATATTTCGTATGTTCCAGGAACATATATTTGTAATATATTTTTTTCTTCCACTTGACCTATTCTTTTTAAAGTATCTAATGCTCCTAATAATAAATTTTTATTAATAAATTCATTAAATCGAGCAATGATAATTACAATAGATGCGTGTTTGGCTGTAATACCTGATTGAATTATATTCATTTTTTATATTGACTTAATAGTTAAATTTTTTTCAATTGTTTATTTTTTTAATATCCAAGCATGTCCGTAGTGATTATAAAAACCTGCTAATTTTCCTGCTTTTTCACCAATTCCTGTATACAAATCAAAATGTTGACCCTTAATTGCTCCACCTACATCTAATGCAATGACTAGACGCATCTCATATTTCTTAATAAATATACCATTTTTATCAAGTAAAGGGATTTGCAGTAATACGATAGTACCTTTTTTTATTATATTTGTATCAGCTGCGATTGATGTTTTAGCTACTAATGGAACAGAACTTGCACCATATACTTCTTTTCTTTGCGTTTCTTTAAAGAAAACAAAGGATGTGTTTTCTTCAAATAAATTTTTTATTTCTTTATTCGTGTGTTTTTTACACCAGTTTTTAATAGCTTGCATAGACATATTTTTTTTTTCTATTTCACCACGATTAATTAGAATTTGTCCAATACTTTTATAAGGCCATCCATTACTACCTGAGTAGCTAAAAAACTTTAATGGTTTGTTGTTTTCATAATCTATAAATGCACTTCCTTGAATTTCCATAATAAAATTATCTATCAAAGAATTAGTATAAGCTAAAATATATCTTTTATCTAAAATTCCATTATATATTTCTTTTCTTTTAGGTAAATATTGTTTTTTTTTAAAATTATAAGGCATTGAATATATTGGATAAATAAAATTTTTTTGTGGTGTTTTTCTAGCCTTTATTATAGGCGTATAATATCCACTTATTTTAACATTTCCATAGTTATCTGTACCTTTCATTTGAAATAAATTAATTCCAAATTTATAAAATTCATTTATATTAGAATTTTTTAACCATTTTTCAATTGAAGTGTAAATAGTTTTGTTTTTAAAATATAAACTGGGTGACGATTTTTTAATTTTATTTATTTGAAGAAACAATGATTCTGGATTAATTAATTTATTTTCAATATTTATTTTTTTTATTCTAGTCAGATTGTATATTAATTTTTTTTTATATTGCTGTCCTTTATTTGTAGGTTCATTCATACAAGCTACTGTAAATGTAAAAAACAAAGTTAAAAATATCATTACAACTATTTTTTTTTTCATTTTTATTTTTTAATATCTAACTATAGAATGATAGATTTTTTTATAATTTAGTTATTGTATCTGATTTTTAATAAAAATATTTAATTTATAAAAAAATTTGATTTTTTTAAAATAAAGGTGTATTATTTAATTACTACAGACGCGGGGTGGAGCAGCTTGGTAGCTCGTCGGGCTCATAACCCGAAGGTCGTTGGTTCAAATCCAGCCCCCGCAACCAATTATTAAATTTCTAATTTAATAAAAAATTAAATTTTATTTAACATCCCATCTTTTTCAAAAAAATTCCAAATTTTTATATAAAAAATTTTCATCCATTTTTTATTTTTTAATAAAATACAAATCATATATAAAAAATAATATATAGATTGCAGTAAAAATGCAAGAGGATTGTTATGAAAGAACGTACTACTGAATTAGTTCAGGGTTTTCGTCACAGCGTTCCTTATATTAATGCTCATCGGGGGAAAACATTTATAATAATGTTAGGTGGCGAAGCAATTAAATATGGAAATTTTTCTGGTATTATTAATGATATAGGATTATTGCATAGTTTAGGTATTCGTTTAGTTGTTGTATATGGATCTTGTCCTCAAATTAACGCAAGCTTAAATGAAAAAAATATTAAAATTATGTATCATAAATACACACGAATTACTGATTCAGCGTCTTTAGAACAAGTAAAGCAAGCAGCAGGAAGATTGCAACTTGATATTACAGCACGTTTGTCAATGAGCTTAAGTAATACTCCTCTACAAGGAGCTAATATAAATGTAGTTAGTGGTAATTTTATTATTGCTCAACCTTTGGGCGTAGATGATGGTATTGATTATTGTCATACTGGTCGAATTAGAAGAATTGATAAAAGTGCAATTGATTGTCAATTGAAAAATGGAGCTATAGTTTTAATTGGTCCGGTAGCAGTTTCTGTCACAGGAGAAAGTTTTAATTTAACTTCTGAAGAAATAGCTACTCAAGTCAGTATTAAATTAAAAGCAGAAAAAATGATCGGTTTTTGCAGTAAGCAAGGAGTTATAGATAATGAAGGTAAAATTATTTCTGAGTTACTTCCTGATGATATAAAACATAAAATTAGTAAATTAGAAGAAAAAGGTGACTATATTTCTTCAACTGTACGATTTTTAAGAGGAGCAATAAAAGCTTGTAAAAAAGGAGTAAATCGGAGTCATTTAATTAGCTATCATAAAAATGGAGCATTATTGCAAGAATTATTTTCTCGTGATGGTATTGGTACACAAATGGTTATGGAATCAGCAGAAAAAATAAGACGAGCTAGCATTAATGATATTGGAGGAATATTAGAATTAATTCGACCTTTAGAAAAAAAAGGAATTTTAGTTCGTAGATCAAGAGAACAATTAGAAGTAGAAGTAGATAAATTTACTATTATTGAACGTGATAACTTGACTATTGCCTGTGCTGCACTCTATCCTTTTGTAAAAGAAAAAATAGGAGAAATGGCTTGTGTAGCCGTTCATCCTGATTATCGAAATTCTTCTAGAGGCGATTTATTATTAAAAAAAATAAAAATTCATGCGCGAGAAATAAATTTAAAAAAAATTTTTGTATTAACAACAAAAAGTATCCATTGGTTTCAAGAGAGAGGTTTTGTTTTAGTAGATGTGGATATGTTACCTGAAAGTAAAAAGAAAATGTATAATTATCAACGTCGTTCTAAAATTTTAATGATTGATATATTTTAATATATGGCATGCTTTAGTGAGCATCGTAAAATTTTTATATATTATTCTAAAAAGTTGTTCATTTCTATAAAATTATTCTTTTTTATATTTTTCAAAGCTGTTTTTATAAAAATTTTTTTGTTTGAAAAAATATTTAATATATTTCGAGATCTTGTGATACCAGTATATAAAACATCTTTATTTAAAATATTTGAATCAACATTAGGTAATATTAAAGACGTATTCATAAATTCAGAACCTTGTGCTTTATGTACAGTAATAACCCAAGCTGTTTCATAATTTCTTAAGATATTTATAGGAATATTTATAATATTTTTTTCTTTTAAAAAAGATACTTGTAAGACACCCTTATTACTCATATTAGTAATACCTATATTGCCATTAAATACATCTAGAAGTTGATTATTAGAATTAATCATAATAGGTTTTCCTACATACCATATTTTATTATTAATATAAAAATATTTGATCATGTCTTTTTTATACATTTCTTCTTCTATTTTTTTATTTAATATATTTGCACCGAAGATACCATCGCGTAATACACATAATACTTGATGATATTGAAAAGTTTCTATGATGTTTTGAATTTTTTCTTTTTTATATATTTTTTCCCAAAACTTTTTATAATTTAAAGAAATATTCTCAATCATTTTTTGATAATTTTCCATAGAATTTATTTCATAAAAAAAAACGTTTTGAATGCTATTATTAAATAGTTCTTCAAAAATATTTATTTTTTTATTAGATATTGCATTTGATAAAATATAAATTCCTGAATTTTTTTTAAATCTATAATTTTTTTTTAATATACAAATATTATTATTAATAGAGTTGATTTTATTTTCATTTATTTTATTTGCTATTTTATAGTTTGTCAGTTTTTCTAGATTTAATAAAGTTTTATAGTTGTATCCGTTATTAGAGTAACGAGCAATACTTTTTAAAATAGAACCTGCATCTATTGGACATAATTGATTATGATCTCCTATAAAAATTAATTTAGTATTTTTAGATACTGCATCAAATATTTTTTCTATCATTAAAATATCTATCATTGAAGTTTCATCAATAATTAATACGTCTAAATTTAATCGATTGTTTTTATTGAAAAAACTTTTTTGTGATATTTTTTGAAATCCTAATAATTGATGTATTGTTATAGCAGAGCATGGAAGATAAGTTTTTTCTTTTTGAGAAAGATAAATATCAAAAATATTATTTTCTATAATTTCGTTTAAACGTGTTGTTGCTTTTCCAGTAGGAGCAGATAATTGAATTTTTATTGATTTCTTTGCTGTTTTTATTAGAGCAATAATTATTTTTAATATAGTAGTAGTTTTTCCAGTTCCAGGTCCGCCAATAATAAAAGTTATATTTTTTATTAAAGTTAGTGCTACCGCTATTTTTTGAGTGTTTTTAAATTTTTCAGGGAATAAATTATCTAATATTTTAGAAAATTTTTTATTATTCACTTTTTTATTTTTATTTTTTTCATTTAAAAATTTTAAAATGTTTATTTCAGATTTCCACATTTTATAAAGATATATTTTTTTTTTAAATAATACTAAAGGTGTAGAATCAGAACCGTTACTAACAGAGTTGTGTTGTAATAATTCTTCTAACCAATTTATTTTTTTTTCTAATATATTTAAAATTTTTTGTATAAATTTTGTATTTGTAGTAGAAAAAAAATGATTTTTTTCAAAATATTCTATTGGTAAAAAAATATGACCATTTTTATTTTCATAGCTCACACATGCTGCAACTAACATTAAAATAGTGTTTTTTTTTGATATAAATTGTGAAAAATAAAAATCAATAGGACGAATAATTTTCATGATCACAGCTTTTTTTAAAAGTGAAGTCATTATGTTCATTTTTTATTAATCTTCTATAACATTAAATTAATCAGTTGTTGTATTAAAGAATAATTTGGAATAGTATAAAAAATACCATTATTTTTTTCATTACTTATGGCACGTAAAAAAATATAAAAAACACCTCCAAAGTTTTTTGTATAATTATAATTTTTTATTTTTTTTTGCAAAAATTGATGTATAGCGATAGTGTATAATTGATATTGCACATCATATCTATTTTTAATCATTTCTTTTTCTATCAATTCTTTAGAATAAAAACTATTATCTTGCCCTAACCAGTTAGATTTATAATCTACTATGTAATATTTATTATCCCAATGAAATACTAAATCAATAGATCCTTTTAAAATTCCTGTAACAGGATTAAAAAAAAATTGAGGAGAACAAGTAGATAAAAAATCAAAAGATTGAATAATCTTGTTAAATTTTTCACTGTATAAAATGTTTTTAATAGGTAAAAAAAATTCAAATTCTTTTACATATGTTTGTTTTTTTAATTGAGATAGAATAATTTTATTATCATTAAATGAAGTGTTTAAAATATCATATGTCCAAGACATCAGTGTAGGAGTCCATTTTATAGGAATATTATATTTTTCTAGAACATCAGAAAACCAATAATAATTTTTTTGATTTATTACATTTATATTTTTTAATATATAATGCATTAATAAACCTGTTTTTTTCCCTAAAGGAAAAGTATGTAGCGTTAATTTTTTTTTTATTTTATCTTTTTTAAAAATATTTTCTAATATAATTTCTTTTTTATTATGTATCAATAATTTATTTTCTTTTTTTAATTGAGTAAAGCTTGTGATATTCCAAATATTTTTAATTTCTTGTTTAGATAAATTAAATTCAGATAGCCAATAAATATTTTTTTTACTTATAGAGAATTCTGATTTTATTGTATCATGTTTAATTTCTATCAAATTATTATCACTTAATTTATTTAATTTTATAGATAAATTGTTACAATCCATCATTTCGCCATCTTGTATAAGATATCCTAATGCACTATGATGAAGATCACTATTTTTTCTATTTTTTATCTTTTTTTTTATTAAACAAGATATTCCAAGACTACAGTGAAGAATTGATCTTGTTAGTGCGACATATAAAAAACGCAAATCTTCTCCTAATCTTTCTTCATCTGACATCATTAAACTTTTTTGACTTTTTTCTGAGTCAAGAAATATTTTAAAAGTTTTTTGATCATGATATATTGAATTTTTTGATTGATTAAAATCAATCCCAAAAGGGAGCCAAACAATAGGATATTCTAATCCCTTTGCTTTGTGTATAGTAATAATTTTAACTGCTTGTGATTCATCTAAATATCTAATATATTCATTACATAAAGGTTGTTTTTTTTCTAGTATTTTTTTTTCAAACCAACAAACTAAAGATTTTTTTTTATGCAAAAATTGAAATTTTTCTTGTAATAATTCCCCTATTTGTAAAAAATTAAAATTTTTTTGAGAATTTAGATATGTTTCTGAAAAATTAAAATTTTTTTGAGAATCTAATATTATTTTTCTTATCATTTGAAAAATACTTATTTTGTCCCAAATGTCATGATATTGATATAATTTTTCTATGATAAAATATAAATTTTCATCTTCTAACTTATTTTTTTCTATAAAAAATATTTTTTTTAAAATATCAGTTGAAAGAGATTGTTGTAGTAATTTTTTATTAGTTGGTTCTAAAATAGATTTTAATATACATAATAATTCTTGAGCATCAAAAGTTTGAAATACACTTTTTTTGGATGATGAATATATTGACATGATGTTTATTTTGTTTAGTTCTTCTTGAATAAGAGTCGCTTCTTTTTCATTTCTTACTAATATGGCAATATCATTAGATTTAAGAGTTCTTTGTCCATTTTTAGTAGTAATTATAGCTTTTCCTTTTTTTGCACAAGTCAGCCAATAATTGATTTCATGTGCACATTGTTTTGAAATCCAAAATTGGTAATCATCTAAATAAATTTCATTATCTTTGTTGAAAAAGAAACTTATTGGAGTTTGTGAAATTCCTTTGATACTAAAATTCATTTTTGCATTTTTCAAAGTTGGAATAATAGGTATAAAAGGAATATTTTTTAAGATAAAAGGATTATGATTTTGAGAAAATAAAAAATTGATACTTTTAGACATGTTAATTGAAGAGCGCCAATTAATATCAAGATAATAATATTTTTTAATTTTAGATTTTACATACAAGTAAGAAAAAATATCTGCTCCTCTAAAACTATATATTGCTTGTTTCGGGTCTCCAATAAGAAACAATGCTGTTTTTTTGTTTTTTTTCTTATAAATAAGATTAAATATTTCATACTGTTGAACATCTGTGTCTTGAAATTCATCAATAAATGCTACAGGGTATTTTTTTCTAATTAATTCTCTAAGAGATTTTTCTTTTTTAATAGATTTTAAAAGAAGATTTAATAAATCGTTAAATCCTAAAAAGTTTTTTTTTTCTTTTTCTTTAAGTAAAAATTTAGGTATATTTTTTATGGCGTAAAAAAAAATTATATTTTTTAACGAAAAATTTTTTTTTAATATTTTTTCTGTTTCTTCAAAAACAATATGATTTGCATCACTTTCATTTATTGTGTTAATTTTAATGCTCTTTGGGGTAAAATATTTCAATTCACTTGGAATTGTATAATCTTTAGTAAAAGTTTTAGCCCATCTCGTAATATTATCAATCCATCTAGAAACATTAAATTGATTATATATTTTTTTGTTTATTTTTATTGTATCGATTTTTTTAAATATTATTGAATGATAATTCAACCAAATTTCTTTAAAATAGTTTATTTTTTTGATATTTTTTTCATGATGAACAATTAACGTTTCATTTTTAATTTTTTTTGTAAAATATATTGATTTTATATGTAAAAAAGGTTTAATTTTTTTTAAAAGATATTCTGGATTTTTATAATTTTTATAAATTATTCTAATCATTTCTTCTGGTAAATTATAGAAATAATATCTCCAGAAATCTTGTGTTGCTTGGAGATATAATTGCTCTTCATTTTCGATTATTTTTTCTTGAAAAATGGTATTTAAATAAAAAGTATGTGATTTTAATATGTTTTGACAAAAACCATGAATAGTATAAATAGATATATTATTTATATTATTATATGCCTCTTCTAATATATAAATTGCCTCTTCTATATTATTAATTTTTTTTAAAAATGATTGAGAAATAAAATCATTACTATTTTTACAAATACAAGCTTGATATAAATTTTTAATCCCATCTTTAATCCGTATATATAATTCTTCTTTTGAAGCATTCGTAAAAGTCACTACTAGTATTTCATGTACTAAAAGTTTTTTAATATATGTTTTTTTTTCTCCAATACCTAGTAATAAACGTAAATATAATAATACGATTGTAAAAGTTTTACCGGTTCCAGCAGAAGCTTCTATTAAAGTAATACCTTGAATAGGTATTTTAAAAGCATTTAATTTTTTTCTATTATGTGAATTCATATTATAATCTATTTTAAAATTTTTTTGTTTTTTAATAATGGAGTTAACCATATTTGAGCTGTTTGACAAATTTTTTTTATATTTTTTTCATTTAATGTTTTAATAAGACTTCTAATATATATATCTTTTTTTTCTCCTTTAAAATAATTATTTCCCATCCAAGTTTCTAATAATTTTTTATATCCTTTACGTATGGAATTATTATCTTGTTTTATAACATTATTTTTTATATCATAAATTTGATCAAGCCAAGCAGCACCTGATTTTATCAGAAATAAAGGTTTTTGAGAACCTTTAACATAACCTTCAATATACTTTAAAAGATAATCATATGCTGTATTAGGATCTAAACAAATATAAGACCACATTTGATTTTTATAACCTATAATTTTGCTTTCTCCTGTACCACATATAAGAGTATAAATTAGATGTTCTATCCATAAAGATATACGATCACTATAATTGATTAAAGTAGGTTTCCAACGAAGTAAACCTGTACTTTGTATTTCAGATAAAATTCCATTTATTCTGTATTTTTGTATGTGTATATTAATTTTTTTTTCTTCTGTACAATTTCTGTATTTATTAACTAATTTTGATATAGATTGCATTTCTTTTATTTTATCTTTCCAAAATACTGTTCCAAAAAAGTTATACGGTAATTTTCCACAAAGCCGATAATATTGAAATATTTTTTTTGTATCTTCACATTTTATAGCTTTATTTAATAGAATTTTTTTTATTTCAAAAGCATCTAATTGATGAACTGAAAAAGGCTCTGTGATAATAAGTTCTTGTTTAGGTAAATCAAATTTAATATTTAAATGATTTTTAAAAAAGTAATGAATTGGATTTTTCCAAAAACAGATTAGATCTATTAAATCAATTCTATCAAAACATTTTTTTTTCAATAATTTAGATTCATAAATTTTTATCTCAGTATTTTTTAACCTACCTATAGAATTTTCAATCTTAAAATCATCTGTATTTTTTATTGTATAAAAATACTCTTTTGTATATGTTTTACATAAATGTTTAGTTATTTTTCTTCTCTTTTCATTTGTAGTTAAATTTTGGTCACCCATCAAATAAAAATTTGATATTATATAAGATAATAGTTGATCAACCATAACTGAAGGATATATTTTACTATTATCTTTGATTGAATATCCGACGTAACTTATGTAAAAATATTTTTGAGCACAAGAAATGTTTTGAAGGAATAAAAAGTAATATTTCTGATAGGCATTAAAATCACTTGTTATAGGATATTTGTTTAATAAATTAAAATTATCTAAAGTATTTTGTTTTGGAATATTTTTGTTATCAGCTCCAATAAAACATATTATTTTAAATGGAATAAAACAGATAGAAGAAGGATGGCAAAAATTTATTACACCGGGTAAAAATTTTTTATTATTCGTAGGATTATTTTTAATAATAAAGTTTTTTTTTAATATTTCAATAGAAATTTTTTTTTTATAATTAGATAGTAAAGCATCATCTATCATTTCTATCCATTTTTTTTGAATGATTTGAAGACAATCATTTATGCGTTCACTTTTAAGAAAAAAATCATTAATAATGTTTTTTGATAATGAGCGCCAATATATTAAATTTTGTAATTTTGATAATTTTTTTTGCCATTTTTTTAGTACATTAATGAAGATTACTAATTTTCCTATTAAATCTGCTCGAGAACCATGAATTAAAGTAGATGATAAAATATCATTCCAAATATTTTCTGTATCATTCATTGCATAACTAAGTAATAACTTTTCAATACCATAAAACCAGGTATTCTGTTTGTTTTGAGAAAATGAAAATTTTTTTTTATGTTTTTCATTAATAGCCCATCTAATATTTACTTCTTTGATCCAATAATATAAAATATTTATTTCTTCTTCAGAAATGTCAAAACGATCTGCTATTTCTGGAATATCAAATAATTCTAATATTTCTTCATTTTCAAATCGACTATTGGATAGATTTAATAAATTCTTAAAAACGGAAAATATTATTTCTGTTTTTTTAGATTTTTTTGTAGAAATAAAAAAGGGCAGTTTGTTTTTTTTATGCGCTGCATTAAAAATTGTATCAATAGATGAAATATAATCATCCATAGAAAAAGAAGTAACGACTATATCACTTAATTTAATATATTGATTTTTTTCCAAAAATAATAATAATTTTTCATGTAAAATTTCAATTTCATTTTTTCTATTATAACAAATATTTATAGAAATTGAATTATCAGTTAATTCTATAATCCTTTTTTTTTTAAAGAATTTGTCTTCAAGAAAATCGTTTTTAATATGATTTAATAAGTTATTATTTTTGTTTTTTTCAAAATAATTTATTATTTTAATTTTTTTAGAGTCCAGAATATTTATTTTTTTAAATAATTCTTGATTTTTACATAATCTCATTAATGGATTTTGAAATCTATTTTTTTTAGAGAACTTAACTTGTAAAAAATAAATGTTAAAATAAATACTAATTTTTTTAAAAATTTCAATAAAAACAGGATTTAATTGAGGAGAAGAAATAATAAAACAACGTTTAGGAAAATGTTTTTTTTTTATTTTATCTTGTTTGATAAGTAATTGAAATTTATATAATAGACTTGAAAAGTGATATTTTAACGGATTCATATTTTGATAATTATTGATTATTTCTTTCCATAATTTAATTTGCCATTGATCACTATTACCAATAGAAGTTATAAGTTTTTCTTTTTCCCATGTATTAATCCAATCCGGACGATAAAAAAGATATTGTTCAAATATATTAGCCATTAAAAATGAAAATTTAAATTTTTTCATCTTATTTTCTTTTATATTAATATATTCACAAATTTTTTTTTCATCTAAAATTTTCATAATTTTCCAAGTCATAATAGATTGAGTAAATATATTTTTATATTCTTTTATTCCAAAAAATTTTTGAAATAATTTTAATATAAAATTATAAGGATGATAATATTTTATATTAGCAGAAATACCTTTTTGGTTAGCAATAAAAACATTTAAATATTGAAATAATATTTTATTATCATGAAGAAAAATTTCTTGTTCAAAAATATTAGACAGTGGGTTTTTTTCGATTATTTTGTGTGCTTTTAAAAATAGTGTCTCAATTTTATTTGATCTATAAACGATAAACATATATACCTATTTTTTTTTGTAAAGATGAATATCTATTTGAGGATAGGGAATATTAATATTGTTTTTATCTAATGCTTTTTTAAATTCAGCCATTAAATCCCAATATACTGGATTTAAATCAGTAGTATTGCTCCAACAACGAACTATAAAATTTAGAGAAGATGGTGCTAATTCACTTAGTCCGATCACAATATCTCGATCTTTAATTACTCTATCTTCATTTTCTATAACTGTTCGTAATGTTTTAATTACTAAATCAATATCTGAATTATATGATACACTTATAATAAACTCGTTACGACGTGCTGGTTCTCTTGAATAATTAATAATATTACCAGATATAATTTTATTATTAGGTACAACTACGATTTTTCCATCTAAAGTACGTAATGTTGTATAAAAAATATGAATATTTAATACAGTTCCTGATACATTTCCTAAGTCAACATATTCTCCAGTTTTTAATGGTCTCAGTGTAACTAATAAGACACCAGCTGCAAAATTAGATAATGAGCCTTGTAAAGCTAAACCTATAGCCATACCTGCTGCTCCTAAAATAGCAATAACTGATGTAGTTTGTACTCCAATTCGACCTAATGCAGCAATGAGAGTAAAGGTAATGATAATATATCGCATTAGAGCCGAAAGAAATCCTGCGATAGTCGCATCAATACGACGAGTGATTAATACCTGATTAACTCCATTTGATATTATTTTAGCTATAAACATTCCTGCAATTAAAATAATGATTGCAGATGTTAAATTTATCATATATTCAAGAAGTAATTCTTGGTTGCGTATTAACCAATTTCCTGCATGGTTAATATCATTTACTACATTTAGCTCATCCATTATTATCTCTATATAGTCATTTTAAAAATAATTGTTTTTGTTTTTTAATATTCAAGACACATAAAATAAATTTTTTTGATTCAATAGTTTTTCGGAGAATATTGTTATTTATTCCCCGGAATATAATAAAAATTTTCTATAAGTATATTTATAAGATGTTAAAAGCGTTTAATTCCTTAAATGCTTGTTCTAATCTAATAGACATTGATTTTTGAGATTCTCTTATCCATGATCTTGGATCATAGTATTTTTTATTAGGTTTATGTTTATCTGTTTTATTTCCTAATTGATTTTGTAAAAATTCTTTGTTTTTTTTATAAAAATTGTAAACTCCGTTCCATGTTGCCCATTGCATATCAGTATCAATATTCATTTTTACAATACCATATTTAATAGATTCTTGTATTTCCTCTAAATGTGAACCTGAACCTCCATGAAATACTAGATTTAATGGATTTTTTCCTAAATTGTGTTTAATACTGACATATTTTTGTGAATTTTTTAAAATAATAGGTTGAAGATCAACGTTTCCTGGTTGGTAAACACCATGTATATTACCAAATGAAGCTGCAATACTAAAATTTTCGCTTATTTTTTTAAGATTTTCATATGCGAAATTAACATCTTGAGGTTGTGTATAAAGTAATTTTTTATCTATTTTAGTATTGTCAACACCATCTTCTTCACCTCCTGTACATCCTAGTTCTATCTCTAACAGCATATTAATTTTTTTCATTCTTTTGAGATATTGACTGCAAGTTGATATGTTCTCTTCTAAATTTTCTTTTGATAGATCAATCATATGAGAAGTAAAAAAAGGTTTACTATTTTTTCTATAGTATTTTTCTCCGAATTCTAGTAATCCATCAATCCATGACAACATGTCTTTTGTACAATGGTCTGTATGAAGTATTACTGGTACATTATAGTATTTTGCCATTAAATGCACATGTTGAGCTCCTGATATAGCTCCTTTAATAGCTTGTTCTTGAATCATTAAAGATTTTTTTTGATAACCTGCAATAAAAGCTGCTCCTCCATGTGAAAATTGTATGATAACTGGAGATCGCACTCTAGCAGACGTTTCTAATACAGTATTTATAGAATCAGTTCCAATACAATTAACAGCTGGTATTGCAAAACCTTTTTTTTTCGCGAATTCAAATGTTATTCGAGCTTCATCACCAGTCATCACACCTGGTTGAATGATATTCAAAATATTCAATTTTTTATCCTATTTAAAAATTTTTTAGAGTTGCAGTTAATTATTTATGTTATTTTTTTTGAAATTTTCTTCTAGCATCTGAATTGCAGGTAATTTTTTACCTTCTATAAATTCTAAAAATGCTCCACCTCCAGTAGAAATATAAGAAATATTATTTTGTATATTAAACATATCAATTACAGATAATGTATCTCCTCCTCCAGCAATAGAAAATGCAGTACTATTTGCAATAGTTTTTGCAATCATTTCAGTTCCTTTTCGAAAATATGGAAATTCAAATACACCAACTGGACCATTCCAAATAATTGTTTGAGATTTTTTTAGAATTTTGACTACGTTCTTTATAGTTTCATCACCAAAATCCATAATTTCTTCATTTTCTTCAATATTAAAAGGTGATTTGATTGTAGATTTTTCAGTTTTATGAAATTTTTTTCCTATTCTTGAATCAATTGGTACAATAATATTATATTTATCACGTAATTTTTTAGCTTCACATATAAAATCTAATTCGCATAATGATTTTCCAATTTTATGGTCAATAGCTAAAAAAGTATTGGCAATGCCACCTCCTACGATGATAGTATCTGCAATTTTACACAGTTTATGTAATACATTAAACTTAGTTGATACTTTTGAACCTCCTACGATTGCTACCAAAGGACGTTTTGGTTTTTCTAATGCTTTTTTTAAAGCTATAATTTCATTTATTAATAAAAGTCCGGCACATGCAATCTTAACAAATTTTCCAATACCGTAAGTAGATGATTGCATTCTATGAGCACTACCAAAAGCATCCATTATAAATATATCGCAAAGATTGGCATATTTTTTAGATAATGCATCGTCATTACTTAATTCTCCTTTATTAAAACGAACATTTTCTAAAACTACAACTTCTCCTGGATTTATATGAATGTCTTTCATATCGTTATTAGAAAAATATACTTGGGTGTTAAGTAATTTTTTTTTTAAATATTTAAAAATAGGAAATAAAGAATACTTTTTTGTATAAGTTCCTTCTTTAGGTCTTCCTAAATGAGACATAATAATTACTTTAGCATTTTTTTGAATCGCTAATTGAATAGTCGGAAGAGCTGCTAGTATTCTAGCTTCAGACTGAATGATTTCATTTTCTATAGGAACATTTAGATCACTTCTTATTAAAACTGTTTTTCCTGTTATATCTAATGTTGTCATTTTATGTATATTCATAAACTAGCCTATCTATAGTAGATTTTTATTTGAATTATTTTTTTAAAGAATATTTATCATTTTTATTTTTATAAAAGATTATTGTAACCTGTTATCATATTAATAACAGGTTATTAAAAAATAACATAATTTTGATAAAAAGTTGAATATAAAAAATTCAAACATCATCTATTTATTTTTTTTAAATGAAAAATTAATTTTTAAACCATGCTCGAATACCATCAAGAAACATTTGAGTTGAAAGCATAATTAAAACTAAACCCATAAGACGTTCTAAAGCGTTAACACCTTTTGAACCAAATAATTTTAAAAATAATCCAGATAATAATAATATAATAATTGTAAAACACCATGCAATAAGTAACGACCCAACTAAATAAGACATATGATGTAGATACTGATGTGATAATAACATTAATGTTGCTAAAAGGGATGGACCTGCAACTAATGGAATCGCTAAGGGTACTAAAAAAGGTTCTTCATCCGAAGCAACTCCATTATTACTATCTTCAGAAGGAAAAATCATTTTAATAGCAATTAAAAATAAAATAATACCTCCAGATATTGAAACAGTTTCAGCTTGTAAATTTAGGATAACAAGTATTTTTTCTCCAACGAATAAGAATAACAGCATAACAATTAACGCTATAATCATTTCTCGTATTACTACAATTCTGCGTCTTTTTGCTTCTAGATGTTTTAATACTGTCATAAAAATTGGAAGATTTCCTAAAGGATCCATAATGAGAATTAGTAATATAGTTGTAGAGATTATTTCAGTCATTTTAATTTATCACTTCCTTTTCAATTTATAATTTTTATATGTAATCTTTTAATTTTTAACAATTAGATATTAATATGGATGTTTTTATTTACTTTCTTAAAAATTAATTATATAAATATTTTATTTTTAATATAAAATTATAATTTTATAGTATATTTAAAATTAAAATAGAACTTTCTATTACAATGTTTTTTTATATTTTATAAAAGTATATATTTTTTTTATGTGAAAATTATATTTAATATTCTTTTACTTATTATTTTTAGGAGCCGGAAACTTTTTACTTTAAATAAATTGCCAATTTGAAAAAAATATTTTTAATGTAAACAATCCGTGTATATATTCATGATGAAAAATGTTGGATTAGTTGGTTGGCGTGGAATGGTAGGATCAGTTTTAATAAAACGTATGGAACAAGAAAATGATTTTTTGAAAATTAATCCTATTTTTTTTTCAACATCTCAATTGGGTCAAGAAGCTCCTATAATAAAAAATGTATCACATAATGTTTTACAAGATGCTTATAGTATTTCTGTATTAAAGAAAATGGATATTATTATTACTTGTCAAGGTAGTCTTTATACTGAAGAAATCTATCCAGTTTTAAGAAGATCTGGTTGGAAAGGTTATTGGATAGATGCTGCTTCAACTTTACGAATGAATAGTAATTCTATAATTATATTAGATCCAGTTAATTATAATTTTATACAAAATTCTATAAGTAAAGGCATTAAAACTTTTATCGGTGGGAATTGTACTGTTAGTTTAATGTTAATGTCTTTAGGCGGTTTGTTTGAAAAAAAACTAATTGAATGGATTTCTGTTTCAACTTATCAAGCAGCATCTGGTGCTGGTTCACGCTATATGATTGAATTATTAAAGCAAATGGGCATGCTTTATAATGTCATTTCCCAAGATTTATTGAATCCATCTTTTTCAATTTTAGATATTGAAAGAAAAGTAACCGAAGCATCTCGTAGTTGTGATTTTCCTATAGAAAATTTTTTAACACCATTAGCAGGTAGCTTGATACCCTGGATTGATTTAAAAATGGATAATGGACAAAGTCGTGAAGAATGGAAAGGTCAAGTGGAAACTAATAAAATTTTAGGATCTGACACTTCAGTCTTAATTGATGGTATATGTGTAAGAATTAGTTCACTAAGATGTCATAGTCAATCATTTGTTATTAAATTAAAAAAAGAACTATCTTTAGACAATATTGAAGAAATTATTAAGATGCATAATAAATGGGTTAATGTTATTCCTAATAATCCAGAAGATACATTATTAAAATTAACTCCATCGGCTGTAACTGGTACATTAGATATACCAATTGGTCGATTAAGAAAACTTAATATGGGTAAGAAGTACTTATCTGCTTTTACTGTAGGCGATCAATTATTATGGGGTGCTGCAGAACCTTTAAGAAGAATGTTAAATTTATTAATTAAATTATAATTTGTTATTATTTACATATATTTTTTAATATATACACTATATTTTAATATATTTATTAAAAATATATTTGAAATTTTTAGTGTATATATATTAAAAATTAAATTTTCATTAGATTAATAACAAAAAAATATTTTTTATTTTATAATCCTTTTTTTAGTAAATAACGATAAGGCTTTATTTTAATTTCAAATTCTAATAATGTATGATTCATAAAATAACAAAAATTTGGAATATCTCTTGTTGTTGAAGGATCATCTGATAAAACTAATATTTTTTGATTTAGTTTCATATTACGAAGTTTTTTTCTAATAATCATAATGGGTTCTGGACATCGAAGCCCAATTAGGTTTAATATAGCATTATTTTTGTTTTTCATTCTTTTTTAAAATCAAAATTATATAATATTTTTATAGAAAGAACACTTAAAGAACAAAAAAATAAATACTATTCATATTTATATATTTGTTTAAACATAATATATTTATGAACAATAAGTGGTACAAGTTTAGAAGAAATTTTTCCCTCATAATAATTTTTTCTTATTTCACTAGAAGAAATATCGATAAGATCTATCTTAGAAAAGAAAATTAATCCAAATGGTTTTTTATGTAATAATTTAAAATCATGAACAATATGATTATTAATCCATTTTTTGAATTCAAAATTATGTTTTTTTTTATATGTATTCTAGGACAAATTAATAAGTGTGAATATGACAATATTTTTTTCCAGTCTTTCCATAGATGAAAGTTTTGAAAATTATCTTCTCCTATTATAAGACACAAAGATGGTGTAAAACTAATTTTTTTTCTAATTTTTTTTAATGTATCTATAGTAAAAAAAACATGAGTACTTTTAGTTTCTAAATCACTTACTTGAAATAAACAATGATTATGAATGGCAAGTTTGATCATATTCATTTTATCTATGATAGAGGTTTTTGTTTTATCACGGTGTGGAGGATTATTATTTGGTAAAAATATTATTTTTTCTAAACGTATTTCTTTGGCTAATTTTTCCGCAGAATGAATATGACCATAGTGAATAGGATCAAAATTTCCACCAAATATAGTATATAATTTTTTCATTTTTAATTTATTAAGATATAGATGAATAAAAACTAAAATTAATTTTTTTACAATTCAATTTTTTAAATAGTAGATGAGCTTAGAATTAAAGTTAATTTTTGTAATTGAATCCATATAGAATTATCATATTTTTGCTTAATATGAATTTCTATTTTTACAAGAATGTTAATTGCTTTAAAATAAGATTGATCATGAATTTTTTTATAAGCTTTGATGAAAAAATTATGTCTCGAATAATCAATATTATATTTTTTCAAAAATGTATTTATATTTATGTCTTTTTCACGTTTCATATGCATTAGTATTAATAAATCTTTTTGCAAAGTACGTATTAAAATAAGAGGACTATGTTTTTTGTCTTCTAATAGATTTAAAATATACATAGCTTTTTTTATTTGTCCTTGCAAAATAGCATTAATCCAATGTAATACTGAAAAGTTAAAAAAATCAATAATATTTTTTTTTATTTCTTCTATTTTAATAGAGGATTTTTGACATTTTTTAAATAGTACTTCTAAAATTTTATATATAAATGAAGTATTTCCTTCATAATATTTACATAATAAAAAAAAAGCTTTTTTTTCTATATTGAGATTTTTTTCTTTAATTTCATATTTAATCCAGTTTACAAACTGTAAATTATATGGTGTAAAACAAGATACTATTTTTGTATTATTTTTGAATATACTTAGTATTTTTTTAATTTGAATAACACGAGATAAGTGATTAAATTTTAATATTGTTAAAATTTCTATATTTAATAAAACAGATATTTTATTAATATTTTCAATGAAAATAGTATTTAATGTTTTAATAAGAACATTAATAATTACAGTTGTTTTTTTAAAAAATAAATTTCTTGTTTTATAAAAACGAATGACTTTTTCCCAATCATTATTTTTTTCTATATTAATTGTACTAGTTTTTATAAATCCTCGTCGATGAGCATAGTATAAGATTGCATTTTGATTTCTATTTATTAAAAAATCATCTTCTCCTAAAAAAATATAACAAAAATCTAATTCTTTTATTAAATGTTTTTTAAGTTTTTCTAAATGTATTATATTCATAAAAATAATAATTTTATTTAAAAAATAATCTTTTTTTATTATATTACAAAATTTATAATTTTATTTGGAACATATATTGTTTTTTTGATATTTTTGTTTTTTAAATATTTTTTTATTATAATTTGATTTTGAGCATGCAAAAATATTTCTTCTTTATTTAAATTGTGAGGTATTTTCATAGTACTTCTTTTTTTACCATTAATTTGAAGAACAATAATATTATGTTTTTTCAAAAGAATTTGGTCATTGCAAATAGGCCATTTTTCATTATCAATAGAAGTGTTTTCAGATAAGTAGTTCCAGACATAAAAGCAAAAATGTGGTGTAAATGGATAAAGCATTTTAATTATACAGGTTAAACATTCTCTCAAAATAGACTTGTCTTGTTCTTCTTTTATTGGAGCTTTTATAAGTTGATTAACAAGTTCCATGATTGCAGAAATAGCGGTATTAAAAGATTTTCGACGACTTATATCATCAGAAACTTTATGAATAGTTTTATGTAATTGATAAAGTAATTCACTTTGTTGATCATTTAAACATATAATATTGATACTTTTATGTATATTCTTTAAATTAACATAATTAAATATGAGTATCCAAAGTTTGTTTAAAAAACGATAGATTCCTTTTACGTTAGATTCTTTCCATTCTAGTGAAGATTCCACAGGAGCAGCAAACATGATAAACAGACGAATTGTATCAGCTCCATATTGTCTGATTATTGATTCTGGTTCAATGCCATTGTTTTTAGATTTAGACATTTTAATCATGCCAGCATAAAATATTTCTTGTCCTTGTTTATTATATGATTTTATAATATCTCCTTTTTCATTACGTTTTATTAAAACTGATGATGAATGAATCCAATTTCTTGTCGAGTTATTTGTAATTTCATAAAAAGCATCTGAAAGAACCATACCTTGACATAATAAATTTTTTACTGGTTCGTCAAATTTTACTAGATTGAAATCACGTAGTAATTTATGATAAAATCGAAAATACATTAAATGCATAATAGCATGTTCTATACCACCAATATATTGATCAACAGGAAGCCAATATTTTGATGCTTCAGGATCAATCATACCATGAATAAAATGTGGACAAGTATATCTTGCATAATACCAAGATGATTCCATAAATGTATCAAAAGTATCTGTTTCTCTAAAAGCAGTCTGACCATTAATAAGAATTTTATGCCATGCGGAATTAAGATAAATATGTTGTTCTGAATTATTTATATTTTTTTGAATTTCTGGTAAAAGTACAGGTAGCTGGTCTTCTGGTATTGATACTATTTCTCCATTTTTTAATTTTGCCATAGGAATAGGTGCTCCCCAATAACGTTGTCTGGAAACACACCAATCTTGTAATCGATAATGAATTTTTTTGTTTAATATTTTTTTTTCAATAAGAATTTCTTTTATTTTTTTAGAATTAAACAATATTTCTTTTTTATTATCAGATCTTGTAACAATACATTTTATTTCTAAATTATGTTTGATTGCAAAATTATAATCATGTTCATTATGACCAGGAATAGATGCTATTGCATTTGCTCCATATATTTTTAAAGTAAAATTTGCAATCCAAATTGGTATTTTTTTTTCTGTAATAGGATGAATAATAAATATATTTGTATTAATCCCTTCATATTTTACTTTTTCGATTTCTTCTTGTGAAAAATATTTATATTTTCTTATAAATTCTTTAATTAGTTTATTTTTTTTTGACAGATCTATAGTTAATGGATGACAAGAAGAGATTACAATAAATGTAATATCCATAATGAGATCTAATCTATTAGTAAAAATTTTTAACTTCTGATTGTAATTTAAAACATTTAAAGAAATTTCAAATCCCTTTGTTCTTCCAATCCAATTTTTTTGCATATTTTTTACATTTTCAGGCCAGTGATGTAATTTTTTTAAATCTTGATATAAAGATTCAGCATACTGTCTTATTTTTATAAACCATTGCGGAATCTTTTTGATTGTGATTTTGTTTTGGCAGCGCCAACAGCAACCGTCAACAACTTGTTCATTAGCTAAAACAGTCTTATCATGAGAACACCAATTGACGAAACTATTTTTTTTATAGACTAATTTTTTTTCATATAATTTAGTAAAGAACCATTGTTCCCAACGATAGTACTCCGGTTGACAAGTGGTTATTTCTCGGCTCCAATCATAACTAAAACCTAATGATTGTAACTGTTTTTTCATATTTTTTATATTTTCTTGAGTCCACGATAGTGGCATAGTATTATTTTTTATAGCTGCTACTTCAGCTGGCAACCCAAAAGCATCCCAACCCATTGGTTGTAACACGTTTTTTCCTAACATTCTTTGGTATCGAGCAATAACATCACTAATAGTATAGTTTCTAACATGACCCATGTGTAATTTTCCAGAAGGATATGGAATCATAGGCAAACAGTAGTATTTTTCTTTTTTAGAATCTTCATTTACTTGAAACGTTTTGTTTTGTTTCCAATATTCTTGCACGTAAAATTCTATTTTTTCAGGTGCATATTCTTTTTCCATATATTTATCTCAATAATAAAACATTTGATTAATTTAATTTGTTAAAATAATTGAAAATTTAAATTAAATTAATTTATATATACTTTTTAAAATTATTAGAATAATATGCATAATAATTTATATTATTTTTTTTCTTCTAAAACAGGTATATTATTTTCTGGAACAGTGACATGTATTTGAATAACTTTTCTACTATCAGCTATAGAAACTTTAAAAGAATAACCATTAATATTAATACTTTCACCACGGCTAGGTAAATGACCAAACTCTTTCATAACTAATCCTCCTATAGTATCTACTTCATTATCTTCAAAATTAGTATTGAAAGTATCATTAAATTCTTTTATTTCTGTTAGTGCTCTAACAGAAAAAATACATTTTTGTATTTTTTTTATATTTATTTTTTCTTCATCATCATATTCATCTTCAATTTCTCCAACAATTAATTCAAGTATATCTTCTATGGTAACCAAACCTGAAACAGCACCAAATTCGTCTATTACTACTGCCATATGATTTCTTTTTGAACGAAATTCTTTTAACATCCTGTCTACATATTTGCTTTCTGGCACTACTACAGCTGACCGTAGTATATTTTTTATACAAAATATATCTTTTGAATTTTTTATAAAAGGTAATAAATCTTTAGCAATTAAAAATCCTTCTACATAATTTTTATCGCTACTCATTACTGGAAAACGCGAATGAGCAGATTCAATAATAATATCAAGACACTTGTTTAAATTATAATTTAATTTTAATGTTATCATTTGTGTTCTTGGAATCATAATTTCTTTAATTCTTTTTTTTGCAATATGCATAACACCTTCTAACATATCACAAGTGTCTTGATCAATTAATTCGTTTTGTTCTGAATCACGTATTAGTACTAATAGTTCTTCTCTATTTTTAGGTTCATCATGAAAGATTTGATTTAATAAAATAGAAAAAAAACCTTTTCTATTTATTTTATCGCAGTCTCGCGAATGATTATCACTCATAGTATTAAATTATCTATTTTGAAAATATATTTTTCTATTCTATGGTAGAACAGCATGAGTTAAAATATTTTTTATGAAAGATTAATCAATTTTTAACATATGGTGCTTTATATTTTAAAGATAACATTATTTTGTTTTCCATTTTTTCCATCTTATATGCTTCTATATTATTTTTATGATCATATCCTAGTAAATGTAAAGTTCCATGTATTGTCATATGTGCCCAATGTGATTCTAACGTTGTATTATATTGAGCAGCTTCTTTTTCTATTATTGTTTTACATAATACTAAATCTCCTAATAGTTTATAATTAATTGTGATCTTTTCATTGCAGGGAAATGATAAAACATTCGTTGCCTTATTTTCTCCTCTATAAATAAAATTTAAATTTTTAATTTCTAATTCATCTACAATTCTAATTGTTATTATATATTTTTTTTTATTTAGAATTTGTCCTATCCATTTATTAAAAAGGAATTTTTTAGGTATATAATTATTACTGATACAACAATATTGCAGATTTATAATAAAATGTTTCATATATTTTGTTTAATTTTTTTAAAATAATTCACCTTTTAATGTGTGCGTGTGTACTTTTTTAATTCTTAAATCAACAAACTGTCCAATAATTTTAGGTGAACCGTGAAAAGTAACAATTCTATTGTTTTCTGTTCGACCATATAATTCCATAACGTTTTTATTAGATACACCTTCTACTAAAATAGATTGTATACTTTGAAACATTTTTCTACTCCATAACATTGTCTGAAGATTAATACGATTTTGTAAAATATATAATCGTTTTTTTTTCTCTTTTAAATCAAGATTATCTTCCATTTCAGAAGAAGGTGTGCCTGGTCGATTAGAGTATATAAAACTAAAACTCATATCAAAATTTATATTTTTAATAAATGTCATAGTTTGTTGAAAATCTGTTTCAGTTTCTCCTGGAAAACCTACAATAAAATCAGAACTAATTTGAATATTAGGTCTAGCAATGATTAATTTTTCAACAATAGATTGATAATCTTCTATTGTATATGAGCGTTTCATTAAATGAAGTATTCGATTAGAACCACTTTGTACAGGAAGGTGAAGAAAACTGACTAATTTTGGGGTATCTTTATAAACTTCAATAATATCATCTGTGAATTCTAAAGGATTACTAGTAGTAAAACGAATTCTATCTATACCGTCTATTTCAGATACTAATCTAATTAATTCTGAAAAAAAGCAAATTTTTCCATTAAAAGTTGGACCTTGATATGCATTTACATTTTGACCTAATAAGTTGATTTCTCTTACACCTTTTTCAGCTAATACTGATATTTCAAATAAAATATCATCACATGGTCTACTAATTTCATTTCCTCTTGTATATGGTACTACACAAAAAGAGCAATATTTATTACATCCTTCCATAATAGAAATAGCAGCTGTATATCCTGTTTTTTTTATTTCTAGAGAATGGTCGAATTTTTCTAATTTAGGAAAACTAATATCTATAGATAATTTCCGTTTTTTTTCTACTTCAGAAATCATTTCAGGTAATCTATGTAAAGTTTGAGTTCCAAATATTATATCTACGTAATTCGCTCTTTTATAAATTTCTTCACCTTCTTGAGTAGCTACACAGCCTCCTACAGCAATAATAACTTCAGAATTTTTATTTTTTATTTTTCTCCATCTACCAAGTTGATGAAAAACTTTTTCTTGAGCTTTTTCTCTTATAGAACAAGTATTTAATATTAAAATATCAGCTTGTTCTGGATTTAGAGTTATTAAATATTGATTTTTTTTTTGCAATAGAGAAGCCATTAAAGATGAATCATATTCATTCATTTGACAGCCCCAAGTTTTTATATATATGTATTTCATTTTTATTAGAGAAACTTAACCTAAGTTGATATATGAATATATTATATTTAATATGATTTTTTATATAGATATTGCTGCTTTAATGGCAGGATCAGGAGTGTATCCAACAATTTTAAAATCTTGAAAAGAATATTGAAATAATGACGGAGGTTTTTGAATAATGACTAATTTAGGTAGTTTTTTAGGAGATCTTAGTACTTGTTTTTTTGCTAATTCAATGTGATTATTATATAGATGGACATCACCTCCTGTCCATAAAAATTCTCCAACTTCTAAATCACATTGTTGTGCTATCATATGAATAAGTATTGCATAACTAGCTATATTAAAAGGTAATCCAAGAAATACATCACAAGAACGTTGGTAAAGTTGACAACTTAATTTTTTGTTAAAAACATAAAACTGAAATAATATATGACAAGGTGGTAATTTCATTTTGTTAATTTCTCCAACATTCCAACTAGATACTAAAATTCTACGGGAATCTGGATCTTTTTTTAATTGTATTAATATATTTTTAATTTGATCAATCTTGTTTTTTTCTGATGTATTCCAGTTTCTCCATTGTTTTCCATATATTGGACCAACTTCTCCTTGTTCATCTGCCCAATTATTCCAGATAGATATTTTATTTTGATTAAGATATTTAATGTTAGTATCACCTTTTAAAAACCATAATAGTTCGTGTATAATAGATGGAATATGACATTTTTTTGTGGTAACAAGAGGAAATCCTTTTTTTAAATTAAATTTCATATGATGACCAAAAATAGACAAAGTGCCTGTACCAGTACGATCTTTTTTTGGATTTCCAATTTTAATTATTTTTTTTATTAAAGCAAGATATTGTTTCATTTTTTTCAACATTCCGTTTTTGATAAAAAGCTTTAAACATAATAATGCATCCGATAATAACCATGGGTATTGATAGTATTTGTCCCATTGTTATTATGTTTTTAAATAATCCTATTTGAGGATCAGGTTCTCGAAAAAACTCTATAAAAATTCTAAAAGTACCGTAAGATATTAAGAATAAACCACTTACACTACCTGTAGGTCTATCTTTTTTCGTAAAAAAATAAATAATGTAAAACAACACTATTCCTTCTAAAAAACATTCGTATAATTGTGAAGGATGACGGGGTAAGGCTCCATATTGATTTAATAATGGTTGTAGGTGGGGGTATTGTTCAACTATTTTTAAATCTTGATATTGCGAATTAGGAAAAATCATTGCATATGGGAAATTAGTAGATACACGGCCCCACAGTTCGCTGTTAATAAAATTTCCTAATCTTCCAGCACCTAGACCAAAAGGTACTAATGGAGTTATAAAATCAGATATTTCTAATATTTTTTTATTATATTTCAGAGAGAAATAAAACATTGTGATTATTGCACCTATTAATCCTCCATGAAATGACATTCCTCCTTTCCATACATGAAAAGAATATAATATATTTTTAGAAAAATATGAAAAATTATAGAAAATTATATATCCTATTCTACCTCCAATACAAGATCCTATAAAAATAGCATATAACAATATTTCTATTTTTTTTTTATACCATTTTTGCTCATTTTTAATATTTTTTTTCTTTCCATACCACATAGCGAATAAAAAACTAATAAGATACATAAATCCATACCAACGAGCAGATATAGAACCAATAGAAAAAATAATAGGATTAAAATTAGGAAAAATGATGTACATATTTAGGCGTGCATCCTTGTTGATTACAAAATATTTTTTTATTTTAATTTAATTATATTTTTTTGAAAAAATATTATTTTTCCAAATTTAATATTTCTTCTATTTTTTGACGTCTACGGATAACAAAAGAATTATTATTTTCTAATAGTATTTCTGGAATAAGAGGTCTGGTGTTATAATTAGACGACATAGAAGCACCATAAGCACCTGTATCATGAAAAATTAAATAGTCGCCTACTTTTATAATTGGTAGTTTTCTAGTTTGAACAGTTCCCCCTTCTTTTTGTGTAAAAATGTCTCCTGATTCACATAAAGGACCTCCAACCACAGTATCAATTTTTTCATTTTCATTGATTTCCCTATTGTCTCCAGAAATAATCGATATATGATGATAACTACCGTACATGGTAGGTCTCATAAAATCATTGAATCCTACATCAATTAAAATAAAATTTTTTTTGCCCATTTTCTTTACAGACCAAACTTTTGAAATTAGAATTCCGGATTCTGCAACTAAAAATCTTCCAGGTTCAATTTCTAATTCAATTTTTTGATCTAGAAATCTAGAAATTTCTTTCCGTGCATTATTCCATAACATAAAGTATTTTTTGATATCAATAGGTTTTTCATCAATTTGATATGGTATAGGTAATCCGCCACCAGCAGAAATCGATGATATTTTTTGATTTAGTTGCAATGCATATTGAACCATAGATTTGCAAACTTTTTTTAAATGAATATAATTGACTCCGGAACCAATATGCATATGTAAACCTATTAATTTTAATTTATATTTTTTTATAATAGGTATTGCTAGTCTAGGCTCCCAAATTCCGTGTTTACTGTTTTCTCCTCCAGTATTAGTTTTTTTACTATGTCCATATCCAAATCCTGGATTGATGCGCAACCATACATGATGACCAGGAGAAGATTTTCCTAATTGTGTTAACATATCTAAAGACCCAGCATTAACTGGTATATTAAAATTAATTACTTTAGATAAAGTTTCTTGATCTAAAATGTCTGCAGTAAATATTATTTCGTCTGTATTCGGTTGAAATCCAGATGATAATGCTCGTTCAATTTCTCCTAAAGAAACAGCATCTATTTTCAAATTTTTATTTTTCATTAAACGTAATATATTAATGTTTGAACAAGATTTTTGGGCAAATCTAATTACATCAAAATTTTTTAATAATTTTATTTTTTCATAAATAATATCAGCGTCGTAGACCCAAAATGGTGGTTGATATTTTTTTATTAAAGATTTAACATTTTTAATGTTAATATTTTTTTTAGCATTAGTCAGAATATATGACATTTTATTTCCTATGAATTTTTATAAAAATATTTATTTTTTTTATTTTTTGTAATTGATATTAAATTTATAAAAAATTATTTATTAGATGGACGAAGTGTCGGGAATAAAATTACATCACGAATACTAATTTGATTAGTTAATATCATAATTAAACGATCAATTCCAATTCCCAAGCCTGATGTAGGTGGTAAACCATATTTTAATGCTTCGATATAATCTTCATCATAAAATATATTTTTATCTTCTTGTTTATGAGATTTATGCATTTGATTTAAAAATCTATTTTTTTGATCTTGTACATCATTAAGTTCTGAAAATCCATTTGCTATTTCATATCCGGCTATAAAAAGCTCAAATCTATCAGTAACATTTTTATTAATATTATTACGTCTTGCTAATGGAGAAACTTCTACTGGATATTCAGTAATAAAAGTAGGTTGGATTAATTTTTTCTCTACTGTTTTTTCAAAAATTTCAGTAATTATTTCCCCATCTTCTGCAAACTCTTTTATGGTAATACCTATAGATTTCGCAATTTTTTTTATTTTATTTGTGTCATCTAAGTCAGATAAAATAATAGTTGGATTAAATTTAAGAATAGCATTTTTCATAGTTAATCTATGAAAAGGTTGACTAAAATCAAAATGATATTTGTCATATATTATTTGATTCGTTTTAAAAAGTAACTCTGTAATATTTTTAAAAAGATTTTCTATTAAATGCATCATATCATTATAATTTGAATATGCAATATATGCTTCCATCATAGTAAACTCTGGATTATGA
The DNA here is from genome assembly GCF_000521565.1 of Buchnera aphidicola str. G002 (Myzus persicae). Classification (NCBI taxonomy): domain Bacteria; kingdom Pseudomonadati; phylum Pseudomonadota; class Gammaproteobacteria; order Enterobacterales; family Erwiniaceae; genus Buchnera; species Buchnera aphidicola. The sequence goes on along the minus strand of NZ_CP002701.1, from coordinate 479,958 downwards.
CGACTAGAAACACCTTCGTTACGAAAATTTCTATTAAGTTCAAAAATACGCTCAAAACCCCCAATGATTAATTTTTTTAAATATAATTCTGGTGCTATTCTCAAATACATTTTCGTTTTAATTTCATTATGATAAGTAATAAAAGGACGTGCATTTGCTCCACCAGGAATATTTTGTAACATTGGTGTTTCGACTTCTAAAAAATTATTTTCTATCATAAAATTTCGAATAGCCATAATAATGTTAGAACGATTTTTAAAAACACTAAATAATTTTTTATTACTAATTAAATCTAAATAGCGTTGTCGATAGCGTATTTCTTGATTAGATAAACCATGAAATTTATTAGGTAAAGGTTTTAATGATTTATTCAAGATTTCTAAAGTATGACAGTAAATAGATAATTCTCCTGTTTTGGTTTTAAATAATATACCTATTACACTTAAAATGTCTCCAATATCCCATTTTTTAAAATGATTTTGATAAAATTCAGATGATATTTTTTTTTCTTTTATATAAATTTGTATTTTTCCTTCTATATCTTGTAATGTAAAAAAAGACGCTTTACCAATAATACGTCTTTGTGTCATACGACCAGCAATAGAGACTGTAATATTTAGTGCTTCAAGTTCATGAATATTTTTATGCTTATATTTTTGATTAATTTCTTCTATAGTAGTCTTTTTTTTAAAATTATTAGGAAAAGAAAAACCGGTTTTTTTCATATTTATTAGTTTTGTTTTTCTTATTATTTTTTCATTGTTTTCAATATCACTATATTGGTTATTATTGTTTTTTTCTAACATATTTAATCCTTTATAATCCAATTATTAAACTTTGTTCAATAAAATCATCTAAATCACCGTTTAAGACAGATTGAACATGATTTTTTTCAATACCGGTACGAAGATCTTTTACTTTTGAATTATCTAATATATATGAACGTATTTGATTTCCCCACGTAATATCTGATTTATTTTCTTCTAGTTTTTGTTTTTCTTTCTTTTTATTTCTCATTTTCATATCATATAATTTTGATTTCATTTGCTGCATTGCTTGTTCTTTGTTTTTATGTTGAGATCGATTACTTTGACATTGAGTAACGATATTAGTAGGTAAATGAGTAATACGAACAGCTGATTCAGTTCGATTAACATGTTGACCTCCAGCACCTGAAGCTCTATAAACATCTATTCTGAGATCGGAAGAATTAACATTTATATGTATTTTATCATCGATATCTGGATAGATAAAAATAGAACTAAAAGAAGTGTGACGTCTATTACCTGAATCAAAAGGACTTTTTCTAATTAAACGATGTATTCCGGTTTCTGTTCTTAACCATCCGAAAGCATATTCACCAGAAACTTTAATTGTAGCAGACTTAATACCAACTATTTCTCCTACAGATTCGTGAATAATTTCTGTTTGAAAACCTTTTTTATCAGCCCATCTTAAATACATTCTAAGTAGTATTTTAGACCAATCTTGCGCTTCTGTTCCTCCGGAACCAGATTGTATATCGATATAACAATTGCAGATGTCATTTTTTTTTGAAAACATACGATAAAATTCAAGTTTTTTAACTTTTCCTTCTATTTTTTTTATTTCTATAATAGTATCTTGTAATAAGATATTATCTGATGTTTCTATTGCTAATTCTAAAAAGATAATTACTTCTTTTATGTTTTTTTCTATTTCATTAATATTCTTAATTATTAATTCTAGAAAATATTTTTCTTTATTCAAGTTTTTTAAAAGTATTTTTTTATTCCATATTATAGGCGATAATAATTCTAAATTAATTTCTGAAATACGCGTTTTTTTTTTATTATAGTCAAAGATACCTCTTTAGATCTTTTATTCGCTCTTGTAAATTATTAATTTGATTTTTAATTATGTTTGTTTCTAGCATAATGGAATAGTTCTTCTGTTGATTAAGTATGAAATTTAATTATTATTTTATTATATATATTTAATTGCATAGATAAATTTATTTTTTATTTATAAAAACTATTCTTTTATATTAGGAAAAAACAATGTCATCATTTATATCTGTACAAAATATTATTTATCCTTCAAATGAATTATCATTAACTATGATATTACTTGAAGAATGGTCTTTTGTTTATATAGAAGGTCTTGATAGTAAGAAATATTTGCAAAATCAATTAACAATTGATATGAATTTATTATCTCAAAACGATCATATACTTTGTGCACATTGTAATTTCAATGGAAAAGTATGGAGTACTATGCGTTTATTCCACTATAATAAAGGCTATGCCTATATTCAAAGAAAAAGCGTTTCCATGATTCAAATAATTGAATTAAAGAAATATTCTATATTTTCAAAAATAGATATTAATCAATTAAATAATATTTATTTAATTGGCATTGCAGGATCAAATTCTAGATTATTCTTATTAAAATTTTTTAAAAAATTACCAGACCAAAATCATCTTATAGTTTATGAAAATAAAAAAGTTATACTATGGTTTTCAGAACCATTAGAAAGATTTCTATTAATTTTAAATTTATCAGATTTTCTATTATTTAAAAAAAATATAAATGAAAAAATATTTTTTAATAATAGTAAACAGTGGTTGTCATTAGATATTGAAGCAAATTTTCCTATTATTGATGAACAATCTTCTAAAAAATTTACACCATTAGCAATTAATTTAGAAAGACTTAAAGCTATCAGTTTTAAAAAAGGGTGTTATTATGGACAGGAAACAATAGCACGAATTTATTTTAAAAATTTAAATAAACGTTTTTTATGTTCTTTAACTAGTCAAGGAAGTATTTCCCCGAAAATAGGTTCTATTATTGAAACTTATATAGATTATAAATGGTGTAAAATTGGTTTTTTATTGTCTATAGTAAAAATTAAATCTAAAGAAACATGGATACAGGCAGTATTGTATAAATCTATTAATATAAATAATTTATTTAGAATATATGGATATAAAAATATATTTTTAATAAAAGATAAAAATTAAAAATTTTTATATATAAATATATAAAAATATTTTTTTTAAATTTCAGCTTATACTATTTTTTTAAAAAATCATGTCTCGAGGTATTCTTTTTATTATTTCAGCACCAAGTGGAACTGGTAAATCAAGTTTAATTCAAGGATTATTGAAATTAAAACCTTTATATAATATTCAAGTATCTATTTCTCATACTACTCGAATCATAAGACCGGGTGAATTACATGGAAAACATTATTATTTTATATCGCAAAAAAAATTTCAGAAAATGATTAAAGAGGAATGTTTTTTAGAGCATGCTAAAGTTTTTAGTAATTTTTATGGAACTTCACGTCAATTTATTGAAGAAATGTTACTTTCTGGTAAAGATGTATTTCTTGATATTGATTGGCAAGGAGCTAAACAAATTCGAGACAAAATGCCTGAATCAAAAAGTATTTTTTTATTACCACCATCTAAAGATACATTATATAAGAGATTAAAAGAAAGAGGTCAAGATAGCGAAGTTGTTATTGCAAAAAGAATGGAAAAAGCAGTAGATGAGATGAAACATTATTCAGAATATGATTATCTAATTATTAATGATGATTTTAAAAAATCAATAGATTATTTAAAAACTATTATTTCTGCTGAACATTTATGTTTATCTCATCAAAAAAATAAATTTCATATATTAATTTCTAATTTATTAAAACCTTGATTATTGAAAAAAATAAAACATATATAAATATATATTTTATATAATTCTATTGAGTCAATAGAATTATATAATTATGTATATTACATAAGGCATTTTATATTTAATGCTTCTGATTAAATATTTTTATTTCGATTGGCTCTTTTTCTTTCATTTTCTTTTAAGTAACGTTTTCGTAAACGTATAGAAGAAGGTGTAACTTCTACAAGTTCATCATCATTAATAAAACCTAGTGCTTCTTCTAAGGTAAAATGAACAGGTGTGGTTAAAACTATTGCTTCATCAGTTCCAGAAGCTCTCATATTAGTTAATTTTTTACCTGTTAAACAATTTACTGTTAAATCATTAGAACGATTATGAAGACCTATGATTTGTCCTTCATATACTTGTATACCATGTCCTATAAATAATTTTCCTCTTTCTTGTAAATTAAATAAAGCAAAACCAACTGCCATACCCATACTATTAGATATTAAGACTCCATTTTTTCTCTGTCCAATATTGTTATTTTGAATATCGTTATATTTTTGAAAAGATGAATAACATAATCCTGTTCCAGAAGTTATACTCATAAATTCTGTACGAAAACCAATTAGTGCTCTACTAGATAATATATATTCTAGACGAACTCTTCCCTTTCCATCCATAGTCATATTTTTTAATTCACCTTTTCTTGTTCCTATAAATTGCATAATACTTCCTTGATGTTTATCTTCAATATCTAGAGTGACATTTTCAAAAGGTTCTTTTTTAATTCCATTTATTTCACGAAAAATTATTTTCGGACGAGAAACTTCTAATTCAAATCCTTCACGACGCATGTTTTCAATTAATATAGATAGATGTAATTCACCGCGTCCAGATACAGAAAAAATATTTGCATCTTTTGTTTCTTTTACTTGTAGAGCAACATTGTGTATAATTTCTTTTTTTAATCGGTCTAAAATTTGACGAGAGGTAATATATTTACCTTCTTTTCCTGAAAAAGGTGAAGTATTAACTGAAAAAAACATATTTACAGTTGGTTCATCAATACTTAATACTGGTAATGGTTTTAAATTATCTGGATGACAAATTGTATCAGAAATATTTAGTTTATCAATTCCAGTAATAGCAATAATATCTCCTGCTTCTCCTTTATTTATTTCTGTTCTTTTTAAACCAAAATAATGTAAAACTTTATTAATCTTTCCATGACGGTGTTTTCCGAAATTATCAATAATAGCTACTGAATCATTAGGTTTAATAAAACCCTGTTTAATGCGACCAACGCCTATGACTCCTAAATAATTATTATAATCAAGTTGGGAAATTTGCATTTGAAATTTTCTATTAGGATCGACATCAGGAACAGGAACATATTTAATAATAGATTCATATAATGGAATCATATTTTTTTGCATATTGAGATAGTCTGTTCCAGAAGTTCCAAGAATAGCAGAAGTATATATTATAGGAAAATCTAATTGTTGGTCATTTGCATTAAGATTAACAAAAAGATCAAATACTTGGTCTACTACCCAATCAGGACGAGCATTTTTTCTATCAACTTTATTAATAACAACGATAGGATTCAGACCATATTTAAATGCTTTTTTAGTAACAAATCGTGTCTGTGGCATTGGTCCATCTAAGGCATCGACGACTAGTAAAACTGAATCCACCATAGACATTACACGTTCTACTTCTCCTCCAAAATCTGCATGACCAGGTGTATCAACTATATTAATCTTATAGTTTCTCCATTTAATAGAAGTATTTTTAGATAAAATTGTAATGCCTCGCTCTTTCTCTAAATCATTAGAATCCATGATTCGTTCAGTTCTTTCTTCATGTTCTTGAAAAGTTCCTGATTGTTGTAATAGTTGATCAAGTAATGTAGTTTTTCCATGATCAACATGTGCTATAATGGCAATGTTTCTTATGTTTTTATGCATTTTTTCTCTCTTTAAAATAATAAATAAAAGATATATTATAGACTGTTATAAGATAGAATGATTAGAAAAGATGAATTATTGAGGAAATATTTTTATAATATAAAAACTTTAAAAAATTAATTCATTTTTTTTGAATATTTTTTTATATTTCTAACAATCAGGATTAAATTTTGAATTCATTGAATTATAATAAAACAAAATTTTTTAAAAGTTATTCTCAAATAGATGAAATAGAATTTCAAAATGGAATTGAAATTGGATTTATTGGTTATTCTAACTCAGGAAAATCTAGTGCTATTAACTCATTGACCAATCAAAAAAAATTAGCTCGTTTTAGCAAAACTCCAGGGAGAACTCAGTTAATTAATTTTTTTGAGGTAGTACCAGGTTTTAGAATAGTTGATTTACCTGGATATGGTTATGCCAATGCACCTGTATTGATCAAAAAAAAATGGCAAAAAAGAGTATATAATTATTTAGAACAACGGCAGCAGCTTAGAAGTTTAGTATTATTAATGGATATTAGACGTCCTTTAAAAAAACTTGATCAAAAAATAATTCATATAGCAATACATCATAAGATTTCTATGTTAGTTCTTTTAACTAAATGTGATAAGTTAATCATTAATGAACAAAAAATACAATTTAAAAAAGTATATGAAGAATTGAAATCACTATCAGATTCTTTCCAAATTGAGTTATTTTCAGCTTATAAAAAAATAGGTATTAAAAAATTACAATTAAAATTAAATCATTGGTATGATAAATATTTTTTAAATTAAATAAGTTAAAATTTTTTTTGTCCGTAGGAATTATATTTTTTTAAAAAATCGAATAAATTTTGATAACAGTTTTTCTTTAAAAACATATCTTTTGAAGTTATTTTAATAGGAATATTTATTTTGATTCTTGCTAATTGATATGATAGAAAAGCTGTTTCTTTATTATTTTTTAATTGTATTGCAATATTTTTAGCATTACGAAATGCTAAAAATGGTATTTTTTCAAGATTATAGTAAATATTTTTAATATTAGAAAATTTTTTTAGTAAAAATAATGCTGTTTTTATTCCAATTTTAGGGACTCCTGGAATATTATCTGAAGTATCACCCATTAAAGCTAAAAAATCAATGAATTCTTTAGGTTTAATTCCATATTGTTCTTGTATTTTTTCTGGTGTAATAATACAATTATTTTTCTTATGTAGTATGCTAATATTATTTGTTACAAGTTGAAGCATATCTTTATCGTGACTGATGATTAATATTTTTTCTCCTTCTTTTTCTAGTTTACATGCTAAACTACCAATAATATCGTCTGCTTCTACACCTGGAATTGTTAATGTTTTAATGCCAATATTTTTAAGTATTTCAAAAAGAGGTTTAATTTGAAGAAATAGTGCATTGGGCATCGGAGATCTATTTTTTTTATATTCTGGAAATAATTTATTTCTAAAAGTTTTTTTAAAAGAATCAAATATAATAATAAATTTTTTCGAATTATGATATTTTTGAAAAAGGTTATTCATCATTTTCAATATACCATATATTGCACCTGATGGTGTTTCTAAATGACTTTTAAAATAAGGAAATCCATAATAATAATAATATAAATATAATGTTCCATCGATAATAATAATTGGATTTTTTTTGATTTGTTGCATGTTATCTCTTTATACATTTATATATTGAAAGAATATAGATTTAAATTCACTATAATATTTTAAAAAATGCACTAATATCAATATTTTATTAAAAAATACATGAATGTTCTTTTGATTCTTTTATAAACATATTTAATTTTATGATGCATGATAATATTTATACTAAATTTAGTTTTTATTAATTAAAAATTTAATTAATTCAATACATTTTTTGGCAAAATTATCTTGAAATCGATTTTGTAATACAGAATAATCAATTATATATTTTCGATTAATAAGCATAGTTGGAACATAATTTAATTGATATTTTTTAATATCTTCGTTTTTTTTTTGAACTAATATATTCAATGTTAAACTATTCCAAAAACTATTAAATTGATTTTCATTAATTCCAGCTTCTTTTTTAAATAATTTTTTTATACTATCCAGATCTTGAATAGTATGATTTTTTTGTATACCTTCAAAAAGAGGTAGCATAATTTTTTCTTCAATTCCAATTTTTTGTGCTATTATCCAAGATTTTGTTAGAATATGACTAAATTTTCCTCCTAAAAAATTTACATGATACGTTTTTATTTTTATGTTCTTGTTGATCTTTTTTTTTATTAATTTTTTTATATTATATTTTTTTTTAAGTTCATAACAATATGGACAAAAAAATGAAAAAAATTCCGTTATATTAGGAATATTAGTTATATTTTTATTTTTGATAGTATATTCTTTTTTATTAGTTTTATTACTAAATTCACAACATAAAGCATGATAAGAAAAAAAGATACTCCATAAAATAATAAATATTTTTTTCATTTTTCACCTATATTTTATTTTTTGTTGATTTTATAATATCAGTTCTTAAAGAAGAACAGTATTATTTTAAATAATATATCAATAATAGAATTCTATATGTATATATTTTATATAATGTATTATATAAGTTTTAAAAGTTTTTTTATATAAATAAAAAATATGGATTGCATATTATGATAAAAAAAATAAATATTGATACTCAATTAAACAATCATACCCCCATGATAAAACAGTATTTATCTTTAAAATTGCAATATCCTGATATGTTGCTTTTTTATCAGATGGGTGATTTTTATGAGTTATTTTATGACGATGCAGAACGTATTTCAAAATTGTTAAAAATTACTTTAACAAAAAAAGGATATTCAAATAATAATATTATACCTATGGCAGGGATACCGTGTCATACAGCTGAATATTATTTATCAAAACTTGTTAAGTTAGGTGAATCTATTGCAGTATGTGATCAAATAAAAGAAAATCAATTAAAAAAAAATAAGTTAATCACTCGTAAAGTAGTACGTGTAATCACTCCTGGTACTATTACAGATGAAGCATTTCTAGAAGAAAATGAAGATAATTTTATAGCTTCTATTTGGAAAGAAAATAATCAATTTGGATATGCTGTTTTAGATATTTCTTTAGGTTTTTTTGGTGTATCTAAACATTTCAGCATTACTTCTATACTTGCAGAAATTGAACGCACAAATCCTAAAGAAATACTTTATCCAGAAAATTTTTCCGATTTTTTTCTAATTGAAAATAGAAAATGTACTCGTCAACGTTTATTATCAGAATTTGATTTAACTAATTCATATAATTTACTTAATTTACAGTTTAAAACTCATACTTTAAAAGGTTTCGGAATAGAAAAAGATGACTTTATAATACGTCCAGCAGGATGCTTACTTCAATATGTTAAATTAATGCATATGACTATCTTGCCTCACATTCGAAATATAAAAAATAATTATATAGAAGAGAATATTTCAATGAATGTTAATACTCGGAAAAGTCTCGAAATTACTCGAAATATTTTCGGAGAAACTAAAAATACTTTATCTTCTATATTAAATAAAACAGTTACATCTATGGGTAGTAGGATGTTAAATCGTTGGTTACATTCACCATTAAAAAATTTTAAGATTGTAAAAAATCGTCATGAAAGTGTAAAAATTTTAAAGTTATTTTATAAAGAATTGCAACCTATTTTAAGACAAATAAACGATTTAGAAAGAATTTATTCTCGTTTAGCTTTGCGTACTGCCTCACCTCATGATTTTATAAGAATGCGTTCTACATTAAAAATTTTACCAAAATTACATGTAATTTTAAAAAAAATAAAATTTAAACATATTAAAAACATACGTTTATCTATTGGGTCATTTGATGAAATTTTAATTTTATTAAATAAATCTATTAGCATCAATGCATCGAAATCTATCCGAGATGGAGGTGTAATAGCTTCAAATTACAATGTTCAGCTAGATGATTTGAGAAATATAAAAATAAATTCTATAGATTATATAAAAAATTTTGAATATCAGGAAAAAAGAAAATTGATGATTGAATCATTTAAAATTAGATTTAATCATATTATCGGATATTATATTCAAGTTAATAAACGTCATGCTCATTTAATTCCAGAACATTATACAAGAATACAAACGTTAAAAAATACTGAACGTTATAGCGTTTCTTTTTTAAAACAACATGAAGAAAAAGTTTCAAATTCAGTTATCCAATCATTATTACTAGAAAAAAAACTATATGAAGAAATCTTTGATATTATAGAGCCTTTTTTAGAACAATTAAAAGATAGTGCATCAGCATTATCAGAATTAGATGTATTATCAAATTTATCAGAACGTGCTGTATCTTTAAATTATGTATGTCCTATTATGACTAAAAAATATGGTATTTCTTTATTAGATAGTCGCCATCCAGTTGTTGAATATTTTTTAAAAACACCGTTTATAAATAATTCTGTTGTTTTATCAAAAAAACAAAGGATGCTCATTATCACAGGACCAAATATGGGTGGAAAAAGTACTTATATGCGTCAAATTGCTCTTATTGTAATTATGGCTTGGGTAGGTAGTTTTGTTCCTGCTAAATTTGCTTTAATTGGTATTATTGATAAGATTTTTACAAGAATCGGTGCTGGAGATGATTTAAGCAACGGGTGTTCAACATTTATGATGGAAATGACAGAAATTTCTAATATTCTTAATAATGCAACATCTCATAGTCTTGTTTTAATAGACGAATTGGGAAGAGGAACTTCAATGAATGAAGGATTATCTTTAGCTTGGTCATGTTCGCAATATTTAATTGATAAAATTAAATCTATGACATTATTATCTACTCATTTTTTTGAATTAACAAAATTAGAATTAAAAAATAATTCCGTAAAAAATTTTCATTTCACCGCTGTAGAAAGTCATTTACATATAGCTTTTTTATATAAAATAAAACCTGGTATTTCAAGGAAAAGTTATGGTATATCAGTAGCATCATTATCTGGACTACCTGATATTGTTATTCAACATGCAAAAGAAAAATTAATAGATTTAGAAAATATATAATTTTGTTTGAAATAAATGAATCATTTTTGCATAAATTATGTTTTTATTCATAAATTTAGTTGTTTTAATTTCAATGAAATTTGGATCTTTATTACAATGAAAAATCAAAAAATACTTGATCTCTTACTGCCTTTAAGTTCAGATCAATTAAACAATTTAAAACAACTGGAAAGTAGTTGTTCTAATATACAATGTGCTTGGCTATCAGGTTATTTTTGGAAAGTTGCAAATCAATCATCTAATACACTTCCTATTCAAATAAAACAATTTAATACCAAACCTGTTATTACTATTATTTCAGCTTCTCAAACTGGTAATGCAAAGTTATTATCTGAACGTCTTCATGAATACTTACAAAAAAACAATATAAAAACTCGTTTAATTAATGCTATTGATTATAAATTTAAAAAAATACAAGATGAAAAAATATTAATTTTAATTATTTCAACACAAGGAGAAGGTGAACCTCCAGAAGAAGCATTATCTTTATATAAATATATTATGTCAAAAAAAGCTCCAAAATTAAATGATTTTTATTATAGTATTTTTGGTCTTGGAGATGTATCTTATAATTTTTTTTGTCAAGCAGGAAAAGATTTTGATAAGAGATTTAAAGAATTAGGTGGAAAATCTTTAATTGATCGATTTGATGCTGATATTGAATATGAGGATAATTATATTCAATGGTCTGAAAAATTATTAGAATCACTGAATCTTCATTATAAAGATAATCATAAATCATTTCCATCTTCTACTAATAATGAAAAGCAGTCTATAATTCTAAAAGATCTTTATAATAAAAAAAATCCTGCAAGAGCTCCTGTATTAATTAATCAAAAAATTACTGGTCGCAATTCTAATAAAGATGTCCATCATATTGAAATTGATATTCAAAATTTAAATATCAATTATATACCTGGTGATGCATTAGGTGTTTGGTATAAAAATGATTCGAATTTAGTTAAGGAAATATTAGAATTACTTTCTATTCAGGCATCTGATAAAGTAACAATTAAAAATAACGTTGTAACTATTTTTGATGCTCTAAAAAATCATTTTGAATTAACTAATAACACTAAAAATATTGTAAAAAATTATGCTGTTGTTACTAATAATAAGTTTCTAAAAAATATGATTTCTTCTGGCGAGGTAAATTTTCAAAACTATATTGTTGACACCCCTTTAGTTAAGATGATAAATGACCATCCATCAAAAATATCTTCTGAACAATTAATTAGCTTGTTGCGTCCTTTAACACCGCGATTATATTCTATTTCTTCATCTCAATCTGAGAATAATGATGAAATTCATATAACAGTAGGTGTTGTAAAAAAAATAATCTCTGGTAATTTACATTTTGGAGGTGCTTCTGGTTATCTTTCACAATCTTTAAAACCTGATGATATAATAAAAATATTTATTGAAAATAATAACAATTTTCGTTTACCCCTCAATCAAGATACACCTATTATAATGATTGGTTCAGGTACAGGTATTGCTCCATTTCGGGCTTTTATGCAACAAAGAGATAATGATGGATCTACAGGAAAAAATTGGATTTTTTTTGGTAATCCTCATTTTACCGAAGATTTTTTATATCAAATTGAATGGCAAGAATACATAAAAAAAGGTCTTCTTACGAAAATTAGTTTAGCTTGGTCACAAGATCAAGAACATAAAATATATATACAAGATAAAATTAGAGAAAATGGGAAAGAAGTATGGTCTTGGATAAAAGAAGGAGCAGAGTTGTATGTTTGTGGTAATGCTTCTAAAATGGCTAAAGATGTTGAAAAAGCGTTATTAGATATTATTAGTGAGTATGGTAATATGAATTTTGAAGATTCTGAGGAATTTTTAAATAATTTACGCTTAAATAAGCGTTATAAAAGAGATGTATATTAATGAAAAAAAGTAATAAAGAAAATGATTTACTCGAAAAAGTTACTGATGCTGAACGTATAAAACAAAATAGTAATTATTTAAGAGGAACAATAATTGAAGATTTAAAAAATGAAATAACTAATGGTTTTAGCGGAGATAATTTTTCACTGATTCGATTTCATGGTATGTATCAGCAAGATGACCGTGATTTACGTTTAGAACGTCATGAACAAAAACTAGAACCACGTTACGCAATGATGCTTCGTTGTAGATTGCCAGGTGGAGTTATTAAAGCAAAAAAATGGATAGATATTGATAATTTTGCAACTAAATATACATTATATGGTACTATTCGACTCACAAATCGTCAAACTTTTCAATTTCATGGAATTTTGAAAAATAAGTTAAAAGATGTCCATAAAATGTTACATAAAATTGAATTGGATTCATTAGCAACGGCTAATGATGTTAATAGAAACGTTCTTTGTACATCTAATCCTATGGAATCTTTAGTTCATCAAGAAGCTTATGAATGGGCACGAAAAATTTCAGAATTTTTATTACCACACACTAAAGCTTATGCAGAAATTTGGTTAGATCAAAAAAAGATTGCTACAACAGATAAAGAACCTATTTTAGGTAAAACTTATTTACCAAGAAAATTTAAAACAACAGTTGTAGTACCACCATATAATGATGTAGATTTATATGCAAATGATATGAACTTTATTGTTATTACAGAAAATAAAAAAATAATTGGTTTTAATGTTTTAATAGGTGGAGGATTATCTTTTATTCATGGTAATAAAAAAACATGGCCGTTTCTTGCTACAGAAATAGGTTATATTTCTGTAGAAAATGTTTTATTAATTACTCAAGCGATAGTTACAACACAAAGAGACTGGGGTAATCGTACTGATCGTGCTAATGCAAAAACTAGATATACCATAAATAATTTTAGTTTAGAATCTTTTAAAAAAGAAGTAGAAAAAAGAGCAAATATTAATTTTCAACCAATTCGTCCTTATCATTTTATAAGTAGGGGAGACAGATTTGGATGGATTAAAGATATCAATAATACTTGGAGTTTGACATTATTTATTCAAAATGGCCGTATATATGACAATCAGAATCAATTATTAAAATCTGGACTGTTAAAAATAGCAAATATTCATGAAGGTAATTTTAGAATCACCTCAAATCAAAATATTATCATTTCTGAAATCTTAGAAGAAAATAAAAATAAAATAGAAAAAATAGCTTTATCACATGGTTTAATTCAGAGAATCAGTCCTTTACGCCAAAATTCTATGGCTTGTGTTTCATTTCCTACTTGTCCTTTAGCAATGGCAGAAGCAGAACGTGTTTTGTTGCATTTTGTTACAAAATTAGAAAAGATTATGTTAAAGTATGGTGTAGAAAAAGAAACAATAATTTTCCGTATTTCTGGTTGTCCAAATGGTTGCGGAAGATCATTATTATCTGAAATTGGTTTGATTGGAAAATCTATTGGTAGATATAATTTGTATTTAGGAGGTAATCGCGTAGGGAGTCGAATTCCTAAAATTTATCAAGAAAACATTACTGAAAAAGAAATATTTATTCATTTAAAGTCTTTAATTAAATGCTGGTCTAATGAAAGAAAAACACAAGAAGATTTTGGAGATTTTATTATTAGAAAAGGTATTGTTAAAGAGATCGTTGATCCCATTTTTGATTTTTGGAATTAGTTTGGAGATAAAATAATGTCAATATTGAATATTAAAGATATTAATTTATTAAATGATAAAAAAAAAAATAAAATCTTATCTGAACTCAACTCGAAAATATCTAATTATTCTGCAGAAGAACGTATACGATGGTCATTAAAAAATTTACCCTGTACACATATTATGTCATCTAGTTTTGGTATTCAATCAATAGTTTTATTACATCTTATGATTACGCAAAAACCAGATATCCCTATAATATTAGTTGATACAGGTTATTTATTTCCTCAAACATATAATTTTATTGATTTTTTAACTGAAAAATTTAATTTAAACTTACAGGTCTTTCGATCAAAAATATCTCCAGCATGGCAAGAAGCAAGATATGGACAGTTATGGAAAAAAGGAATTCAGGGTATTAATTTTTATAATACTATCAATAAAATTGAACCAATGAATGATGCCTTAAATAAGTTGTCAGTACAAACATGGTTTGCAGGATTACGTCGTGATCAATCAAAAAGTCGAAAATTATTATCATATATTTCTATTCAAAAAAAAACTTTTAAAGTGTTACCAATATTAGATTGGTCTAATAATGAAATAAAAAAATATTTAAAAATCAATCAATTAGATATTCATCCTTTATCAAAAGATGGCTATTCTTCGATAGGAGACACACATACTACTTCTAAACATATACCAGGAATGTTAGAGGAAGAAACTCGTTTTTTTGGACTAAAACGTGAATGTGGTTTACATGAAGATAAAATTTAATAGATTTAAAAAAATAATTAATATACGTATTATTTTTTAAAACATAAACAATTTTTTTATCTATTTGAATTACATAAAAATGTAATTTATTATATTTTAATTTTTAGTTTAATTTTTTTATTTTTCAATACTGTATTTTAATAATTTCAGATAAGGTAAACGTGAATTATCTCCCTCTTTTTTTAGATTTAAAAAACAAAAAAATTTTAGTCATTGGTGCCGGAGAAGTAGCATTTAATAAAATTACGCTCTTACTACGTTCAGAAGCAAAAGTGAATGTAATTGCTAAAGAATTATGTTCAGAAGTTAAAACTCTTCTAGATGAAAAAAAAATAGATTGGATATCTGAAGAGTTTCATAAATCATTTTTAAATAAAACTTTTTTAGTTATTTCAGCTACAAATGATTCTAAATTAAATCAATATATATTTAATGTATGTAATGATTATTGTATATTTGTTAATGTAGTAGATAATCAATCAAAATGCTCTTTTATTTTTCCTTCTATTATTGATCGGTCTCCTATCATTATAGCGCTTTCTTCCGGTGGTACAGCTCCAGTTTTATTACGTTTATTACGTGAAAAAATAGAATCTATTTTACCAATAAGATTAGGTGATGTAGCTAAAATTGCAGGTAAATGGAGAAAAAAGATCAAACAACATTTTATAAATTTTTTAGAAAGACGTCGTTTTTGGGAAAGATTATTTAAGAGTATTTTTGTAGAATATATATTGAAGGGTAATAAAGATCAAGCAGTTAATTTTTTAAAAAAAAGTATTCATGATATTAATTTATTAAAAGGTGAAATCATTTTAGTAGGAGCTGGTCCAGGAGATAGTGGTTTATTAACTTTAAGAGGATTACAAGTATTACAGGAAGCAGATGTAGTTTTATACGACTACTTAATTTCTCAAGACGTTTTAGACTTAATTCGTCGAGATGCTAAACGGATCTGTGTTGGAAAACGTGCGGGTCTGAAAAATATTACTCAAAAAGAAATTAATATACTATTGATATCTTTAGCAAAAAAAGGTCAAAAAGTAGTACGTTTAAAAGGAGGCGATCCTTTTATTTTTGGTCGTGGTGGTGAAGAAATAGAAGCAGCAAAGAAAGCAGAGATTGATTTTCAAGTTGTTCCTGGAATTACTTCTGCTATTGGTATTGCTGCATATTCTGGTATACCATTAACAGATCGCAGATATTCTCATGGTGTAATATTTATTACAGGTCATAAATCGACTAATGGTTTCATTAATAATTGGTCTATTTTATGTGATGCTTCTTACACTTTAGTAATATATATGGGTATTTTACAGGCTAAAGAAATTTCTAAAAAACTTATTGAATTTGGTCGATCGAAATCGACACCAATAGCTATTATTGGACAAGGAACTACGATTAATCAAAAAGTAATTATAGGACGTTTAGATGAAATTGAAAAAATAATCAAACTGATTATAGCTCCTGGTTTATTAATTGTTGGAGAAGTTGTACTTTTACATAATAAGTTTAAATGGTTTCAAACTTAAAATTTGTTAAATAATATTTATCAGAAACTATTATAGTAAAATTAATAAAAAAAGGAAGATTAATGTTTACAAAAAATACTAGTCATTTGCGTCAATTAGAATCAGAAAGCATCTACATTATGCGAGAAGTAATGTCAGAATTTCATAATCCTGTAATGTTATATTCTATCGGAAAAGATTCTTCAGTCATGTTACATCTTGCAAAAAAAGCTTTTTATCCTGGATCTTTGCCTTTTCCTTTGCTTCATATAGATACTGGGTGGAAGTTTAAAGAGATGTATATATTTAGAGATCATATTGCTAGTACTTGTAATCTAGAATTAATAGTACATTGTAATTCAAAAGGAAAATTGTTAGGTTTAAATCCTTTTGAACATGGTGGTAGTAAATATACTGATATAATGAAGACAGAGGGTTTAAAAGAAGCTATAAATAAATACAATTTTGATGCTGCTTTTGGTGGAGCAAGACGAGATGAAGAAAAATCACGTTCTAAAGAACGTATCTATTCTTTTCGTGATTCGTTTCATCAGTGGGATCCAAAGAAACAACGTCCTGAATTGTGGTGGAATTATAATGGGCAAATTAACAAAGGAGAAAATATTCGTGTTTTTCCACTTTCAAATTGGACTGAACTAGATATTTGGCAATATATTTTTTTAGAAAACATTGAAATTGTTCCTCTTTACTTCGCTGCACTACGTCCAGTTTTAAAAAGAGATCGCGCGTTGATCATGATTGATGATGAACGAATGAATGTTCTTCCGAATGAAGTAATACAGAAAAAGATGGTAAGATTTCGTACTTTAGGTTGTTGGCCTTTAACGAGTGCTATTGAATCAGAAGCTAAAAATCTTGAAGATGTAATTCAAGAAACTTTAACAGTTAAAACTAGTGAACGAACAGGACGAGCTATTGATTATGATCAAAAAAGTTCAATGGAATTTAAAAAAAGACAAGGTTATTTTTAAATAAGAGGTTAAATTTAAGATAATGAGTATT
The DNA here is from genome assembly GCF_000521565.1 of Buchnera aphidicola str. G002 (Myzus persicae). Taxonomy (NCBI): domain Bacteria; kingdom Pseudomonadati; phylum Pseudomonadota; class Gammaproteobacteria; order Enterobacterales; family Erwiniaceae; genus Buchnera; species Buchnera aphidicola. The sequence goes on along the minus strand of NZ_CP002701.1, from coordinate 462,363 downwards.
AATATAAAAGATAATTTTAAAAATTGGTTAGATTTAAATCAAAAAAAATCTTTATTAAAATTTTTAACATGTGGCAGTGTAGATGATGGAAAAAGTACTTTAATTGGTCGTTTATTACATGATACTCAACAAATTTACGATGATCAATTATCTTCTCTGAAAAATGATAGCAAGCGTCATGGAACACAAGGTAATAAAATTGATTTAGCTCTTATAGTAGATGGATTACAATCTGAACGAGAACAAGGTATTACTATTGATGTAGCTTATCGTTATTTTTCTACTCATAAAAGAAAATTTATTATTGCAGATACTCCTGGACATGAGCAATATACTCGTAATATGGTTACTGGTGCTTCTACATGTGATTTATCTATTTTATTAATTGATGCTCGAAAAGGTCTATCTGAACAAACATATCGACATAGTTTTATTTCGACTTTACTTGGAATTAAAGATTTAGTTGTTGCTATTAATAAAATGGATTTAGTTAATTATAAAGAAGAAATATTTATTAATATAAAAAAAAAATTTTTACAATTTTCTAAGAAACTACCAGAAAATTTAAATATTATGTTTATTCCTATATCTGCATTAATAGGTGAAAATATTGTTTTTAAAAGTCATGCTATGCCTTGGTATAATGGTTCAACATTATTAGATATTTTAGAAACAATAAAAATACAATATAAAAATAATTCAGAAGAAATAAGATTTCCAGTACAATATATCAATCGTCCTAATTCAGAGTTTCGTGGATATTCTGGAACATTACTATCTGGTAGTATTCATGTTGGACAATTAATTAAAATATTACCTATTAATATAAATTCTCGCATTACTAATATAGTAACATTTGATAAAAATTTAGAAAAAGCAGAAGTTGGACAGGCAATTACTATAGTATTAAAAGATGAAATAGATATTAATCGAGGAGATTTTTTTGTAAATACTAATTCTCTTTTAAAACCTTCTCAAGAAGCTATTATTGATGTAGTCTGGATGATAGATGATCTATTATTAATAGGAGGATCTTATAATATTAAATTATCTGGGAAAAAAACACGAGTGTACATAAAAGAAATTTTATTTCAAATAGATATAAATACTTTAATAAAAAGAAAAAGTGATTCTCTTTCTCTAAATAGTATTGGCCGAATTAAAGTCATGTTTAGCGAACCTATGATTTTTGATAATTATGATGAGAATAGAATGACAGGAAATATAATTTTTATTGATTTTTTAACGAATATCACAGTCGGAGCTGGAATGATCAAGAGCAATTTAAGAACAAAAAAACCGATTTTACATGACCAGAAAAAAGATTTTGAATTAGATTTACATGCCTTTGTTTCGAAACATTTTCCGCATTGGAACATACCTAAATTAGTTATGAAAAAGGTTTCATCTTAAAATGAATAGTAACTTTCCAAATAATATTGTTCGTCAAAAACATTTTATTACTCGTATTAAACGTGAAAAAAAATATGGTCATAAATCAATTGTAATCTGGTTTACTGGATTATCAGGTTCAGGTAAATCAACCATTGCTAATTATTTAGAAAAAATATTATTTAAAAATGGTATTCATACTTACGTGCTAGATGGTGATAATATTAGATTAGGATTATGTTCAGATTTAAATTTCACTATAATTGATCGAGAAGAAAATATAAGGCGTATTGGAGAAGTAGCTAAATTGATGTTAGATTCTGGTATCATTACATTAGTATCAGTTATTTCTCCATACATACATCAAAGAAAAATGGTTTATAAAATATTAGGAAAAAAAAATTTTTTAGAAATATTTGTGGATACGCCCATTCATATATGTGAAAATCGTGATCCTAAAAAATTATATAAAAAAGCCCGTATGGGGAAAATATCTAATTTTACCGGTATTAATGATTTATATGAAAGACCAGAAACAGCTGATGTGCATTTAGATGGAACAGATTCTTTACAAAATAGTGCAAAAAAGTTAATTAAAGTATTGCATGATTATAATATAATATCTTTTATGGGAATCGATTGAAATTTTTCACTGTAAATAAAAAAATTGATTGTTTAGAGTAAAGTATGAGAATGTTAAAAACATTTCTATTTTTTTTGCTTGCTTGGTTACAATATTCTCTTTGGTTAGGAACAAATGGTTTTCTAGATTATATAAAAATACATCAAAAAGTTGTAATAGAAGAAAAAAATAATGAAAAACTTGAAATTCGTAATAATCAAATAATATTAGAAATTAAAAATTTAAATAATCATAATAATCATATTAAAAAAAATGAAACTTAATAATATTATTTTGGATATAAAATGATTTTGTTTAGTTTGTTTAAACCTAAAATTGTAGCTATAGTACCAGCTGCTGGAACAGGTAGTAGAATGATATCAAGTTTACCAAAACAATATATGAAAATTCAAGATCGTACCATACTTGAACATACCTTAACTAAATTATTGTTACATCCCTATATATCTCAAATAATTGTTAGTTTGCATCCAAAAGATAATTATTTTCATAAATTATCTATATCATCTCATCTTCGTATTTTTTCTGTGGTTGGAGGTAAAAAAAGAATTAATTCAGTTTTTTCAGGATTAAAAATAGTAAAAAATATTGACTGGGTAATAGTACATGATGCCGTACGTCCTTGTTTAAGTTATAAAGATTTAGACGCGTTAATATCTATGATAAAAAAAAATCCAGTAGGTGCTGTTTTAGCAAGACCTGTATGTGATACTATTAAATATAGTAATATAAAAAAAGAAAAAATATTATATACTATATATAGAAAAAATTTATGGCATGCTTTAACTCCTCAATTATTTCGATTTAAAATTTTGAAAAATTGTTTAAAAGAAATTATAAAAAATAGAATTAGTATAACAGATGAAGCATCAGCACTAGAATACTGTGGATATCATCCACTATTAGTTTTAGGAAGTTCTAAAAACATTAAAATTACTTGGCCTGAAGATCTTATTTTAGCAGAATTTTATTTAAAAAATATGTATAATGTAAATGAATAAAAAAGGACAGATTCATGAGAATTGGATACGGTTTTGATCTTCATGCTTTTGGAGATAAAAAACCATTAATTATTGGAGGTGTTTCAATTCCTTATGAAATAGGATTAATTGCTCATTCCAATGGAGATGTATTGATTCATGCTATCATAGATTCATTGCTAGGTGCTACTGCAATGGGAGATATTGGAACTTTTTTTCCTAGTAATAACCAAAGATATAAAAATATTGATAGTAGAATTTTGTTAAAAAACATTTGGAAGAAAATTACATTAAAAAATTATGATATATGTAATCTTGATGCTACTATTATTGCAGAATGTCCGAAAATGTCTTCATATATCTTTTCGATGAGATCTAATTTATCATTAGATCTTCAGACTAAAATAGAGAATATTAGTATTAAAGCTACAAGTGCTAAAATGATAGGATGCATTGGAAGAAAAGAAGGCATTTCTTGTCAAGCTGTTGTAATGCTTGTTAAAAATATTAGAAGATAATTTTTTTCTTAAAGAGAATGGAAAAAATAATGTTATTAAAATGTTTTTTATATAAATTATTTTTTTTAATATTCATGTCATTGATTTATAATAATTTTGTTTTTGCATCGTCTATAGAAAATAATTCATTTATTTATTTTGATCATAATAGTAAAAAAAAAATATTTTTTTTTAATAAGAATGAGTGTTTTTCATTTTTCAAATCCAAAAAAAATATTTCTTTAAAAAAACATGAAATTACTGTTTTTAATCACAGTTTTATTGGTTTATTTCGAGAAAACAAATTTCAAATGTTTTATACAGTTAAACGGAATGATAATCTTTATTCTATTGCTAAAAAATCTGGTCATAATTATTATGAATTATCTAAATTCAATTATATTAAAAAGCCTTATAAAATAATCGTCGGTCAGAAAATATGGATAGGAGATTTTTTAATTAATCAAAATAATTGTTCTATTATAGATTTAAATAAAAAAAATAGCACTTCTTGTGAATTAATATTTAATAACCCATTAAAACTTAAAAATTTTTTAAAAGATACTTCACGATATAGTACGAGTCAAATCTGTTTTTTTTGTGATGAAACAACTAAAAAAAAGAGTGTTCTTTTTAGAAAAAAAAATTTTATATCTTCTAAAGATTGGGATTGGCCTATTAAAAGTACAAATATTAAATATATTTATCATAGTAAATCAAAAAATAAAGAAATAGAATTTTTTGGTTTTAAAGGTCAGCCTGTTTTTGCTGCTGCAACTGGTAAAGTAGTTTGTGTAACTGATATATTTAAAAAATATGGTCGCTTAATTATTTTAAAACATAGTCAAAATTATCTTAGTATTTATGCTTTTAATAACTTAATTTTAGTTAAACAACAAGATACTGTTCATGTTAATCAACAAATTTCTACTATGGGATCATCTGAAAATAATTCATCAAAGCTATATTTTGAAATTCGTTATAGAGGTCAATCTATAAATCCATTAAATATTTTACCTCAAATTAATACCAAGAGAGTGATTTATTAAATTTTTCAATAAAAATTAATGATTTTTTATACATACATGAAAACTATAATATTTAAAGATTTTTATTTAGAAGCTGCACACTATTTACCATATGTACCTAAAGAACATAAATGTAGACGATTGCATGGTCATTCTTTTTTAATTCGTTTAGAAATAGAAGGTGAAATTGAAAAAAAAACTGGATGGATAATGGATTTTTCTGATCTTAAATTAATATTTCATCCTATTTACAAACAATTAGATCATAATTTTTTGAATAATATTTCTGGATTAGAAAATCCAACTAGTGAAAATTTAGCTAAATGGATTTGGGTACGATTAAAGCCTATTTTACCTTTATTAAGTGCAGTTATAGTTAAAGAGACTTGTACGTCTGGTTGTATTTATAGAGGTGATAATAAATAAAATAGATAAGAGTTATCTGTCTTATTTTATTAGAATATATTTATGCAGTTGTATTGAAAGCTTCCAATTTTTCATTATACAAGTTTTTATGCATATTTCTAAAGCTTCTTTATTTTGACTAATAGGTTGTAAAGAAACATAGCATTTTTTTTTATTTTTTACCATGGACAAGATCTTATCTAAATAAGATAAATCCTCTTTTTTTAAAATAGGATATTTAATTTCATTAGATCGCAACATTGCTGTTAATAATGTATTTTGATTTTTTTTAGGAGAAATTGTGACCCAAGTATTTAATGAGCATTGAATTAATTGAGTACCACTACTTTCTATTTGGCATCTAAATCCTTTTTTTTCTAATGTTTCTGTAAGATGTAATAAATTATATATACAGGGTTCGCCACCAGTAATTACTATATGTTTAGCGGTCCATTTTTTTATTTTAATATTTAAAAGTATTTGTTCAACATTCATGAGGCTCCACTGTTGGTTCGATGTATTTTTTTTTATAATTTCTTCAGAAGATATTTTATTTTTATCCAAACATGTCCATGTATATTTAGTATCACACCATGGACAATGAATCGGACAACCTTGTAATCTAATAAAAATAGATGGAGTTCCAGTATAGTAACCTTCACCTTGTATGGTTTGAAATATTTCATTAACCGGATAATTCATAATTTTTTCTCTTTATTGATTAATTTTGCAATAAGAAACAGGCATATATAACATACCTGATTCTTTTTTTTATATTTTATAAATTTTAAAAATTTATTTAATTATTTTTAATCTTTGAAAAGGTGCGTTTTTTTCTCCTAATATTTCTTCTATTCTGATCAATTGATTATATTTCGCAGTTCTATCTGAACGGCTCATAGAGCCAGTTTTAATTTGTCCGGCTGATGTTCCTACAGATAAATCTGCTATAGATGCGTCTTCTGTTTCACCTGATCGATGAGATATTATAACACTATAATTAGCTTCTTTTGCCATTTTTATGGCTTCAAGAGTCTCGGTTAATGTACCAATTTGGTTTAATTTGATCAATATAGAATTAGCAATACCTTTTTCTATTCCTTTTTTTAAAATATTGGTATTAGTTACGAATAAATCATCTCCTACTAATTGAATTTTGTTACCTAGTATATTTGTTTGATATAGATATCCTTCCCAATCAGATTCATTTTGTCCGTCTTCAATAGATACAATAGGATATTTATTACATAAATTTTCTAAATAATGAGTGAATTCTTTTGAAGAAAATTTTTTTTGTTCTCCTTCTAAGTAATATTTTTTCTCATCTTTATTATACAGTTCAGATGCAGCACAATCTATTGCTAGTAGTATATCTTGACCTAATTTATATTTTGTTTTATGTATAGCATCTTGAATCAAATTTAAAGCTTCTTCATTAGATTTTAAATTTGGTGCATATCCTCCTTCATCACCTACAGTGGTACTCATTCCTTTTTCTTTTAGTAATTTACCTAACGAATGAAATACTTCAGATCCTATACGTATAGCTTCCTTGATTGTTTTAGCACTTACTGGTTGAATCATGAATTCTTGAATATCAATATTATTATTTGCATGTTTACCACCGTTAATAATGTTAATCATGGGAAGTGGCATAGAAAAAAGACCTGCTGTATTGTTTATTTCTGAAATATGTTCATATAAAGGCATTCCTTTAGATAAAGCAGCTGCTTTTGCGACAGCTAAAGAAACAGATAAAATAGCATTAGCACCTAATTTAGACTTATTTTTTGTGCCATCTAAATCGATCATGATAGAATCAATTTTTTTTTGGTTTTTAGCATTTTTATTTTTTAAAGCGTTTGATATATTTTCATTAATTAATAAAACTGCTTTTTTTACCCCTTTACCCATGAATCTATTTTTGTCTTGATCTCGTAATTCTAATGCTTCTAAAGAACCTGTAGACGCTCCAGAAGGAGAGGAAGCTAGTCCAACAAAACCTCCTTCTAAATGTACTTCAGATTCTACAGTAGGGTTACCTCGAGAATCTATAATTTCACGACCTATGACTTTAATAATTTTAGACATGTTTACCTCATTAAATCTTAAGAGTTTTTTTAATAAAAAATGTTTTTTTTGTATTATTTTTTTTATATTTTCCTGCTGATTTTATAAAATCTATGAATAATGGATGTCCATCACGTGGTGTAGAAGTGAATTCTGGATGAAATTGACATGCTAAAAACCATGGATGATCAGATATTTCAATAATTTCTGCAACGTTACTCTCTTGAGAACGTCCAGTTACTTCTAATCCTGCTATTTCTATTTTTTTTAATAAAATATTATTGACTTCATATCGATGTCTATGTCTTTCTATAATAATCTCTTTGTTATATAGCTTTCTAGATAAACTATTTAGACTTAATCTACAAGGTTGACTACCTAATTTCATAGTACCACCTAAATTAATATTATTACTCTTTCCTGTGCTATTTTTTTCTTTATGTATACTCGAATTTTTTATTAAATCTATAATTGGGTATTTGCATTGAGGATCAAATTCTGTTGAATTAGCTTCTTTTATTCCTGCTACATTTTGTGCAAATTCTATAATAGCTATTTGCATTCCTAAACAAATACCAAAATATGGAATTTTATTTTCTCGTGCATATTGTATAGATAATAATTTACCGATAATGCCTCGATCGCCAAAACCACCTGGTATTAAGATGCCATTCAGATTTTTCAGTTGTTGAATATTTTTATTTTCTATATTCTGAGAATTAATTAATTGAATGTTTACTTTAATTTTATTTTTTAAACCTGCATGTTTAAGTGCTTCTATTACAGATTTATATGCATCAGGTAATGTAATATATTTACCAATAATCCCAATCATAATTGTTTTATGAGATTTTTTTTCAGCAGAAATTACCTGTTCCCATTCTTTTAAGTTAGCTTCAGGAACTTTTAATTTAAAATATTTGCATATATAATTATCTAGTTTTTGATTTTTCAGTAGTTTGGGAATTTTGTATATTGAATCAACATCTCTCAAAGAAATTACAGCATTGACTGGTACATTACAAAATAACGCAATTTTTTTTCTTTCATTTAAAGGAACAGTACGTTCGGATCGACAAATTAAAATATCTGGTTGTATCCCTATAGAAAGTAGCTGTTTTACTGAATGTTGAGTTGGTTTTGTTTTTATTTCACCTGCAGTAGAAATATAAGGTACTAGTGTGAGATGTATATAAATAACGTTTTTACGTCCAATATCAACTGCCATTTGACGTATTGCTTCTAAAAATGGTAGGGATTCAATATCTCCTACAGTGCCACCTATTTCTACTAAAATAATATTACTTTTTTGAGAACATAAAATAATTCTTTCTTTAATAGCATTAGTAATATGAGGTATAACTTGTATTGTTGCACCTAAATAATCACCTCTTCTTTCTTTTTTTAAAACTTGAGCATAAATACTTCCTGTAGTAAAATTGTTTAAATATGTCATTTTAGTATGCATAAAACGTTCATAGTGTCCTAAATCTAAGTCTGTTTCAGCACCGTCTTCAGTAACAAAAACTTCTCCATGTTGAATTGGACTCATTGTTCCAGGATCTACATTAATATATGGATCTAATTTTATTATTGTCACTTGCAAATTACGTGCTTTTAATATGGCACCTAACGATGCTGCTGCAATGCCTTTTCCTAAAGATGAGACTACTCCACCAGTAATAAAAATATAATTTTTCGTCATGCTAAATATAAAAATATAAGTTAAGATGAATAAGTGTTTAATTTTAAAAATTTTATTATTTATATTTTAATATGTATATTAATAAAAAATTTTTAACTTATTAAAGATAATGTATTTTTTAAAAATACTAAAATAAATTAATTTAAATTATTTTTATCAGAAATTTATATCTATATAAATTTATATATTTTTTTATAAAATATAATCTTAAGATTATATACTGATACTAATTATTAGTAATGTTTTTTATTTTAATTTATTTTTTACATGCCCATGAATCACGTAAATTAACAGTACGATTAAATACTAATTGATCTTTTTTAGAATCTATATAATCTAAAGAAAAATAACCTATTCTTTCAAATTGAAAAAATATTTTTTTGTTGTTTATGTTCATTTCTTCTTGTATTTGTTTCCATATTATTTTTTCAATAAATCCTTTTTTTATTATTAATGAATTCGGATTTATATAAGATAAAAAATTTTTTTCTTGTTCTGGGTTTTTTATATTAAACAATTGATTATATAATCTAAATTCTGCTGGAAATGCATTTTTTATTGAAATCCAGTGTATTACTGAGGGATTTTTTTTATTTTTTGGTTTTTTACCCAAAGTTTGCATATTACAATAACATATTATATTAATAATATTATCATATTCATCTTTTTCTATTTTTTCTGCTTTTATTATATATGCGTATCTTAAACGTATTTCTTCTCCAATTTTTAATCTTTTGTATTTGTTATCGTATTTTTCTTTGAAATCTGTGCGTTCAATATATATTACATTAGTAAAAAGAATTTCATGACTTCCTAATTCTGGGTTATTAGGATGATTAGGAACTATAAATTTTTCTTCATGTTTCTCGTCTAAATTATATAAAAAAATTTTTATTGGATCTAGTACAGCCATAGTTCGTATAGCTGTTTTATTTAGTTCTTTTCTAATACAATGTTCTAGCATAGAAAACTCTATTAAAGTATTTTGTTTAGTTACACCAATTTTTTCACAGAACTTTTTAATAGAATATGGTGTATATCCTTTTCTTCTTAGACCAGATAGTGTAGATATACGAGGATCATTCCATCCTTTTATTATATTTTTATCAATTAATGTTTTTATTTTTCTTTTAGATAAGACTGAAAACTCTAAATTTAGTCTAGAAAACTCATATTGTTTGGGAAAGTGAGTCACGTTTGTGTTTTGCAAAATCCAGTTATATAAACATTTATTATCTTGAAATTCTAGTGTGCATAATGAATGCGTAATTCCTTCAATAGAATCAGATAAGCAATGAGCAAAATCATACATTGGATATATACACCATTTTTTTTTCGTTTGATGATGTTCAGAAAAAATAATTCTATATAAAACAGGATCACGCATAATAATAAAAGAAGAACGCATATTAATTTTAGCTCGCAAACATGCTTTCCCTTCAGAAAAATTTCCGTTTTTCATTTGTTGAAATAGTTCTAAGTTTTCTTGAATTGTTCTATTTCTATATGGGCTATTTTTTCCTGGAGTGTTTAAAGTACCTCTATATTCACGTATTTGTTCTTTTGTTAATTCATCTACATAAGCAAGACCTTTTTTAATTAATTCTTTTGCATATTTATATAGTACAGGAAAATATTGAGAAGAATAATAAACATGATTATGCCATTTGTATCCAAGCCAATTAATATCATATTGAATTGCATTAATATATTTTATGTTTTCTTTTATTGGATTAGTATCATCAAATCTAAGATTGCATTTTCCTTTATAAAGATTTGCTAATTCAAAATTTAAACATATTGATTTAGCATGACCAATATGAAGATATCCATTTGGCTCAGGTGGGAATCGAGTATAAAAAGACAAATTTTTGTTTTCCATAAAATCTTCATCTATAATTTGACTAATAAAATTATTATATTTTTTTACTTGATTATTCATTTTTTTCTCTTTTTTTTTAATTTACTCATTATTTTTTTAAAATTTATAAAATCTATTTTTTATTTAAAATAATTTTATTGATTATTTAATTGATATATTATAAAATATTATTAATAAATAGTTAATTTTTTATAGGCTACGTAGCTCAGTCGGTTAGAGCACAGCACTCATAACGCTGGGGTCATGGGTTCGATTCCCGTCGTAGCTACCACTTTAGCGGGAGTGGCGAAATTGGTAGACGCACCAGATTTAGGTTCTGGCGCCGAAAGGTATGCGAGTTCAAGTCTCGCCTCCCGTAATATTATAAAAATATTACAATTATATGGGGTATAGCCAAGTGGTTAAGGCACCGGTTTTTGATACCGGCATCCCTGGTTCGAATCCAGGTACCCCAGCCACTCTAAAAACTATTTTTTCTTCACTGCTTAAATATAAATAATATTCCCTCAATAAAGAATATAAATTTATTTAAAGATGCTAATTTCATATTATATTAAATTTACTACTGAATAAGATCAAAAATCTATTATTTTTTCTATTTAAAAAATTCTTAATTTAAAAATAAAAATACGTTTTTTATATTATGACTTTAAACCAATTAAAAAAACAAGCAGCATGGGCTGCATTAGATTATATTCCTCCTGGTTCTATTGTTGGTGTGGGAACCGGAACTACAATTTTTTATTTTATTGAAGCTTTAAGTACAATAAAAAATTTAATATATGGTACAGTATCTAGTTCTAATCATTCTACTTTATTATTAAAAAAACAAGGTATACGAGTATTTAATTTAAAAAATTTTAGTTCTATAACCAATTATTTTGATAGTGCTGATGAAATAAATAATCGTATGCAAATGATTAAAGGTGGAGGAGCTGCCTTAACTAGAGAAAAAATTATTGCTGCCATGGCAAAGAATTTTATTTGTATAATTGATAAATCAAAAAAAGTAGATATTTTAGGAAATTTTCCATTACCAATTGAAATTATTCCAATGGCTATTTCTTATATTTCACAAGAAATAATAAAGATTGGAGGGAAACCAAAATATCGAAAAAATGTTATTACAGATAATGGAAACATTATTATAGATGTATATGATTTATGTATAGAAGATCCTTTATTAATGGAAAAAAAAATTAATTCTCTACCTGGTGTTGTCACAGTTGGTTTGTTTGCTGAAAGAAGTGCTGATATTCTTTTAGTTGGTACACCTAAAGGAATAAAAACTATTAAAAAAAATAACTTTTAATATAAACATATGTTAACAAAATTTTTAAAAAATCGCAAAAATATTCGTAAATACATGCGCTTTATGCGTCAATCTCTCACAATTACACAGAAATATAATGAATCTATAAAAATTTCTAAAGTTGCATGCAATTGTAGTTTTATTTATAACGCTAAAAATATTGCTGTTTTTTTACCTTTTGATGGAGAAATTAATACATATCCTTTTATTAAAAAATTATGGTTAAATAAAAAAAAGGTCTTCCTTCCTGTAATAAATTCTATTAAAAATAAAAAATTATCATTTGTCCGTTTTTCCTCTTATTCTATATTATATCGCAATCAATATAATATATTTGAGCCTTTTTTTAGTGCTAAAGATATTATTTCAATTTCTAATTTAGATGTAGTAATAGTACCGTTAGTAGCTTTTGATAAACAGGGTTCAAGATTAGGTATGGGTGGAGGTTTTTATGATGTTTGTTTAAAAGATTGGAAGAAAGAAAAATTTTTCCCAATAGGTTTTTCATATGATTTTCAATTAGTTAATAATATACCCCAGCAACATTGGGATATTTCATTACCTATTATTTTAACACCGAATAAAAAATGGATTTTTTAAATTACTTTTTTTATAAAATTTTAAAAAAATTTCTAAAATTTTTTTTAAATTAAAAAATCACCAAATTTTATTTGTAATGCAGTAATCGCTACAACAGTAGCTGTTTCTGTTCTTAAGATTCTAGGTCCTAGTTTTATTGAAAAAAAACCATATTCAGTTATTTTAAAAATTTCATTATTTGAAAATCCTCCTTCAGAACCAACGATCATATGAACATTATTTGTATATTGTGGTAAGTGATTAATTGTTGATTTGGATTCTGTATGAAAAATAATTTTTGTGCTATTTTTTGTATTATTTTGACACCAAGAAAAAATATCTTGTGGGTATTGAATTATTGGAATAATATTACGACGACATTGTTGACATGAAGCAACAACTATTTTTTCCCAACGTTTTATTTTTTTTGAAAAATCAATACCTTTTTTTTTAACATTACAATATTCAGAAATCAATGGTGTAATAATATTGACTCCCATTTCAACTGATTTTTGAATAGTAAAATCCATTTTTTCATTACTAGAAATCACTTGTCCTAAATGAATGTGAAGTGGAGATTCATTATTTTTAAATTTACAGTCAAAAATTTTTATTTTAATAATTTTATCAGATAGATATATTATTTTAGAAAAAAAAATATAATTAGTATTATTAAATATTTCTAAAACATCTTCAACTTTCATTCTTAAAACTTTTTGAATATAATATGTATCATATCTTGATAAATAAAAAATTTGTTTGATTTTTAAATTTTCTTTAATATAAAGACGTGGAATATTTTTTTTCATATTTTTATTTTCTTTTACAGTTCTTAAAAATATAATTATTGTGATTTTTTTGTATTTGAAAGATTAATTTTTCTCTTTCACATTCCCACTTTGTAACAGGAAATTTTTTATCCCATAGACGAAATAGCATTTTTTGTTTTGGAGATAGAACAATTTTATATTGTTCACTCATATAAAAATAAGTTCGAGCTATCGTGCCTCGAGCTCTTTCAGGAGGCTCTACTAATTTTTTTTTAAAATCTATTTTCATACTACATTTTCCATATTGGGAACTTTTAATGTTCAATTGACTATACATAAAATTAGATCGATCTCCATTAATTTCTCCAATAGCAGGTTGTAAATTATGAAGATCAGATTGAATATATTTATATTTTTGATCTATTTTTATACATGCTTTGCGTCCTCCTTTTTTCCAACATTTTTTTTGATGTCCAAATTGCCATGCTGGTACAACATGTTCCCATTCAATTCGTGTTGCACGTATTTTATTTTTTCGGATTTTATATCCACAAGATAGTAAATTAGGAATACCTTTTTTTTGTGTCCAATTAATTTTACAGCCACAATAAAAAGAACCTGGGACATTTTTGTGGATTTTAATAGCTTTAAGTTTTACTTGATAGAAATTTTGTACAGTATTTTTTTTAAAATTATTTTTTTTATGTGAGAATAAAAAAAAAATACGCTAATTATGATTAATATTTTTTTTATCATTTTTATTTTATCTATTTTAAAAAAAATTTTTTTATATGATATATTTTATTTTATATGAATAATATATCTGTTATTTTTTAATATTAATCAGAAAAGTTATGAGTTATAAATTATATTTTTCTGATTATTTTTTTAATATTATTGTAATTAAATAATATTTTAATATATCTTATATTAACATCTTATATGTTAAAACCTTTTAATTTTATTTTAAAATATTAATAATAACATTGATCATAATAAGGAAAAAAAATGACTCAATATCTTTTTACATCTGAATCAGTTTCAGAAGGACATCCAGATAAAATTGCTGATCAAATTTCAGATGCTTTACTTGATGAAATATTAAAACAAGATGTTAAAGCACGCGTTGCTTGTGAGACTTATGTTAAAACAGGAATGGTTTTAATCGGAGGAGAAATTACAACAACTGCATGGGTTGATGTTGAAGAAATTACTCGAAATACTATTAATAATATTGGTTATATCAATTCTGATGCTGGATTTGATGCTAATTCTTGTGCAGTTTTAAGTGCAATTGGTAAACAATCACCAGATATTAATCAAGGTATAGATCATGAAGATCCTTTAGAACAAGGAGCTGGAGATCAAGGAATTATATTTGGTTATGCAACTAATGAAACAGAAGTATTAATGCCAGCACCTATTACTTATGCTCATCTTTTAATGAAAAAACAATCTGAACTAAGGAAAAATAATATTTTATCTTGGCTCAGACCTGATGCTAAAAGTCAAGTTACTTTTCAATATAAAAATGGAAAGATAATTGGAATAGATACCGTAGTTTTTTCAACACAACATCAAAAAAATATTACTCAAAGTATTTTAAAAGAAGCAATTATGGAAAAGATTATAAAACCAGTATTGCCTAAAAAATGGTTAAACAAACATACAAAATTTTTTATTAATCCAACAGGTAGATTTGTTATAGGAGGACCAATGGGAGACTGTGGTTTAACTGGTCGTAAAATTATAGTAGATACGTATGGTGGTATGTCTAGGCATGGGGGAGGTGCTTTTTCTGGTAAAGATCCTTCAAAAGTAGATCGTTCTGCAGCATATGCAGCAAGATACGTAGCTAAAAATATTGTAGCTGCAGGTTTAGCTGATCGTTGTGAAATTCAACTTTCTTATGCCATTGGAATAGCGGAACCAACTTCTATTATGGTTGATACTTTTCAAACTGGAAAAATAAGTAATACTTCTTTAGTGTCTTTAATACGTCATATTTTTGATTTGCGACCATATGGAATAATTAAAATGCTCAATCTTCTTCGACCTATTTATTTAAATACCGCAGTTTATGGCCATTTTGGTAGAGAAGAGTTTCCATGGGAGCGAATAGATAAGATAGATGAATTATCTGCATAAATTTTCTTATATTTTTTGTACATTAAAAT
Organism: Buchnera aphidicola str. G002 (Myzus persicae); assembly: GCF_000521565.1. Taxonomy (NCBI): domain Bacteria; kingdom Pseudomonadati; phylum Pseudomonadota; class Gammaproteobacteria; order Enterobacterales; family Erwiniaceae; genus Buchnera; species Buchnera aphidicola. The sequence continues at coordinate 446,923 of NZ_CP002701.1, read as the reverse complement.
TAAAATATTAAAAAATACTTTTTATAAAATTATTAAGAGTATGAAAAGGGACAAATATACTGGTATTATTATATGTCCCATGTTAACTAGCATGGGAAAACTTTTTATTTTTTATTATTCATATAATCTTCAAAAGATAATATATCTTCTTTTTCTATTTTTTTTTGTTTTTCGTGTGAAATAAGAACTTCTTCTTCTAAAATTTTTTTATGAGTATTTGAGTATAATCTATTAATAAATTTTTTATGATATTTATTAGCTAAATATAATCCGCTTTTTTTAATATCTTTTGGTATGAAATATTTTAAAAATTGAGCAGAATAAGTCAATTCTGGTTTTTTAAAAAACAATATTATTTTTTGACATACTTTTTGATATAATGAATTATTATTAATATTATCTAATATTAATGCAATTTTATTTAAGTCTTTAAATATTATTTCACTTATTTCAACTAATGTTTTTTTCTCATAGTTGTTATTAATATAAATAGTTTGATTAGGTTTTCTTCCTTCAAAAATTATTTTTTCCCAATTTTCAGTACTTAATAAAAAATTTGTTTTATTCATTTTAGGTGCATCGATTAGAGCACACCAGATTAAAAATAAATCTAATAGTAATATTTGATTTTTACTGATACCTACGGATGAAAATGGATTAATATCTAAAGAACGTATTTCAACATATTCTATACCTCTGTTTTTCAGAGCATCTATAAGTGTTTCACCATATTTTTTATTTCTTTTAGGTCTTATTTGTGTGTAAAGTTCATTTTCCATTTGTAAAATATTAGTATTTAATTGTTTAAAATTACCTTTTTTATCTTTTAATCCTATATTTATAAATTCTTCTGATGGTTTTTCTATAGCATTTTTGAGTGATTGAAGATATGATTCTAAATCATTAAACATAATATTCAAATCTATAATTTTTTGATTAGTAGATCTAATATTACTTAATCTTAATGAAGTTGCCCATGGCAAATAAAATATATTTTCTTGATTTTTTTTAAACTCGTATTTTTGATTTTTATTTTTTAAAAAAAACGATGAAACAGCTGGTGATGCTCCAAATAAATATGGAATAATCCATCCAAATCTATAATAATTTCGAATTAAATTTAAATAACCTGCAGAAACATAATCTACATTATTATTTTTTCCGTTTGTTTTTCTATAATTCTCCCAGAATTTTATGGGTAATGAAAAATTATAATGTACTCCTGAAACAGTGTTTATCAGATCACCATAACGATTTTTTAAGCCTCTTCGATAAATGTTTTTTATTTTTCCCATATTAGAAGAGCCATATTCAGCAATTTGAATATTTGTTTGGATGTCATAACAGTATGGTATACTGAAGGGCCATAAACGTTCATTTTTTATTTTAGATGCCACAAAACAATGTAGATCTTTTAAAAAAGATAATACATCATCTATTTTATTACTTTTTGGAGTAATAAATTCTAATAAATTTTCGGAAAAATCAGTAGTGATCCATTGGTGGGTTAAAGGTGATCCAATTGAAAATGGATGTTTATTTTGTGAAAAATTTCCATTTTTTTTGATTCTTAAAGTTTCACGTTCAATTCCTCGAAAAATACTTTCTAATATTTTGGGGTGTGTTTTTAACCAAGAAATTTTTTTCGAGATGTCTTGTATCAATGTTATCTCCTAATTTTTTAAATATTTTTTTGATAACTTTTAAAAAAATTTAGTACTATGATATATGTATTATATTTTTTGAATTGAGAATTTTTTGGATTTTTTTATTTTGCATCCGGAAGGATTCGAACCTCCGACCGCTCGGTTCGTAGCCGAGTACTCTATCCAACTGAGCTACGGATGCAATTTTAAAAATGAAATAGGTAGTGGCGGTGAGAGAGGGATTCGAACCCTCGATGCAGATATTTTCTACATACTCCCTTAGCAGGGGAGCGCCTTTAACCTCTCGGCCATCTCACCTGAATATATTTTTTTTTAAAATTATTTATAGTTTTATTCTACTTTTTTTTTAATATAAGTCAAATATATTTTATATAAAATTTTTATTGTTTTGTTAAATAAACTAAATTTATAAAATACTAAAAAACTACATCTTACTTGAAATTAGTAAGATGCGGTTTTTTTAGCAATTTTTTTGTTGTTTTTTTTCAGCTTGAATACGTTGATATATTTCTTCACGATGTACCGAAACTGATTTAGGGGCATTTACACCAATACGAACTTGGTTACCTTTAACTCCTAGTACTGTTACAGTGATCTCGTCGCCAATTATTAACGTTTCGCCAACTCGACGAGTTAGAATAAGCATTCTTGTCTCCTTGAAAAATTAAAAGAGTTTTTCCTTTCCAGTTCCTGGCGTTATGAATAATACAGAGTTAAACGTAGACTATGAAAATATTTAAATAATATATACGATATATACTTTATATGAATGTGTTTTATTAAAATAGTTTAATCTATAAAATATCAGTTATAAATAGTTATTTTTTTTTAATTGTGTATCAATCCATACCTTAATGTTTTTTAAAACTATAGAAAGTTTTTTTGTATTAACACCACCTCCTTCAGCAATATCTTTTTTACCCCCTCCCTTTCCATTTGTTTCCTTCATAATTATATTCATGATTTTTATAGCTGTGATGTCATTAATTAAATTTTTTGTGATTCCGATAACGATTGTAAAATGATTATTATTAATATTAATTAATATAATTATCGAATTCTTTAGTTCTTTTTTTAATTGATAAACTATTTTTTTCATTAATTTATGTTCATAGTTATAAAATATATTTTTAATAAATTTTATATCTTGTACATAATCAATGTTTTTAATTAATTGTTTTATGTGAGATATATTTTCTTTTTCTTGTAATATACTTATTTTTTTTTCTAAATCTGTTATTGTAACTGTTAATTTTTTTATTTTTTCTTTAATATAAAAACTATTACAGTTTAAAAAAAGAGAGATATCTTCTAAATAATTATCTTTTTTATGTAAATAATCTATTGCTTTTTGCCCAGTGACTGCTTCAATTCTTTTGATTCCTGATGCTACACTTGATTGATTAATAATTTTAAATAGTCCTATTTCTCCAGTTCTTTTTACATGTGTTCCGCCACATAATTCTATAGAAAAATTATTTATAAAAACTACTCGAACTATAGATTGATATTGATTTTCAAATAAAGCAATTGCTTGCTGTTTTTTAGCTTCTTCTAAATTTAATTCTTTAATTTTAATTAGAATATTATTACGAATTTGCATATTAACAATATATTCAATTTGTTGAATTTGAGCTCTTTCTATAGACTTGTGATGAGAAAAATCAAATCTTAGATGTGTATCAGTGACTAAAGATCCTTTTTGACTAATATTTTCTCCGAAAATTTTTCTTAATGCAGCATGTAATAAATGTGTTGCCGAATGGTTTAGTTCAATAGAATGCCTATAATCTCGATCAATTTCACTATAGAGATAATTATTTACTTTAATTATCCCTGAGATTAATTTTCCAATATGTCCTACTGTTTTTCCATATTTTTTTGTATTTTGTACTATGAAGCATGATTCTTCGTTATATAGTCGACCTATATCGCTTATTTGTCCACCTGACTCCGCATAAAACGATGTCGTATCAAGAAAAATAATTCCATCCTCATTAGGCATAATTTTTTTAACTGAAACGTTTTTTACAAAAATAAATTGTACTAATGATTTTACTTTGTATTGTTTATAACCTTGGAACACGCATGTATTATTTACAATAATATCTTCATTATAGTTTTTATAAAATTTCTTACGAATATTAGATTGTTCCCTTTGCTTTTTTTTATATGATTCGTAACTGATATAATCAATTTTGATATTTTTTTCACGACATACATCTGCTGTTAGATCAATTGGAAATCCAAAAGTATCATAAAGATAAAATGCAGTTTTTCCTGAAAGTATATGATCATGTGTTTTTTCTATTTCAGAATGTAATATTTTAAGGCCTTTATCAAGAGTATGAGAAAATTGTATTTCTTCTGTTTCTAATATTTTTTCTATTTTTTCTTGTTTTTGTCTTAAAATATCACCTGCATCTCCCATGACTGAAATTAAGTTAGAAACAAGTTTATAAAAAAAATTTTCTTTAATTCCAATTTTATGACCATGTCTTAAAGCTCTTCTAATAATTCTTCTTAAAACATAACCTCGATATTCATTAGATGGAGAAATATTATCTGCAATAATATATGCACAAGATCGAATATGATCTGCTATAATCTTTAAAGAAACATTATTTAAATCTTTAATAATAGTATATTGAGATATATTTTTTATTAATTTTTGAAATATATCAATATTATAGTTAGAATAAACATCTTGTAAAACAGCAGATATTCTTTCTAATCCCATACCTGTATCTATACATTTATTTGGTAAAGAAATAATTTTTGTTTTTGAAATGCGATTAAATTGTATAAAAACAATATTCCAAATTTCGACAAAACGATTATTTTTATTTTCTAGAAATTCTAGTGAATTTTTTAAAATTTGAGCGCCATAATCATAAAATATTTCAGTACAAGGACCACACGGTCCAGTATCGCCCATTTGCCAAAAATTTTCAGAATTATATTTTAAGTTATTTTTATCACCAATTCTGATAATTCGTTCAGGTGGTACTTTAATAATATTTTTCCATATTTCATATGTTTCATTATCATTTTCATATACCGTAATCCATAATTTATTTTGTGGTATATTAAACCAATTTTGAGATGTTAATAATTCCCATGCATATGAGATAGCTTCTTTTTTAAAATAATCACCAAAACTAAAGTTTCCAAGCATTTCAAAAAATGTATGATGTTTTGAAGTATATCCTACATTTTCTAAATCATTATGTTTTCCTCCAGTTCTTAAACAACGTTGTATAGTAGCTATACGAGGATGATTGCTTTTTTTTTGTCCTAAAAAAAAATCCTTAAATTGATTCATGCCTGCATTAGTAAACAATAATGTAGGATCATTATATGGCACTAAAGAGCTACTGGGAATAATTACATGTCTTTTTTTTTCAAAAAAATTTAAAAATTTTTGACGTATTTCATTTGTACTTTTTTTCATAATGATTCTTATTAATTTTATTAATACAAATTTTAACAACATAATATTTTATTAAAATAAAAGTGATTAAATTTATAAAAGTGATTAAATTTTTTTTATTCCCTAAAAATTTAAAAAATATTTTGCTTAATTAATATTTTCATATTATATATTATAATTAGATATTTTTATTTAGTTTTAAATATTTTAGATTTTATTTAATGAGATTATTTTTGATATTTTCTCAGCTGTTTGAAAAATTCTTAATGCAATATAAGATTTTTTCATATATACAAGAGCTTTTCTTGCAGCTGGTGTTTCAGAATATTTCTGAATCATTTCTTCACCTCTATTGACAACAGCTACATATTCTTTATGCAAGAAATAAAATTTTAATATTTTAAGATCATGTTCTGAAAGACGATATTTTAAATATATTAAATGTTTCTTTGCATTGATAACATAAAAGCTTTTTGGATATTGATAAATAAAATTTTTTAATTCGAAAAATGCACTTATAGCATAATAAGTATCGTTTTTATGATAATTAATAAGCCATTCTTGAAAAAATATATTTTTATCCATAGCCATTTTAATTAAGCACTGCATATATATAATATAATCCATATTTGGATGATTTGGATAAATACGTAGAAATTCTTCTATATTTTTTTGAGCTGTATTGAAATTGCAATTTTTGTAATAAGCATAAATTAAATTTATTTGAATTTTGTCATGAATAAAATAAGTCATATGGTTTTTTTTTAATTTTTCTAATATGAAAATTGCATCATTAAAATTTTTTTCTTTTAATTTTTTTTGAGCTTTTTTATAAACATTATATGTCTTTATAAAAAAATCATTATTTGAAGATTTACAGCATACTGTAAAGTTTAAACATATAATTAAAAAAATGCATATGATATTATTTTTTTTTATTTGGAATTTTTTATTGAAATTCATAAAATTTTTTATTCAGAATATTTTTTGTTTGGTGATGAATAGAATATCATATTTTCTATTAATTAAGGATTCGGTTTGATTAACAAAAAAATATTTATTTATCTATCAAAAGGATAATTTTATTGAAAAAAATAGAATTAAGTACGATTGTATCTTCTATTGCTTTATCAGGAAAAAGATTAGATCAAGTATTAACTCATTTGTTCAAGCAATATTCTCGTTCTTATTTAAAACAGTTAATTCTTAAAAATAAAGTATTTGTTGATAAAAATATAATTAATCAGCCTGATAAAAAAATATTCGGAGGAGAAATTATTAGTATTTATCCCGATTCGAAAGAACTTTTTCTTCATTTAGCTGAAAATATTTCTTTAAATATTATTTACGAAGATTGTGACATAATTATTATTAATAAACCTGCTGGTTTAGTCGTTCATCCTGGTGCGGGGAATCATAAAGGAACTATTTTAAATGCATTATTATATCGTTATCAAAATATTCAGCATTTGCCTCGTGCAGGCATTGTACATCGTTTAGATAAAGATACCAGTGGCTTAATGGTAATTGCAAAAAATTTGATATCTTATAATTATTTGTTAAAATTATTGAAAAAAAGAAAGATTACTCGAAAATATCAAGGCATCGTAAAAGGAAATATGATTTCAGGTGGTACTATCAATGCTCCCATAATACGTCATAATGTTAAAAGAACATGTATGATGGTACATAGTTTAGGTAAAAAATCTATTACTCATTATAAAATAATAAATCGTTTTAGATTTCATACGCATATAACGATAAGATTAGAAACAGGACGTACACATCAGATTCGTGTACACATGTTACATATTAGACATCCGTTAGTTGGCGATCCTATTTATGGTGGAATGAACCAGAAGATTGATAATATAAAAAATAAAAATATAAATAAAATAGTTCAATTTCCGCGTCAGGCATTACATGCTACTCATATTTCTTTTCATCATCCTATTACTAAAAACTTAATGTCTTGGTCAGTACCTCTTCCTGAAGATATAAAAGAACTTCTAACATATATTACAAATATATAACAAATTTGTTTTATTTATTGTATTTATTTTTAATAAAACATATTATTTATCTTAATAAAAAAGTTTAAAAAATATATTCTTTTTTTAAATAGAGACATTATAAAATAATAAAGAGTTGATAGTACTATGTTAGAAGAAACCTTAAATACTGAATTTTTTGTTGTATCTAGTATAAGTTCTCAAAATAAAATTATAAAGAAACCTTTACGTGAATCAGTTAGACAATCTTTAAAACATTTTTTATTAAATTTAAATGGAAAAAATATTGATAATTTATATTCATTAGCTTTATCTGAATTAGAACAACCATTATTAGACATGATTATGCAACATACTCGAGGAAATCAGACACGTGCAGCTTTAATGATGGGGATTAATCGAAGTACATTACGAAAAAAATTAAAAAAATATGGTATGAACTAACTTTATTTTATTGCACTTTCTATTTTTTAAAAATCGAGAGAGTGCAAAAAATTTTGTTATGTAATATATAAAATATAGTTTTTTAGTTCATATCATCTTTTATTTTTATAGAAATCAGATTAGTCTATTTGATATGGTTTTTAATGCCCAATAGTAACCATCAAGTCCTAGTCCACAAATTACACCTTGAGAAATATCTGATAACCAAGAATGAGAACGAAAATCTTCTCTAGAATAAATATTTGAAATATGAACTTCAATAAAAGGAATATTAACTCCGATCAAAGCATCTCTTATCGCTATGCTAGTATGTGTAAATGCTGCTGGATTAATGATAATATAATGAACATTATCTTTTGAATTGTGAATTGTATCAATTAAAACATGTTCTGCATTTGACTGTACATGATCTAATGTCATATTAAGCTTTTTAGCTTTTATTTGTAAATCGTTGATTAAATGAGTTAAACTAATGTTGCCATAAAATTTAGTTTCTCTTGTTCCTAAAAGATTTAAATTCGGTCCATTGATTACTAATACATTTTTAATATTTTTCATATTTAATCTCTTTTTAAACAATTATCTTTTTAAATAAATTATAGCATTTTTTATAAAAAATATTTTTATTTTATATTTTATCTTTTATAATAAATTTCCATAAAATTATTATATATTAAGCGAGTTTAAATGACATTTGAATTAGTTACTGAAGCTTTATTAACTACTAATAAAATAAATCATCAAGATCTTTTCGTCTCTTTAGAAGAATTATGTACACGTAAGTTAGATTATGCAGATCTATACTTTCAATCTAATCTTCATGAATCTTGGTCATTAGAAAATAGAATTATAAAAGAAGGTAATTATCATGCAGATCAAGGGGTAGGTGTTAGAGCTATACAAGGACAAACAACAGGATTCGCATATGCAGATCAAATATCGATAGATTCTCTAAGAAAAAGTATCAACGTAGCAGGCAGTTTTATTTCTATTAAAGAAAAAGTAAAGACAAAAATATTACTCGAAAAAAAAATAAAACCATTTTATAATTTTAAAAATCCTTTAGAAATGTTCTCTTACAGAGAAAAAAGTGATTTATTATATAGAGCAGATCATATAGCACGTAGTGTTGATCATCGTGTAATAGAAGTCAACGCAACTTTAACAGGTTCTTATGAACAAATATTAATAGCTTCTACTGATGGAGATTTAGCAACTGATATCAGACCTTTAGTTCATTTCTCTGTTAGTGTAATAGTTGAAGATCATGGAAGAAGAGAAAAAGGACGAAGTGGTGGAGGAAATCGCACTGATTATAGTTTTTTTCTAAAAAAAGATGATTTTTCAAAAGAGATTAGGATTGATTATTGGTCAAGAGAAGCAGTCCGTATAGCTTTATTAAACTTATCTTCAAAAGAAGCTCCTTCAGGAACTTTTCCAGTAGTTTTAGGTCCTGGATGGCCAGGTGTTTTATTGCATGAAGCGGTTGGACACGGCTTGGAAGGTGATTTTAATAGAAGAGGAACATCAATATTTACTAATATGATTGGGAAAAAAGTTGCATCTGAATTATGTACTATTATTGATGACGGAACCATAAAAGATCAACGCGGATCCTTAAGTATTGATGATGAAGGTACTCCTGGTCAGTATAATATTTTAATTGAAGACGGAATCTTAAAAAAATATATGCAAGATAAACTCAATGCACGTTTGATGGGAACTCAGTCTACTGGGAATGGACGTCGTGAATCTTACTCATATTTACCTATTCCTAGAATGACTAATACCTATATGTTATCTGGTAAGTCTAAAATAGATGATATAATTAACAGTGTTGACTATGGAATATATGCTATAAATTTTTCTGGAGGTCAAGTGGACATTACTTCTGGAAATTTTGTATTTTCTACTTCTGAGGCCTATTTAATTAAGAAAGGAAAAATTTCTACACCAATTAAAAATATAACATTAATAGGATCTGGTTTAGAAGTTATGAAAAAAATATCCATGGTGGGTGATGATTTAAAAATGGATCAAGGAATGGGATTTTGTGGTAAAGATGGTCAAAATATTCCGGTGGGAATTGGACAGCCATCTATAAAATTAGATAGTTTAACTGTAGGCGGAACAACTGTTTAATTTTTACAAGAGAAAATTTTTTAATAATTTTGTTAAAATCTTATAAAGAATAATGCAGTCAAGAAATATGTCATGACTGCATGCGAAAGTTATTTCATTAATGTTAGTTAATTTTTTCTTTAATACGCGCAGCTTTACCTGTTCGTGTTCTTAAATAGTATAATTTTGCTTTTCTAACTAGACCTTTTCTTTTTATGATAATTTCTTCAATACCACGAGAATGCGTTTGAAAAACACGCTCTACACCTTCTCCATTAGATATTTTACGTACTGTAAAAGATGAATTTAAACAACGATTTTTTATTGCTATGACTATTCCTTCAAAAGATTGAAGACGTTTTTTAGAACCTTCGACAACCCATACTTTAACTTCTGCAGTATCTCCGGGTCTAAAAATAGGTATATTTTTTTTTAGTTGTTTTTTTTCTATTTCTTGAATTATATTGGGCATATATTACTCCTAAAAATCAGATAACTGAAGAAATAAATAATTATTTATGTTTTTTTTTGAATTCATTTAATAGTATTGTTTCTTCTTTAGTTAAAAAATTTTTTTTTAAAAGATCAGGTCGTTTGATCCAAGTGTTTCCTAGTGACTGTTTTAAACGCCAAAGTCGAATTTTATCATGATTTCCAGATAACAATATTTTAGGAACAGACATATTATAAATTATTCTTGGTCGAGTATAATTTGGATAATCAAGTAAATTATTAGAAAAAGAATCTTGTTCTAATGATTGTTTTTTTTTGATAACACCTGGAATTAATCTAGAAATTGAATCAATCATAATCATAGCAGCAAGTTCTCCTCCAGTAAGTATATAATTTCCAATTGACCATTCTTCATTAACTTGGCTGTCAATAATTCTTTGATCTATTCCTTCATATCGGCCACATATAAGTATAATTTTTTTTTTATCAATTAATTTTTGTATACAATTTTGTTCTAATTGTTTTCCTTGAGGAGATAAGTAAATTACAAAAGCATCTTTTAATGTAGATTTAGCATGTTGAATAGATAAATATAATGGTTCGACACTCATCAACATACCTGGTCCTCCTCCATAAGGACGGTCATCTATAGATCTATACTTATTATTAGTAAAATTTCTGGGATTTAAAAAATCAATGTTAATAATGTTTTTTTTGATCGCTTTTCCAATGACGCCATAATCAGTAATAGCACGAAACATTTCCGGAAAAATAGTAATAATTTTAAACCATATTAAAGTTTTATCATATTTGTTTTTCATTTAGAATAGATAATTTAGTTCCATTGAACTGTTATAAATTTATAATTGGTATTTATATTTTTGATGATTTTTTTATCGATGAATGGAATAAAAATATTTTTTTTTAATGTTTTTAATGAATTTTCGACTATTAAAATATCATTATGTTTTGTACGTATTAAATTAATAACTCTACCTAAATAAATTTGGTTTAAATTAAACACTTTATAGTTGATAATATCATTCCAATAATATTCATTTTTTTTTAATACAGGCAATACATCTTTATTAATTATAATATCTGAATTAGTTAGTTCTCTAGCTTCTGATCGATTAGAAATACCTTTGATATGAATAATAAAATTCTTATTATGTTTTTTCCACTTATTAAGTTGAACTTTTAACCATTTTTTTTTAAAAAAAAACCATGGTTGATAATTAAATATTTTTTCTTTTTCTTCTGTAAAAGAAAAAATAGTCATCCAGCCTAGTATTCCATAAGCTTTTCCTACTTTTCCTATTAACAATGGTGCAATTGGTTTCTTTATACTAATAATTATAATATGACCTCTTTATCAGATAATTTTATTATTTTTTGTGTTCTTTTTGATATTTTAGCTCCTTTTTCTTTCCAATATTTAATACGATCTAAGTTAACCTTGAGATCATGCGTTTTTCCTTTGGAAATGGGATTAAAATGGCCTACACGCTCAATAAAACGACCATCTCTAGGACAACGACTATCAGCTACTACTAACTTATAAAAAGGACGTTTTTTTGTTCCATATCGAGCTAAACGAATTTTTACCATATATTTATCTTCTTTAAATTTATTTAATAGAAATATCATGAAACTGAATTTTATTTTTGGATAAAATTACATATAAAAATATTTTTTAATATTTTATGTATGTAATTTTATTTATGAAAAATTTTTAGGTAATATATTTTTTATTCCTCTCATCACTTTTGATATTCCTCCAGTTTTTATTTTTTTCATAATTCTTTGTATATCATCAAAATTTTTTAATAATTTATTGACATCTTGTATTTTTGTTCCAGAACCTAAAGCAATTCTACGTTTTCTAGATCCTTTTATAATTATTGGTTTTTCTCTTTCTTTAGGTGTCATTGAAGATATTATTGCTTCTATTTTTTTTAATGTATTTTTATCTGAATTTAGCAATGATATATTATTAGATAATATATTATTCATAGAAAATTTATTAATAAAATAGTTTAATCCTCCTATTTTTTTTATTTGTTTAATTTGTATTAAAAAATCATTTAAGTTAAAATTATGACCTTTTTTTAACTTTTTTGTGAGTTTTTGAACTTGAGATTGATCAACTTTTTCTTCAATATCTTCAATCAGAGATATGACATCATTCATTCCTAAGATTCTATCAGAAATTCTTTCAGGAGAAAATGCTTCCAAATCTGTTATTTTTTCTCCTGTTCCAATGAATTTAATTGGTTTTCCTGTGATATATCGCATAGATAAAGCAATTCCGCTTCTAGAATCACTATCTGTTTTTGTTAATACTATACCAGATATAAATAGTTTATTATTAAATATTTTTGACATATTTATTGCATCTTGACCCATCATAGAATCTACTATTAATAATGTTTCAATAGGTTTTGATAAATTTTGTATTTGATTAATTTCATTCATCATTTTTTCATCAATATGTAAGCGTCCTGCAGTATCAATCAATAAAACATCATATAATTTTAATTTTGTATATTTTATCGCTTTTTCAGTGATCTCTATTGGTTTTTCATTTGTGTTTGATGAAAAAAAATCTATTTGAATTTGCTGTGATAGAATTTCAAGTTGTTTAATAGCAGCTGCACGATAAATATCAGTAGATACAACTAATATTTTTTTCTTATGTTTATCTCGTATCCATTTAGCTAATTTTGCTAAAGTAGTTGTTTTTCCTGCTCCTTGTAATCCGATGACTAATATGATAGCGGGTGGTGCAATAGATAAATTTAAAGTATTATTTTTTTCACCCATAGCAAGTATTAACTCATTTTTCACTATTTTTATGAATTCTTGACCAGGAGTTAAACTTTTATTAATTTGAGATCCAATTGATTTTTTTTTGACATTTTCTATAAATTTTTGTACTACTGATAAGGTTACGTCTGCTTCTAATAATGCTTTTCGTACTTCTCTTATGGTATCTTGAATATTGTCTTCTGTAAGTCTTCCTTTATTGATAATTTTACGTAAACTTTGTGAAAGACGTTGAGTTAAATTATTGAACATTATTTATTGCTCATGTTAATATTTTTAATACATTATTAATATAATAATAATTATCTTAAAAAATATGTTCTTGATTTAGAAAAATGATTATTTATGATATTTATATATGGTATATATTTACGATAAGAATCGTTTTATTTTTTTAAAGATATTATGATACTATTGGAATTACATTTTCACTTGGATAACATCCTAAAATTTTTACAAATTTAGTTATTTTTTGAATTTCTTTTAGAGTTTTTTGCATCAGTTCAGACGATAAATTTACTTGAATATCAATGTAAAACATTTCTTCCCATGGATTTTTATAAATTGTTTGAGAAGTGAGTTTTTTCATAATTAATTTTTTTTCTTGTAATATTAACAATACTTTAGAAAGAGCACCTGATTCTTGTCCTGTACTAAAAATTAATGTTGTTTTAGTTGGTATTTTTTCAGAAATTTTAATAGGTTTTCGATTCAATAAAATAAATCTTGTAATATTTTTTTCTTGATTTGCTAAATTTTTAGATAAAATATTTAGTCCGTAAATTTTAGATCCTATTTCACTACCTAATGCTGCATTATGTATGTCGTTATATTTAGATATTTTTTCCATAGCATCAGCTGTGCTTTTGGTATATTTAATTTTCCATTGTGGAAATTTTTTAATAAAGTTACTACATTGTTGAAACGGTTGAGGATGACTATATACTGTTTTAATTTCATCTAATGCAATTTTTTTTATTGCAAGTAAACAGTGGTTTATAAAAATATTAATTTCACCAACAATGAATAAATTAGTTTTTTTTAATATATCAAAAACTTCATTAATATATCCAGAACAAGTATTTTCTATTGGTAAAATAGCATAATCTGATTCATTATTTTCGACTGATGCAATAACTTCTTCAAATGTTGAACATTCTTTAATAATACATGTTTTAAAATTACGATCCGCATATTCAGAAGCTGCAATATGAGAGTAAGAACCTTTAGGTCCTAAAAAAGAAAAACTAGCAAGCGTTAATTTATTATCACTACAAAATTTTTTTAATAATTTTTCTTGATTTAATACTGATTCTTCAATTATCAACTGAAATAATTGAGTTATATATTCAGGTGTGAGATATTTTTTTTTTCCTAAAACAATCAATTTTCTTAATATTTTTCTTTCACGTTCTATATCGCGTATTGGTTGATTATTTTCTATTTTAGACATCGCAATTTTTAAAACTAGATCTTTTCTTTTTGCTAATAATGTAACTATTTTTTCATCAATATTATTAATTTCATTACGAAGAACTAATAAAGAGTTTTTAGCGGTCATATATTGATTACCTATAAAATATATAGAATGTATTAATGTAAAAGGAATATTTTTAAAAAATTATTTTTTTTTAGTAACATCAATAGTAGTAAAATTAGTATAATTTTTTACATTATAAAGTTGTTTAAAAAATTACTTTAAAAAATATTTTAGTAAAATATATTTACTATATCTTATTAATTCTAATCATAGTATTATTTTCTATATAAATGATTATATTTTAGTGAGTTTTATATGAAAACTTTTTCAGTTAAATTAAGTGATATAAAAAGAAATTGGTATTATGTAGATGCAACGAATAAAATATTAGGAAGATTAGCGAGTGCGTTGTCTTTACGTCTTAGAGGGAAACATAAAATCGAGTATACTCCTCATCTTGATACTGGAGACTATATTATTGTTTTAAATGCTTCAAAAATATTAGTTACAGGGAAAAAAAAGACAGATAAAGTCTATTATCATCATACAGGTTATATAGGCGGTATAAAATCTTCTAGATTTGAAGAAATGCTATCTAATCATCCTGAAAGAGTCATTGAAATTGCTGTCAAGGGTATGTTACCTAAAGGTCCTTTAGGACGTGCTATGTTTAAAAAATTGAAAGTTTTTTCTAATGATAAACATGATCATATGGCACAATGTCCTCAATTGTTAAATATTTGATAAAGAGGTTAAAAAATAATAAATGATTCCAATTCAAAACTATGGTACTGGTCGTCGTAAGAGCTCTTCTGCTAGAGTTTTTCTTAGATCTGGTAATGGTAAAATTATTGTAAATAAGCGTTCTTTAAATGAATATTTTGGTCGTGAAACGTCATGTATGATCGTTTGTCAACCTTTAGAATTAGTTGATATGATGACTAAATTTAATATTTATATTACCGTTAAAGGCGGAGGTATTTCTGGTCAAGCTGGTGCTATTCGACAGGGTATTACTCGTGCTTTAATTCAATATAATCAATCTTTACGATGTGAATTAAGAAAATCTGGATTTGTTACTCGAGATTCAAGACAAGTTGAACGTAAAAAGATAGGTTTACGAAAAGCTAGAAAACGTCCACAGTTTTCTAAACGTTAATACTAAAAAACACATAATTATTTTTTATTATACAAGGACTTGGTTTTTTTAATTAACCGAGTTCTTTTTCTTCTTTATTTAAATATTGGCTTATATCAAAACATAATTTTTTTATTCCCGTTTGTTTTTTCGATGAAATAAAATAATATTTTTCTTGTGTTTCTAGTTTAGATTCTATTTCTTTAATAATTTTTTTTATTTCTTCTAAATTTAATAAATCTATTTTATTAAAAACCAGCCATCGTGGTTTATTATATAAAGCAATATTATATTTTTTTAATTCATTTAAAACTATACTTATATTTTTCATAGGATGAAAGTTATTTTGAGGTTTTAAATCTACGATATGTAGTAAAATTTTACATCTTTCTAGATGTTTTAAAAAACGAATACCTAATCCAGAACCATTTGAAGCTCCTTTAATGATGCCTGGAATATCTGCTATTATAAATTTTTTATTATTTTTAATATTTACACTACCTAAAACTGGATTTAATGTAGTAAAAGGATAATCTGCGATTTTTGTTTTAGCACCAGATATACTTTTTACTAAAGTAGATTTTCCTACATTAGGCATGCCTAATGTACCTACGTCAGCGATTAACATTAATTCTAATTGTATATCTCGTTTTTCTCCTATTGTACCCATAGTACTTTGTCTAGGACTTCTATTTGTTGAGGATTTAAATCTAGTATTACCTAATCCGTGCCAACCTCCTTTAGCTACTAATATTTTTTGTTTATTTTTTATCAAATCACCTATAACTTCACGTGTTTGGTAATTTATTACTTTTGTTCCTATAGGAACTTGTATGTTAATATCACTTCCTTTTTTTCCAGAACATTTTTTACCTGATCCGTTTTCTCCATTTTGAGCACAGAATTTTTTTTTAAATCGAAGATCTATAAGAGTATTTAAATTATTATTTGCTTCTAACCAAACATTTCCACCATCTCCACCATCTCCACCATCAGGACCTCCTTTAGGAATATATTTTTCTCTTCTAAAGTTAACACAACCATTTCCACCTTTTCCGGCAATAACTTCTATAATAGTTTGATCAATAAATTTCATTTTTTATCCATATATTCTGATATTTTTTATTCTCAATAATCAAACCCCCCGAAAAAAGGGGTCTTATATATATTAATTTTTTGTTTTAATTTATAATATTTACATATGTTCTTTTTTTTAATCCTTTTTTCTTGAATTCTACTTTTCCCTTTACCATTGCAAAAATTGTATGGTCTTTTCCGCAGCCTACATTTTTACCAGGATGAAATTTAGTACCACGTTGTTTAACAATTATACTTCCTGCTGAAATAAATTCACCACCAAAATGTTTCACACCTAGTCTTTGAGCATTAGAATCACGTCCGTTTCTAGTAGAACCTCCAGCTTTTTTATGAGCCATTTTTTTCAATTTCCTCTGAAATATTATTAATATCTAAAATTTTTACATCAGTAAAATATTGACGATGACCTTGTTGTTTTTTATAATGTTTACGACGATTAAATTTAATAACTTTAATTTTTTTTAAACGACCATGATTTTCAATGTTAGCTTTTATTATGCCTCCAGTTATGAAAGGAGTGCCAATTCTCTGGACATCTTTATTATTAGACATTATCAATATTTTTTTAAATTCTATAGTTGTACCAATTGGATTTTTTAATTTTTCTAACCGAATAATTTGGTTTTTAATTACTCGATATTGTTTCCCACCACTGATAAAGACTGCATACATAAATAACTCCAGCTATCTATTATTCATTATTCTTTTAACAAACAAAAAACTTTCTATTTAAAAAAGATAAATAATTTTTATTAATTGCATTTATATAATTTTAATATTAGCTCCTAATTTGTTTAATTTATTCGGAAATGAATCGTATCCTCTAATAAGATGATCAGCTTGATTAACTATAGTGACACCTATAGAGATACATCCTGCTAATACTAATGTTGCTGCAGCTCTCAAATCGCTACAAGAAACATTTGCAGAAGATAATGTAGGGACTCCATGACAAACAATAGTATTACTATTTTGAATTTTTATTTTAGCTCCCATATGAATTAATTCTGAAGTATAAAGAAAACGATTTTCAAATATAGTTTCAGTTATAGTGCTCATTCCTTTAGAGATTATATTTAATAAAGTGAATTGAGCTTGCATATCTGTTGGAAACCCTGGATAGGGTGAAGTAGAAATATTTAAGGATTTTGGTCTTTTCCCTCTCATATCTAATTTAATCCAGTCTTTTCCTGTTTTAATCTTGGCGCCAGTTTTACCTAATTTTGAAAGTACATTTTTTAAATGTTTAGGTTCAGTTTTATGGCAAGTAATATAACCTTTTGATATTGCTGCAGCTACTAAAAAAGTACCTGTTTCAATTCTATCAGGAATTACTTTATGATTACCGCCGTTTAGTTTCAGTACACCTGTAATAAATATTTTGTGAGTACCTGCTCCAATAATATTTGCACCTAAAGTATTTAAAAATTTTGCTATATCAATAATTTCTGGTTCACATGCTGCATTATCAATAATTGTTAAACCTTGAGCTAAAGTTGCAGCACTCATAATTGTAATAGTAGCACCAACGCTGATCTTTTCCATTAAAATATATTTACCTTTTAGACGTCCCTTTACAAAAGCGTTAATGCAATCATTTTTTAAATTAATTGTCGCGCCTAATTTTATCAATCCATTTAAGTGTAAATCTATAGGTCTACTACCTATTTTACATCCTCCAGGAAGAAATATTTGAGCTTTTCCAAACCTTGCTAAAAGGGGAGCTAATATCCAAATAGATGCTCTTATTTTTTTAATTAAGTCATATGGAGTAGAGAATACGTTTATTCTACTAGTGTCAATAGATAATGTTTTTTTATATGCTATTTTTGCACCTAAATATACAAGTAATCTCAGTGCTATATTAATATCTGTCAAATTTGGAACATTACTTATTTTAATTTTTTCTTCTGTTAGTATCGTCATAAATAAAATTGGTAATGCAGCATTTTTAGAACCGGAAATAACAACACTACCATATAAATTTTTATTACCTTCGATGCATAATTTATTCATTTATTAAGAAATCTCTGTTTTTATTGATATGAAAATTTTTTTTATTTTATGCATGATAAGAATTATCTATACTTGTATTATTTTTATCCCATTCTTCATCTGTATAAGAAATTATAGATATAGCATGAAGATTTTTTTCTGTAATCATATTTATTAAAGGTTTATAAACTATTTGTTGTCTTTTTACTTGACTCATTTCTTTAAATATATTTCCTATCGCTATTATTTTAATATGATTGTTATCTCCTGTGATATAGGCTTGTGTTAAATTTAATTCTTTCATAAGTAGCAATTTGATATTTTGATTATTCATTTTTTAATATACTTTTAATTTAATATTGAAATAATTTTAAAATTTTAAAAAATTAATGATTTTTTCATAAAGAATATTATTCATTGATTTAAATTAAGGATATAAAAATATATAACTAAATTTTTAAAATTTTGATAAATTCTATTTTTTACTTTAAAATGTATATGTTTTTAATATTTTAAATACCTTATTTTAGTTTATTTTTAATGTATATATCATTTTTTATAAAAAAATGATTTAATTTTATATAATGATAATTTTTTGTTCTAATTTTCATATAAAATTTTATAAGAGATGCAAATTAAAATTTTTAATCATTTTAAATTTTATTACAAATACAATATTTGAAAAATTAAACTATATTTTTTATTAAAAAATATAATTTAAAATTTTAACATTTTTTTAAATTTTAAAAAATATTTTTATATTATAAATGAAATTATTTTTATAATATGAAATAAAAAAATAATGGAGTGTTTATATATGGTTAATTTAATTCCTATGACTGTAAGAGGTGCAGAAAAACTTCGTGAAGAACTTCAGAAATTAAAAAATATAAAACGTCCTCGTATTATTACTGCAATAGCAGAGGCAAGAGAACATGGTGATTTAAAAGAAAATGCCGAATATCATTCTGCTCGTGAAGAACAAAGTTTTTGTGAAGGACGTATCAAAGAAATTGAAGCAAAATTATCTAATTCTCAAATTATAGATGTAACAAAATTAACGAATAATGGAAGAGTAATTTTTGGTTCTACTATTACAATTTTAAATATGAAAAATAAAGAAAAATTTACTTATCAAATTGTTGGTGATGATGAATCTGATTTTAAAAAAAATTTAATTTCTATTAATTCTCCAATAGCAAGAGGTTTAATTGGAAAAAGAAATGATGCTATTGTAACTATATCTACACCAGGTGGTGAAGTCGAATATAAAATTCTAAAGATCGATTATATATAGTTGGTTTTATTATAACTTAAAAGTGTGTTTTTCAAATAAATTTTACAATTATAATAATATGATTTCTCGAAAAAAATCAAAAAGTTCTAATCGTTGGTTATTAGAACATTTTCAAGATCAATATGTTCAGAAAGCAAGAGAAAATAAAATACGTTCAAGGGCTTGGTTTAAATTAGAAGAACTAGATCAAACTAATAAAATATTTAAAACTGGGATGAATGTAATTGATTTAGGTGCAGCTCCTGGAAGCTGGTCACAATATGCAATTCAGAAAATAGGTAAAACAGGACGTATCATAGCTTGTGACATCTTGCCTATTAAACCAATCATAGGTGTTGATTTTTTTCAAGGAGATTTTCGTGATCAACATGTATTAAATCTCATGTTAAATTCTTTAAATAGTACTAAATTTCATTTAGTTATGTCAGATATGGCTCCTAATATAACAGGAAATTTTTCTATTGATATGCCACGAATTATTGATTTATCTAAATTAGCATTAAAAATATCAAATTATGTTTTATCTAAAAATGGTATTTTGTTATTGAAATCATTTCAAGGAGAAGGTTTTAATGAATTTTATAAAAAAATTAAAATATTATTTACACAAGTTAAAATTTGTAAACCTAAAACTTCTCGATCAAGATCTCGAGAAATATTCATTTTAGCAACCAGATAAACATTATAGTAGTCTGTGTTATTTTTAAATATTATAGATCCAATGAGAGGTTGTTCCCTTGAGTGACATGGTTAAAAACCTGATCTTCTGGTTAGTTATCACAGTGGTATTAATGTCTATTTTTCAAAATTTTAACACTAGTGATGTAAACAATCATAGAGTTGATTATTCCACTTTTTTATCAGAAGTTAACCAAGATCAAATTCGTGAAACATACATTAACGGACGTATGATCAGTGTTACTAAAAAAGATAGCAGTAAATACATCACCTATATTCCTGTAAATGATCCTAAACTGTTAGACAATCTTTTGACAAAAAACGTTAAAATTATCGGTGCAGTTCCTGAGGAACCCAGTCTTCTTATTTCTATATTTATTTCTTGGTTTCCTATGTTACTCTTAATTGGGGTATGGATTTTTTTTATGAGACAAATGCAAATGGGTGGTGGAAAAGGTGCAATGTCATTTGGTAAAAGTAAAGCACGTATGCTATCAGAAGATCAAATTCAAACTACTTTTGCAGACGTTGCAGGATGTGACGAAGCAAAAGAAGAAGTAAGTGAATTAGTTGAATATCTTAAGGAGCCTAGTCGTTTTCAAAAATTAGGAGGAAAAATTCCAAAAGGTGTATTAATGGTTGGTCCACCTGGCACTGGTAAAACATTACTTGCAAAAGCAATAGCTGGAGAAGCTAAAGTGCCTTTTTTCACAATTTCTGGTTCTGATTTTGTCGAAATGTTTGTTGGAGTAGGTGCTTCTAGAGTAAGAGACATGTTTGAACATTCAAGAAAATCTGCACCGTGTATAATATTTATTGATGAAATTGATGCAGTAGGTCGTCAAAGAGGAGCTGGACTAGGTGGTGGACATGACGAAAGAGAACAAACACTTAATCAAATGTTAGTAGAAATGGATGGTTTCGATGGAAATGAAGGTATTATTTTAATAGCTGCTACTAATAGACCAGATGTTTTAGATCCTGCTTTATTACGTCCGGGTCGATTTGATCGTCAAGTTATTGTAGCACTTCCTGATATTCGTGGACGAGAACAAATTTTAAAAGTACATATGAGAAAAGTGCCTTTATCAAAAGATGTAGATCCTATGATTATCGCGCGTGGTACACCTGGTTTTTCAGGTGCAGATTTAGCTAATTTAGTGAATGAAGCTGCTCTTTTTGCTGCTAGACTTAATAATCGTGTTGTGTCTATGCTAGAATTTGAACGAGCAAAAGATAAAATGATGATGGGTTCAGAGCGTAAATCAATGGTGATGAGTGATTTTCAAAAAGAATCTACTGCATATCATGAAGCTGGTCATGTGATTATTGGAAGATTAGTACCTGATCATGATCCTGCGCATAAAGTTACAATTATTCCTAGAGGAAGAGCTTTAGGTGTTACATTTTTTTTACCAGAATCTGATACATTAAGTATCAGTCGTCAGAAACTAGAAAGTCAAATATCGACTTTATATGGTGGTCGTCTAGCAGAAGAAATTATTTATGGTCCTAAAAATGTTTCTACTGGTGCTTGTAATGATATTAAAGTTGCTACTAATTTAGCACGAAATATGGTAACTCAATGGGGTTTCTCAGATAAGTTAGGACCTTTATTATATGCTGAAGAAGAAGAAGAAGTATTTTTGGGTCGTTCGGTAGCTAAAGCAAAACATATGTCTGATGAAACAGCTAGAATTATTGATGAAGAAGTTAAATTATTAATTGAAGCTAATTATAGTAGAGCTCGAAATATTTTAAATGCAAACATTGATGTATTACATGCTATGAAAGATGCTTTAATTAAATATGAAACTATTGATGCTTTTCAAATTGATGACTTAATGGAAAGACGAGAAGTACGAAAACCGAAGGGGTGGGTAGAAACAGATATAAAAAAATAATTTATTCTGTGTAAAATTAATTAATTTAATATGTATTAAAATAAGATGAAGTAATAAAAAAATTATAACTTCATCTTATTTTTTAATGGAAGATAAAAGTTATGATATTTATTACAAATTTAATTATTTTAAAATAGTACAGGAATAAAATTATTATGCATGATTTGCAATATTTTAAAACAGATGGCATCCGTGGTAAAGTAGGTAAAAAACCTATAACACCAGAGTTTTTTTTAAAATTAGGATGGTCTATTGGAACAGTTTTAGGTAAAAATAAAACAAAAAAAATTATTATAGGAAGAGATACTCGTATTTCTGGTACTATGTTACAGTCTGCTTTAGAGTATGGGATTTTATCAACAGGAACATCTACTTTATTAGCTGATTGTGTTCCTACTTCAGCAATTGCATATTTTACAAGATTTTTAAATGCATCAGCGGGTATTGTAATTTCAGGTTCTCATAATCTTTTTGACGATAATGGAATAAAAGTTTTCTATAAACATGGGATTAAATTAGACAAAGAAATTGAGTGTTCTATTGAAAAAAATATTAAAAAAAATGTTTTTTTTTCTAATTTTATTCATTTTGGCCTTTCTCATCAAATGATTGATGCTGAAAAAAAATATATTAATTTTTGTATAAATACTTTTCCTAAAAATTTAAATTTATCTAAACTGACTATTGTTTTAGATTGTGCTAATGGTGCTACTTATCGTGTAGCACCTAAAATTTTTAGAAATTTAGGTGCAAAAATAATTAATTTTTCAATTAATCCTAATGGAGTAAATATTAATAAAAATTCAGGATCTACGAATGTTTTAAAATTAAAAAAAAAAGTTTTATTAGAAAAAGCAGATATAGGTTTGGCATTTGATGGAGATGGAGATCGTGTGATTATGATCGATCATTTAGGTCATGAAATAGATGGCGATCAAATTATTTATATTATTGCGAAAGAATATTTAAAAAATAGAATGTTAAATGGTGGTGTCGTAGGTACGTTAATGACTAATATGGGAGTAGTTTTAAGTTTAAAAAAACTTGGGATTCCTTTTTTCGCTGCACCAATAGGAGATAGTAATGTATATAGAAAAATTCAAGAAAAAAAATGGATACTCGGAGCAGAAAAATCAGGTCATGTTATATTATCAGATAAACATTCTACAGGTGATGGTATCATAGCAAGTTTACAAGTTTTATTAAGTATGATTAATAATAATAAAACTTTGTATCAATTATCTAAAGAAGTAAAATTATTTCCTCAAATATTATTAAATGTTTTTTCTAAAAAAGAGATAAATTTAGCAGAAGATTTAACTATACAAAACATTCTTGCTAAATCTAAATCCATTTTAGGTCAAAATAGTCGTATTTTACTTCGTAAATCAGGTACAGAATCTTGTATTCGCATTATGGTGGAAGGTAAAAATTTTTTAAAGGTTCATAAATTAGCACATGATATTGCAAAAACTATTGAATTACTTTAATTTATATTTTCTATATTAAGTATTCTTTTCAAAACCTATTATAAAATAAATTATTTTTATTAAAAAAATATAAGTGGTCATAATACATCGATGTTATAGTAATAAAATTAGATGATATTATTTTGAATAATTTTATTTCTTTTACTATTAAATAGATAATTTATATCTAAATAATTTATATATAAATTATTTATGAAAAAATAGATTATAAATAGTTCATATTTTATAAAAAAAGGAAATAATTTTTTATGTATTTATTTTTTTTATTTTTTTTTATTTTCATTTCTATTTTTTTAATTTTTTTTATTTTATTACAGCCAAGAAAAGGATTTAATAATACGTTGAATTTTAATAGTAAAAATAATATTAAATTCTTCAGTGGCATTGGAACTAATAATTTTGTAACTAATATTATTGGAATTTTTTCCTTTTTGTTTCTACTGATTAGTATTATTTTATGTAATATTAATAATAGAAAAATGGAACCAGATTTTTTATGGGAAGATCATACAAAAAATATTATAGCAAAAAAACCTATATTAGATAAAAAATTGTTTCATTCTGATATACCGCATTAATTTTTTATCATTCTTATATTAATTGTATATTAAGTTAATTGTGATTTTAAGAATAAATATAATATACCGAGGTGGTGAAACTGGTAGACACGCTATCTTGAGGGGATAGTGCCAAATAGGCATATGGGTTCAATTCCCATCCTCGGTACTATTTTTTTATTTAAAAGATTTAGATTTATCATCATTACTATATATATAGGGTAATATTGCCTAAAACCCCGAATTTTCGGGGTTTTTTATTAGAAAATTTATTTTAATTTATGTAAAATTAATATTTCTTAAAATATTAAATAATTAATTATTTAATTTAAAAATTAATTTTTTGTAATGAATACATACAAAATAAGCTATTTATTGTTCATTTCAAAAATGTTTATTTTAAGGTACTCTAAGATGAATAAAGAAATCTTAGCTGTCGTAGAAGCTGTTTCTAATGAAAAGTCTCTCCCTCGTGAAAAAATTTTTGAAGCATTAGAAATCGCCTTAGCAACAGCCACTAAGAAAAAACATGAACAAGAAATTGATATTAGAGTTAGTATAAATCGAAAAACTGGAAATTTTACTACTTTTAGACGTTGGATGGTAGTGGATACAGTGACTCAACCCACTAGAGAAATTACTTTAGAAGCAGCTTGTTTTGAAGGTGAAAAAGTTCAGATTAACGATTATATAGAAGATCAGATAGAATCTGTAAATTTTGATAGAATAACTACTCAAACTGCAAAACAAGTAATTGTACAAAAAGTACGAGAAGCAGAAAGAGCAATGTTAGTTAATCAATTTCGAAAATATATTGGTCAGATAATTACTGGCATAGTTAAGAAAATTCATCGAGATAATTTAACTTTAGATTTAGGCAATAATGCTGAAGCATTAATTTTACGTGAAGGTATGTTGCCGAGAGAAAACTTTCGTCCTGGTGATCGTATTCGCGGGATTCTATACGGTGTATATCCTGAATCTCGTGGCGCTCAGTTATTTATTAGTCGCTCTAAAACAGAAATGTTAATTGAGTTATTCAGGATAGAAGTTCCTGAAATTGGAGAAGAAGTCATTGAAATTAAAGCAGCTGCCCGTGATCCAGGTTCTCGAGCAAAAATTGCAGTAAAAACTAATGATAAGCGCATTGATCCAGTAGGTGCATGTGTAGGAATGAGAGGAGCTCGTGTACAAGCAGTATCAAGCGAATTATGTGGTGAACGAATTGATATTATTTTATGGGATGATAATCCTGCTCAGTTTGTTATTAACGCAATGGCTCCAGCAGATGTAGCTTCTATTGTAGTAGATGAAGATCATCACACTATGGATATAGCTGTAGAATCCGGAAATTTAGCACAAGCTATCGGTCGAAATGGGCAGAACGTTCGTTTGGCTTCTCAAATCAGTGGTTGGGAATTAAATGTCATGACTACAGAAGATCTGCATTCTAAACATCAAGAAGAAGCTCATGCAGCTTTTAATACTTTTAAAAAAAATTTAAATATTAGCGAAAAAATTATAAAAATTTTAGTAAAAGAAGGTTTTTCTTCTCTTGAAGAATTAGCTTATATACCATTTAATGAATTATTAGAAATTAATGATTTAAGTAAAGAAGAAGCAAAAATAGTACGTGAAGGTGCAAAAAATAAATTACGTATCATAGAATCAGAAAAAAAAATAGAATTAAAGATAAAAAAACAGAAAAAGATTTACTAAATATAAATGGTATGAATACAGTATTGGCTTTGCAATTAGCTGAAAAAAATATATTTACTTTAGCAGAATTAGCTGATCAAGGAATAGATGATTTAACTGATATTAAGAGTCTCAATTCTGAACAAGCTGGTTTATTAATTATGACTGCTCGTAATATCTGTTGGTTCGGTGGTAAAGTTTAATAATAGGAAGAAAAGGTATGACAGATATAAGTTTAAAATTTTTATCTAATGAAATAAAAATATCAATCAAAGAGTTGATAAAAGAATTATCTGATATCGGTATAGTAAAAAATGAAAAGGATCAAATTAATTTAATTGAAAAAAATAATTTATTAAAACATTTAGAATCTAAAAAAAAATCTTCTTTAGATACTTTAATTTTACAAAGGAAAACACGCAGTACTTTAAGCGTATCTACTACTAGTGGAAAAAATAAATCTATACAAGTAGAAGTACGTAAGAAAAGAACTTACATAAAAAATAATAAATTTGAAGCTGACTTTTCATCGAATATAACAAGTACTAATAAAATTCTAATAAAACAAGAGTATTCTTTAAAAAATTTACAAAAAAATAATATAAATACGTCTATAGAAAAAAATACTATAGACAAAAAACGTAAAAAAAATATTGAAAAATTAGATTTTAATAAAACAAATGTTGAATTTTTTAACTTTAAAAAAATTAATAAAGTAAAAAATTCTAAAATCTTAAATAAAGAAGAAAAAGACAAAAAAATAAAAAAAAATATAGAAAAAAATTTTATTGATATTAATGAAAAAAAAAGAACAAAAGAAAATATAGATACTAGAAAATCTTATAAAGAAGAAAAAAAAGATTATCATTTAACAACGTTTTTACATGCTCGACAAGCTGAAGATGATAATGATAGAGATATCGAAACTGATAAAAGAAATCATAACCGAGTTTTAAAAAATCATCGTCAGAAAAAAAGTAATAAAAATTTTTATAATAGTAAAAATAATAAAGAAGAAATACGTATTTCCAATCGTCAGAAAAAAAATCTGAAACAAAAAAACAAGCCTATTTTATTGCAACAAGTTTTTAAAAAACCCGATTCTATTGTTAATAGAGATATTATAATTAATGGAACTATTTCTGTATCTGATCTTTCTAATAAAATGGCTATAAAAAGTTCTGAAGTGATTAAAACTATGATGAAAATTGGTGTTATAGGTACTATTAATCATATCTTAGATCAGGATACAGCTCAGTTAATTGCAGAAGAAATGGGTCATAAAGTTACTTTGCATAGAGAAAATGAATTAGAAGAAATAATTATGCAAGATCGTGATATAGGTAATAATATTTTTACTGTAAGATCTCCAGTAGTTACTATAATGGGACATGTTGATCATGGTAAAACATCATTATTAGATTATATTCGTTCAACAAAAACCGCTTTTCATGAAGCTGGAGGAATTACACAGAATATTGGTGCATATCATGTGAAAACTGATTTAGGTTCTATTACTTTTTTAGATACACCAGGTCATTCAGCTTTTACTGCCATGAGATCTCGTGGAGTAAAAATAACTGATATTGTTGTTTTGGTTATAGCAGCAGATGATGGTGTTATGCCTCAAACGATTGAAGCGATTCAACATGCAAAAGAAGCTAATGTTCCAGTAATTGTAGCTATTAATAAAATTGATAAAATAGATTCTGATATTGATAAAGTAAAAAATGATTTAATGAAATATAATATTCTTTCAGAAGAATGGGGTGGTGAAAATATATTTGTATCTGTTTCTGCAAAAACAGGCAACGGTGTAGATCAACTATTAAATGCAATTTTACTTCAAGCAGAAATATTAGAATTAAAAGCAGTACCTACTGGTATGGCAGAAGGTGTCGTTATTGAATCATTTTTAGATAAGGGTCGTGGACCAATAGCTACTGTATTAATTCAAAAAGGTACTTTAAAAAAAGGAGATATAATACTATGTGGCTTTGAATATGGTCGTATTAAAGCTTTACGTGATCAAACAGGAAAGGAAGTCTTGTATGCAGGACCTGCTATGCCAGTAGAAGTTTTAGGACTATCTAAAGTTCCTTTTTCAGGAGATAACGTTACTGTAGTCCGTGATGAAAAAAAAGCAAAAGAAGTAGCTTCTTATAGAAAAGAAAAATTTCGTGAAAGAAAGTTATTAAATGAAAATAAAATAAATTTAGAAAATATGTTTGATAGTATGAGTAAAAATAATTTTTCTGAATTAAAGATCATTCTTAAATCTGATGTACAAGGTTCTTTAGAAGCAATTTCTGGAGCCTTATTAAAGCTTTCTACAAATGAAGTAAAAGTAAAAATAATAGGATTAGGTATCGGTGGTATTACAGAAACAGATGCTTCTTTAGCTATGGCTTCAAATGCTATTATTTTAGGATTTAATGTTAGAGCAGATGCTGCTGCCAAAAAAATAATTAATTCAGAACATTTAGATCTTCGTTATTATTCAGTTATTTATGATTTAATTAATGAAGTTAAATCTGCTATGACTGGTCTTTTATCACCTGAATATAAACAAAATATTATTGGATTAGCTGAAGTTAGAAATACTTTTAAATCTCCTAAATTTGGCTTGATTGCAGGTTGCATGGTTATTGAAGGGATAGTTAAACGTACTAATCCAATTCATATATTAAGAGATAATATAGTGATACATGAAGGTGAATTAGAATCGTTACGTCGTTTTAAAGAAGATGTTAATGAAATACGTAATGGATTAGAATGTGGTATTGGTATAAAAAATTATAACGATATACGCATCAAAGATATCATAGAAGTTTTCGAAGTAAAAGAAGTTAAAAGAATATTATAAATTTAAATGTATATTTATTTTAAAAAAAATAATTTGGTAATATCATTATGGAAAAATCTTTTAATCGATCTATTCGTATAGGACAAGAATTACAAAAAAAAATATCTGTTATTATACAATATTCAATGCAAGATCCACGCATCAAAAAAATGATAACAGTTTCTGAAGTTAAAATATCTAAAGATTTGTCCTATGCTCAAGTATTTGTAAGTTTTTTAGAAAATTTAAATCAACGCAATGTTGATAAAATATTAATAGTCTTAAATAACGCTTCTAGTTATATTCGAAAATTATTATGCAAAAAAATGAGACTAAGGATTATACCGAATATTATTTTTTATTATGATGATTCGTTTTTAAAAGGTAATCATATTTCTATGATATTGAATAAATTATCAAAAAAAAATGAGAATACACTATTTTATGAATGAAAAAAGGATTAATCAATGTTTTTTCATAAAAAACGCAATGTTCATGGGTTAATATTATTAGATAAACCTTCCGGTATGTCCTCTAATCAGGCTTTACAGAAAGTAAAATCTATTTTTAATGCAAAAAAAGCAGGATATATTGGAACTTTAGATCCTTTAGCAACTGGAATGTTACCTATTTGTTTTGGAGAATGTGCAAAATTTTCTAGTTATTTGACGGAATCTAATAAGCGTTACCATGTTATTGCTAAATTAGGAGAAAAAACATCTACATCTGATTCCTATGGAATAGTGATAGAAAAACGTCCTATTTTGTTTACTAATTTTCAGCTGAATGCATCTATAAAAGAACTTACTGGTTTAATTAATCAAATTCCTTCCATGTATTCAGCGATTAAATATAATGGTATTCCTTTATATAAATATGCGCGTCAAGGATTAAATATAAAACGTAAAATAAGAAAAGTAATGATATATAGTATTGATTCTGTTATTCAAAAAGATAATTTAATTGAATTTACAGTATTATGTTCAAAAGGCACATATATTAGAACTCTTATTGAAGATTTAGGGGAAAAATTAGGTTGTGGTGCTCATGTAATTTTTTTACGTCGTTTACAAGTTGCATCCTATAGTTATACGAAATTAGTCAAAATTACTGATTTATATAAATTGTTAAACAAAAATAATACTAAAAATATTAATTTTTTTCAAAAAATAGATAATTTATTAATGCCTATAGATAGTCCTGTATCTTTTTTACCAGAAGTATATCTTTCTTGTACAGAATCATATCATTTTAAACTTGGACAGATAGTAAATTATCAATCTAATATTAAAAATAGTTTGGTACGTGTAATAGAAAAAAAAGATAAAAAATTTATTGGATTAGGAAGAATTAATACAGAAGCATTATTAATACCATATCGATTAGTTTCTATATACTAATTAAGTTATTCACTATTAAATTTAAGATTAGCATGATATTATTTTTAAAATACTGAATTAGATTCTAAAATCAATAAAATATTGTTTTAAATATATGGAGTATTATATGTCCCTGTGTGCAATAGACACAAAAAATATTATTTTAAAATATGGTCAAAATAAACAAGATAGTGGAAAAACAGAAGTACAAATTGCATTACTAACAACTCAAATTAATCATCTTCAAGTACATTTTTCTCAACATAAAAAAGATCATTGTAGCCGTAGAGGTCTTTTAAATATGGTTTCAAAACGTCGTAAATTATTAGATTATTTAAAGAAAAAAAATATCTCTCGTTATACTATTTTAATTGAAGAATTACATTTAAGACGGTAAACAGTTCTTCTAAAAATATAGAATTTAAAAAAAATCTATATTTTCATAAAAAAATGAAGAAATATTACTTACAAAGGGCTTTTTTAGCCCTTTTTTTACAGTTTCATTTAAATTTTATAAACTAAATGTTATTAATACTATTAAAGTATTAATAAGGTAATTTCTATTTATTAAAAAAATTAGTTTTATGTTAAGGATATTATTTTGCTAAATCCAATTGTACGTAAATTTCAATATGGTCAATATACGATTACTTTAGAAACAGGTATAATGGCACGACAAGCGACAGCAGCTGTTATGGCAAGTATGGATGATACAGCAGTTTTTGTAACTGTTGTAGGGCAAAAAAAAATACATACAGGTCAAAAATTTTTTCCACTTACTGTTAATTATCAAGAACGTACATATGCTGCAGGTCGTATACCGGGGGGATTTTTTAGAAGAGAAGGACGTCCAAGTGAAAATGAAATATTAATAGCTCGTTTGATAGATAGACCTATTCGACCTCTATTTCCTAAAAATTTTTTGAATGAAGTTCAAATTATTGCAACAGTTGTATCAGTTAATCCTCAAATTAATCCTGATATAATTTCTATTATAGGCGCATCAGCAGCACTGAGTTTATCGGGTATTCCATTTTATGGTCCAGTAGGTGCTGCAAGAGTGGGTTATATTAATAATCAATACTTATTAAATCCTACAAGTGATGATATGAAAAATAGTTCTTTAGATTTAGTTGTTTCAGGAACTCAAAACGCTGTTCTTATGGTAGAAGCAGAATCAAAAATACTTAGTGAAGAAAAAATTCTTGAAGCTATTATTTTTGGTCATCAACAACAACAAGTAGTAATTAATAATATTCGTTCTTTATCAAATGAAGCTAGTAAATTACCTTGGACAACATCTTATCCAGATATAAATAAAGCATTAGAATTGAAAATTATCGAATTATCTGAAAAAGAAATAAGTTCTGCTTATTTAATTTTTAATAAACAAGAAAGATTTGATAGATTAAATTCTATTAAAGAAGAAATAATAAAAACATTTTCTGATAATAATTCGAATGTTTCTGTGTTAGAAATAGAAGCTATTTTTCAAAAAATTGAAAAAAAAATTGTGCGTAAACGTATATTAAATAATGAAACGCGAATTGATGGACGAGAAAAAGATATGATTCGTGCATTAGATGTGCGTACTGGTGTTTTACCTAGAACACATGGTTCTGCTTTATTTACTAGAGGAGAAACACAATCTTTAGTTGCAGTAACTTTAGGAACATCTCGAGATGCACAAAACTTAGATGAGTTATTAGGAGATAGAACAGATAATTTTTTATTTCATTATAATTTTCCTCCTTATTCTGTTGGAGAAATAGGAACAGTAGGATCACCAAAAAGACGTGAAATTGGACATGGTCGTCTTGCTAAAAGAAGTTTATTAGCTGTGATGCCAAAATTAGACGATTTTCCGTATACTATTAGAATAGTTTCTGAAATTACTGAATCAAATGGTTCGTCTTCCATGGCTTCTGTTTGTGGAGCTTCTTTAGCTTTAATGGATGCTGGTGTACCTATTAAATCTGCTGTTGCTGGTATATCGATGGGTTTAGTGAAAGAAGGAGAACAATATGTACTACTTTCAGATATTTTAGGGGATGAAGATCATTTAGGAGATATGGACTTTAAAGTTTCTGGAACAGATATAGGTATTACAGCATTACAAATGGATATGAAGATAGAGGGTATTACTAATGAAATTATACATACAGCTCTAAATGCAGCAAGATTAGCTCGATTACATATTTTAAATGTAATGAATCAAGCATTAAGTAAATCAAGAAATGAAATTTCTGAACTTGCTCCTCGTATCCATACCATTAAAATTAGTCCTGAAAAAATAAAGGATGTAATAGGTAAAGGAGGTTCTGTTATTAGAATGCTTACTGAAGAAACTGGTACTATAATTGAAATTGAAGATGATGGTACAGTTAAGATATCAGCTGCTGTTAGTGAAAAAGCAAAACATGCTATCCGCAGAATTGAAGAAATTACAGCAGAAATTGAAGTAGGAAAAATTTATTCAGGAAAAGTTACTCGTATTGTTGATTTTGGTGCTTTTGTTTCTATCGGTTTTGGAAAAGAAGGTTTAGTTCATATTTCACAAATTTCTGATAAACGAGTTGATAAAGTATCTGATCATTTAAAAATTGATCAAGTAATCTCTGTAAAAGTTTTAGAAATAGATCGTCAGGGTCGTTTGAGGTTAAGCATAAAAGAAATAGAAAATTCTATTATTTCTAATAAAATAATAAATCATGATATTATCTGATATAATTATTTTAAATTAATTAAATTTAAAAAATTATCTTAACCAGAGTAAAATTCTTAAAAAACATTTTTTAATAAAATATAGCTTTATATCTTTTCAAATAGTACCATGGAAATAGAAATTATATAAAATTTAATTCATCTTATTTTTGAAAAATTATATTAATCTAGAATAGATATATAATTTTTTTAAAAAATAAAATTCAATAAGTTGCTAATGTTATTTTTTGAAATAAATCATATATATCTAAAAAATCATTAGCAATAATTAATAAATATAACTATTAATTTTTTATAAAATTCAATTTTTTTATTTATTAAATCACTTAATTTGAGCCGGTTCACACCTTTCAATGAGAATAAATAAATATTTTCATAATGAGCTATGTAGACTGGCCACTGTAACTTAAAAGGCATATCTATTGCATGACTCATATTGAAAGCACATTTTCTTTTCTTGGTTTAAACCCTTTTATTATCCAATCTTTAACTGAAATGGGATATGTTAAACCTTCTCCTATACAAGCAGCGTGTATTCCTTTGCTCTTAAAAGGACGTGATGTATTAGGCATGGCACAAACCGGAAGCGGTAAAACTGCCGCATTTGCATTGCCGTTGTTACATAATCTTGATATTAATTTAAAAGCTCCTCAAATATTAGTATTAGCTCCTACAAGAGAATTAGCAGTTCAAGTAGCTGAAGCATTTTCGGATTTTTCTAAACATATGATAGGCATACATGTATTACCTTTATATGGTGGACAAAGATACGAATTGCAATTACGTGCTTTAAAACAAGGACCTCAAATTGTTGTAGGAACTCCAGGACGTTTATTAGATCATTTAAAACGAGGAACTCTTAATCTTTCAAATTTACATGGATTAGTTTTAGATGAAGCAGATGAAATGTTACGCATGGGATTTATAGAAGATGTAGAAACTATTATGGCACAAATTCCCAAAGATCATCAGACTGCATTATTTTCTGCTACAATGCCAGAAGCAATACGTCGAATTTCTAAACGATTTATGAAAAATCCGGAAGAAATAAAAATACAATCTAATATTAGTACACGTCCAGATATCAAACAAAGTTATTGGATGGTCTGTAGTCGAAAAACTGATGCGTTAATTCGATTTTTAGAAGCTGAAGATTTTTCTGCTACTATTATTTTTGTTAAAACTAAAAATGCAACTTTAGAAGTATCAGAAGCTTTAGAACGTAACGGATATAATAGTGCTGCATTAAATGGAGATATGAATCAAGCTTTACGAGAACAAACCTTAGAAAGATTAAAAAATGGTCGATTAGATATTCTAATTGCTACAGATGTTGCAGCACGCGGTTTAGATGTTGATCGTATTAGTTTTGTTATAAACTACGATATTCCTATGGATTCAGAATCTTATGTTCACCGTATAGGTCGTACAGGTCGTGCAGGTCGTGCAGGTCGTGCATTATTATTTGTTGAAAATCGTGAACGTCGTTTGTTACGTAATATAGAACGTACTATCAAACAATCTATTCCAGAAGTACAATTACCAAAAATTGAGTTATTATCTAAAAGACGGCTTGAACAATTTGCAAAAAAAGTACAACAGCAATTAGAAAGTCGAGACTTAGAACAATATAGTGCTTTGTTAGATAAACTATATTTTACAGATGATTTAGATATAAAAACTTTAGCAGCTGCTTTATTAAAAATGGCTCAAGGAGAACGTCCTTTAATTATCAAACCTGATTTAGTCATCAATCATCGTTTATCTAAAGAGGAACGTAGACGAGAAGACAATCGTAACAGTCGAATACGTCGAGAACGTCGTGATAATAAAGATATAGATTTATATCGCATTGAAGTAGGACGTAACGATGGAGTAGAAGTACGTCATATTGTTGGAGCTATTGCTAATGAAGGAAATATTAATAGTCGTAATATTGGAAATATTAAACTTTTTTCTTCCTATGCTACAATTGAATTACCCAAGGGAATGTCAAAAGATTTATTACAATATTTGACACGTACTAGAATTTTAAACAAACCTATCAATATAAAATTATTACGTGACTCTCGAGTTTACGAAACTAAAACAACGAACCGTACTACATTTAATAAAGATAAAAATAGCAATCGTCGTTTTTCTGAAAATCGTTTAAATAAATCTAATTTTTCTAAGAACGAATCAAAAACGTCTTTTTCTCGTCGTAGGAATGTATAAATTCTTGAAGTTTTATGCCGCTTTGCGGCATATTCAAATATTTAAAATAAAAAATTTTCTTTATAAATATTATTTTAAAATAAGTTTTATTTTTGATACGCTATTGCTTCAATTTCTATTTTTACATTTTTAGGTAAAGATTTTACTTCTACACAAGATCGTGCAGGAAATTCTGATTTATTATCTATAAAAAATTTTGTATAAATTTCATTAATAATATCTATTTTTTTTAAATCAGTCGTAAAAATAGTTGTTTTAATAATATCTTTTATCTGAAATTTAGCTTGTGTTAAAATAGCTTTAATATTAACTAATACAAGATATGTCTGTTCAGAAATATTTTGTGGGATATAATTTGATACAACAT
Source organism: Buchnera aphidicola str. G002 (Myzus persicae) (assembly GCF_000521565.1). Classification (NCBI taxonomy): domain Bacteria; kingdom Pseudomonadati; phylum Pseudomonadota; class Gammaproteobacteria; order Enterobacterales; family Erwiniaceae; genus Buchnera; species Buchnera aphidicola. The sequence goes on along the minus strand of NZ_CP002701.1, from coordinate 411,097 downwards.
CAATCGGTATTTGTCCTGACAATATAAGAATATTATTAACTTGAATAGCTTGTGAATAGGGACCAATAGGTTGCGGTGCATTTTTAGTATTAATTATGTCTTTCATATATGATAACCGTTTTTATATTTGTGTGATATTAATACTATCGTTAATATGACAAAACTATATTTTTAGGAAATTCTTTTTCACAGTATTTACATTTTAAATTTATATTATGATATTTATCTTTTTGAAAAACAAAACTAGAAGTTACAAAATTATGATGACTAATACAATTACTATTTGGACAAATAAGAATTTGATCTATTTTTTCAGGTAAAGTTGGAAATGTTTTTCCTACAAGATTATATTCATTAATATAATTTACGGTAGCATCTGGAGCATAAATAGCTAATTGATTGATTTGATGATCATTTAAAAAAGTATTTTCAATCTTGATGAGATCTTTTTTTCCTAATTTTTGCGAAGGTAAATTTAATCCTATAGTAATACGTTTTTCTGTTTCAGTAAATCTAAATAAAGATAATAATTTAAAACCAATATGTGCAGGTATATGGTCAATAACACTGCCAGATCTAATAGCTTCTACTTGAAGTTTATTTATTTGCATATTTTTATTATTAATGTTTTTCTATTAAGACTAAAGATAAAATTGCTTGACGTGCATAAATTCCATTTGCAGCTTGTTTAAAATACCAAGCATAAGGTGTATGATCAACATCACGATCTATTTCCTCTATACGAGGGAGAGGATGCAATATTTTTAAATTACTTCGTGCATTTCGTAAAGTTGAAGAATGTAATACAAATTTTGCTTTAGCATTTGCATACTCAGTAGAATCTAATCTTTCTCTCTGCACTCGAGTCATATAAAGAATATCTATTTCAGAAATTATATCTTCTATGTTTTTATATCTTTTCCAAAAAATTTCTTTTTTTTCGAGCATGTCATTGATATAATTTGGCATCGTTAAAGCATTAGGAGAAATAAAAAAAAATTTATTATCTTTAAATTTTGCTAATGCTTGTGCTAATGAATGGACTGTTCTTCCGTATTTCAGATCTCCTACCATTGCAATATTTAAATTACCTAATCTATTCTGAGTTTCTTGAATAGTAAATAAATCTAAAAGTGTTTGTGTGGGATGCTGATTTGCACCATCTCCTGCATTGAATACCGGTATACCATTAGAAAATTCTGTTGCTAAACGTGCAGCACCTTCTTGTGGATGTCGAATAACAATTGCATCTACATAAGAACTAATTACTGAAATAGTATCTGATAATGTTTCTCCTTTCTTTTTTAATGAAATATTATTTCCATCCGAAAATCCTACTATCGATGCTCCTAATCGATAGATAGCAGTTTCAAATGATAAACGAGTACGTGTTGAAGCTTCAAAAAAACAACTAGCTATAATTTTATTTTTTAATAAGTTATAATGTGGTTTTTTTTTAAGAATTGCAGATTTTTTTAGAACTAATTCTAATTCATTACGCTGTAAGTCATTTATAGAAATTATATTTTTTTTATATAGAGAATTTCTCAAATTTTATTTACCTTAATAATTTCAGAAAAGATAGCATAAGATACTTTTTTAGTATAGAAAACTCTATAAAAAATATTGTTTTTTTAAATATTTTTATAAATTTTATTAATATTTTGAATATTTCAATGTATGTATAATTTATTTAAAAGTCAATGGTTTTTAGCAGACTAGATACTAGTAGTGCTTTGATAGTATGTAATCTATTTTCTGATTGTTCAAAAATAGTGTTTTGGTGTTTTTGAAAAATATTATCTGTGATTTCCATCCCATTTTTAAATCCATATTTTCTTAATATAGATTTTCCTATTTTGGTTTCTTGATTATGTAATGCTGGAAGACAGTGCAATATTTTTATATTAGAATTATTAGTAAGATCTAACATTGAACTATTAACTTGATAATCATGCAATGATTCAATTCTATCTTTCCATTGATCTTCTGGTTCTCCCATAGATACCCAAACATCTGTATAAATAAAATCTACATTTTTAACACCTTCTGAAATATTTTCAGTACAAATTATTCTTCCTTTTTTATTTTGAGATTGCTCTTGACAAAATAAAAAAAACGTTTTTTCTGGCCAATATTTTTTAGGAGATACTAAACGTAAGTCTAATCCAACTAATGAAGCTGCTTCTAGTAAACTATTTCCCATATTATTATGTGTGTCACCAACATATGCACACTTTATTTCATTAAATTTTTTATTAGGAAAAATTTCTTGCATAGTTAACAAATCAGCTAGTATTTGAGTAGGATGAAATTTTTCAGTTAAACCATTCCATACGGGTACTCGGGAATATTGTGCTAAAATTTCTATTGTTCTATGATTATGTCCTCGATACTGAATACCATCATATAAACGACTAAGGACTTGTGCTGTATCTGCAATTGATTCTTTTGTTCCAAGATGAGTGCTACCGGGACCAAGATACGTAACATGAGCACCTTGATCAAAAGCAGCTATTTCAAACGAGCATCTAGTTCGAGTAGATTCTTTTTCAAAAATTAAAGCGATATTTTTTTTCTTAAGTAACGGAATTTCTTGATTATTTTTTTTGTTTTTTTTAAGTTTTTCTGCCAAAGAAATAATTTTTTTTAATTCAGAAGAAGTGAAATCTAATAGTTTCAAACAATTACGTTGATAAAGATTGTTCATGTTAAAGTCTCAACATTGAATAAAAAATATATTTTTAAAAAAATTGAAATTAGAGAATACATATTATAGTATATAATATTTTTTTCTTAAACAATAAATGATGGAAGGAATTCTATGAAATTACAATAAAATTCATACATAAAAAAATGTATTTCAGTAAAAAGATAGTGTTATGTTTCGTAAAAATTTTCAATACAAAAAAAAGTAATGTTAATATATAAGTTTAATTATATATTAAAATAAAAAATATAAATTAAATTTAATTAATAATTTTAAAGAATATTTAATATACTTAATGTAATTTGAATTATATTAGTTAATAATATTTTAAATAGAGTAAATATCATGAAATTTCTTATAAAAAATGATCACTTAGATAAAGAAGAAACTGATTGTATAATAGTAAATGTTTTCGAATCATATAAATTATCTAGTAGTGCAAATTATTTAGATGAATGTAGCAAAGGATATATACGTTCTTTTATAAAATTAGGAGATATTAAAGGACAAGTAGGAGAAATACTTGTTTTATATGATGTTCCTAATATTTTTTCTAAGAGAATATTATTAGTTGGTTGTGGAAAAAAAGAAATTATTACTAGATCAGTTCTTAAAAAAATATTTAAAAAAACTATTAAAATGATTAAAAAGATATCTGTAAAAAATGTTATTTATTCTTTTACTGATTTAAATCTTAATGTTAAAAATAATATTTATTGGATAGTAAGATGTGGAATACTTTCTATACAACAAAGTTTATATAAAATTGTAAAAATAAATAATTCAAATCAAAAAAATATTAATTTAGAATTAATTAAATTTAATTTTTTTGAAAAAAAAGATGTATTAATAGCAGAGACAGCTTTAAAGCACGCATTAGCAATTAATCTTGGAATTACATCTGCAAAAAACATAAGTAATTTGCCTCCTAATATTTGTGATCCTTTATATTTATCTAACGAAGCAAAAAAACTTGTTTTGAAATATCCAAAAAATATTACAGTGGAAATAATTGGTATTGAAGAAATGAAAAAATTAGGAATGAATGCTTATTTATCTGTATCACAGGGATCAAAAAATAAACCATTTATGTCTGTAATAAAGTATTCTGGAGATAATATTATTAGTAATAAAACTATTGCTTTTGTTGGAAAAGGTTTAACTTTTGATTCAGGAGGAATATCTATCAAACCTGCTATGAATATGCACGAAATGAAATATGACATGTGTGGTGCAGCAGCAGTATATGGTATTTTAATTATGGCTGCAGAACTATGTTTACCTTTAACAATAATAGGAATTTTGTCTGGTTGTGAAAATATGCCAGGAGGACATGCCTTTAGACCTGGAGATGTTTTAACTACCATGTCTGGTAAAACAGTAGAAATATTAAATACTGATGCTGAAGGACGTTTAGTTTTATGTGATTCATTAACTTATGTCGAACGTTTTTCTCCCAATATAGTAATTGATATTGCTACTTTAACTGGAGCATGCGTTACAGCATTAGGAGAGTCTGTTAGTGGTCTTTTTACTAATAATGAAGACTTATCTAATGAATTATATTGTGCTTCAAAAGAAACAAATGATAAAATATGGCGTTTGCCATTATTTCAAGAATATGAAAAAGATTTATATTCTTCTATTGCAGATTTGTCTAATACGGGAAAAGGAAAAGCTGGAGCTATTACTGCTGCTTATTTTCTTTCTTATTTTACAAAAAAATATAGTTGGGCACATTTAGATATTGCTGGAACTGCTTGGAAATCAAACAACAAAGGAGCTACAGGTCGTCCTGTTGAACTTTTATCTCAATTTTTATTGAATCAAGTAAAAAATTATTAATATTTAAATATATTTCTTAATATTATTACAATATTGTTTTCATAACATGGCAATTTCGCCTTTTTATTAATAAATAGTTAAAGAAAATGGAAAAAATTTATAATCCTCAGCATATTGAAGAATCTTTATATAATTTTTGGGAAAAGAATGGTTATTTTAAACCAAATAATTTAAAAAAACCAACTTTTTGTATTATGATGCCTCCTCCCAATATTACAGGAAGTTTACATATGGGACATGCTTTTCAACAAACAATTATGGATATATTAGTTCGTTATCATAGAATGCAAGGGAAAAATACATTATGGCAAGTTGGTACAGATCATGCCGGAATAGCAACACAATTATTAGTTGAACGTCAATTATTTTTAGAAGAAAAGAAAACCAAAAAAGATTATACAAGAGATGATTTTATAGAAAAAATTTGGATTTGGAAAAAAAAATATAATAGTATTGTTACAAAACAAATGCGCCGATTAGGAATTTCTGTTGATTGGGATCGTGAAAAATTTACTTTAGATGCAGATATTTCTATTGCTGTTCGAGAAGCTTTTATTTTATTATATAAAAAAAATTTGATTTATAAGAAAAAAAGATTAGTACATTGGGATTCAAAATTAGAAACTGTGATTTCTGATTTAGAAGTTGAACATCGTTTAGTAAAGGGTAGAAAATGGTTAATTCGATATCCTATAGTGAAAAATAGTATTACAAATTCTAATTCAGATATTAAATATTTAATTGTATCCACTACTCGACCAGAAACTTTATTAGGTGACACAGCTATTGCTATTAATCCTGAAGATTGTCAACATAATCAATTAATTGGTGAATTTGTTCATTGCCCTTTAGTTGATAGAATTATTCCTATTATTGGAGATAAATATGCTGATATAGAAAAAGGAACAGGTTGTGTTAAAATAACACCAGCACATGATTTTAATGATTATAAGATAGGTTATCGTCATAAATTACCTATGATTAATATTTTTACTCTAAATGGGAAAATTAGATCTTTTTCTAAAATTTATAATTATAATGGACAAAAATCTAGTGTATATAGTAACTTTATTCCACTTAAATTTCAAAAATTAGACATCTTATCTGCACGGATAAAAATTATTAAAGAAATTGAAAAAATAGGATTATTAGAAGGTTGCGAAGAATGTGATATTGTTACGCCTTACAGTGATAGAAGCGGTGTTATTGTTCAACCTATTTTGACTGATCAATGGTACTTAAAAACATCACAATTATCTCAGATAGCTCTTGATGCGGTAAAAAATAAAAAAATTAAATTTGTTCCAGAGCAATATACAACTATGTATTCATCTTGGATGAATAATATAGAAGATTGGTGTATTTCTCGTCAATTATGGTGGGGACATCGTATTCCAGTATGGTACGATAATCAAAAAAATATATATGTTGGACATAATGAAGAAGAAATACGAAAAGAATATTCTATATCAAAAAATATATTATTAGTACAAGATGATGATGTATTAGATACTTGGTTTTCTTCTGGATTATGGACTTTTTCTACATTAGGATGGCCTAAAAAAACAAAATTTTTAAAACTTTTTCATTCTACAGATGTTTTAGTTAGTGGATTTGATATTATTTTTTTTTGGATTGCTAGAATGATTATGTTAACTATGTATCTTATTAAAGATGATCATGGAGAACCTGAAGTTCCTTTTAAAAACGTTTATATAACAGGTTTAATTCGAGATGAAGAAGGTCAAAAAATGTCAAAATCAAAAGGAAATGTGATAGATCCTTTAGATATGATAGATGGAATTTCTTTAACAGAATTAATCAAAAAAAGAACTAGTAATTTACTCCAACCAAATTTATCTAGCAAGATCACTAAACGTACTATAAAAGAATTTCCTAAAGGAATTGAATCTACTGGTACAGATGCACTTCGGTTTACTTTTTCTGCGTTAGCATCTAGTACGCGTGATATAAAATGGGATATGAGTCGATTAAAAGGATACCGTAATTTTTGTAATAAACTTTGGAACGCTAGTCGATTTGTTTTAATAAATACACACAATCATAATTATTTAAATTTAAATATAAAAGATGATATGTTATTAGTGAATAAATGGATTTTAATAAAACTAAATAATACAGTTAAAATATATCGAGAATCATTAGATGCTTATCGATTTGATATTGCTTCAAATATTTTATATGATTTTATTTGGAATATATTTTGTGATTGGTATTTAGAGTTTGTTAAAATTATTTTTCAAAAAAGTTCTTCTCAAAATGTTTTTTTTACTAAAAATATTTTAATTTATGTTTTAGAATTACTTTTAAGATTAGCACATCCTATTATTCCTTTTATTACTGAAATAATTTGGCAGCGTGTAAAAGTAATTGCAAATATTAAATCAAAAACAATTATGCTACAAAAATTTCCAGAATATAATCATACAATTTTTGATCAAACAATATTGATTAATGTTGATTGGATAAAAAAAATAATTATTTTTTTGAGAAATATTAGAATTAGTATGAATATTAATTCGACTAAATTAATACCATTATTTTTATATAAAACAACTTCTGAACAAGAAAAAGTTATTCAAGAAAATACTTTTTTACTAAAAAAGATATCTTTCTTAAATGAAGTAAAAATATTATTTCAAGAATATAATAAAGATCTATGTATAAAAGAAATAATTGATGGAGCTGAAATTATACTTCCTATACTTCAACTAGTAGAGAAAGAAAAAGAACTAAAAAGATTAAAAAAAGAAATGGAAAAAATAGAAATAAATATCAAAAAAATTAAAAATAAGCTTGCAAATGAAAATTTTTTATCCTATGCACCAGAAAAAATAGTAACGGAAGAAAAAAACAAATTGTCAAAATTAAATAAAATATATCAAAAATTTTTTCAACAAATAAAAATTTTTACAAATTTATCTAATAAAAAATAGTTTTGTTGATATATTTTTTGAAACACAATAACATTGATTTTAAATAATATAATTTAAGGGTGTTTTATGTCTATTTTACATAATATAATGTGCAAAAAAGAATTAAAAAATCGTATGTTGTGTGAAAAAGAACCACGCTTTACACTATCTTTCTATAAATATTTTACTATTAATAATCCATATGAATATAGAGATCAAATTTATAAAGAATTTTATAAATATAATGTTTTAGGAAGAATTTATGTGGCAGCTGAAGGTATTAATGCTCAAATAAGTGTGCCTAAAAACAAATACTTTTTTATAAAACAATTTTTATGTAGATTAAACTCTGTATTAAATAATTTACGTATTAATAAATCACTAAATGATGAAAAATCTTTTTGGGTTCTTTCGGTAAAAGTACGAAAAAAAATCGTAGAAGATGGAATTGTAGATCCTCTTTTTAATCCTGAACATGTGGGTATTTATATTAGATCAAAACAAGTTAATTTAATGCTTAAAGATACAGAAACGATATTTATTGATATGAGAAACTCTTATGAATATGCTATTGGTCATTTTGAAAAAGCAATTGAAATTAAAAGTTTGACTTTTAGAGAACAATTAAAAAAAATAATAAAATTAATGGAATACGCTAAAAACAAAAGAATTGTTATGTATTGTACAGGTGGAATACGTTGTGAAAAAGCTACTGCTTGGATGCATTTCAATGGTTTTAAATATGTTTATCATATAGAAGGAGGTATTATTGGTTATGTTCATGATGCTAAGAAAAATGGATTACCAATACTCTTTAAAGGGAAAAATTTTGTTTTTGATAACCGTATGAGTGAAAAAATTTCAGATGAAATTCTGTCTTCTTGTTCACAATGTAACACTCCTTCAGACACTTATGTTAATTGTAAGAATAATTTATGTCATCTTCTTTTCATTCAGTGTAAAAACTGTACAATTTCTTTTAATAATTGTTGTTCTTTAAATTGTATGAGAAAGATATAGTATAATATACTATACATTTTAAAAATTTTTTTCTATATTACTGATTATGTTTTTTTTCTAATTGTTCCCAATATATTAATATTTCTTCTAATTCTTTTTCTTTTTGTATTAACATTTTTAATGTTAGCACTTTTTCTTCTCTTTTTTTTTGAAAGAAATTTAATTCATTAACTATTTTTTGTAGTTTGTTAATATCACATTCTATTTTTTCTATTTTAATTAATATTTCTTTGATTACTGTTTTATGATTCTTTTTTATATGAGTAATCAATTGATGATGTGTTTTTCTTGTTATATTTTTTTTTTCTTTAATTAAATTATTTTGTTCTTTTTTGAGACAATCGTAATTACCAACATAAGTATTAATTAATCCATTTTTTTCAAAAAACCAACATTTGTTTACTGTATTATTTATAAATTTTTCGTCATGGCTTACGATAAGAACTGTTCCTTTATAATTGATAATAATTTTTTCTAATAATTCCAATGTATCTAAATCTAGATCATTAGTAGGTTCATCTAAAATTAAAACATTACTGGGTGTCAAAAATAATCTTGCTAAAAGCAATCTATTGCATTCACCTCCAGATAATGTTTTTACTAAAGAATTAAGTTGATTCGGTTTGAAAAGGAATTTTTTTAGATATCCTATCAAGTATTGTTCTTTTCCATTTATTAAAACGGTTTCTTTCCCATAAGAGATGTTATCTATTATAGATTTATTAGGATTTAATATAGATCTATTTTGATCAAAATACGATATTTTTAATCTTTGACTTTTATAAATTTCCCCTTTAGTAGGTTTTTTTTCTCCTATCAGAAGTTTAATCATTGTACTTTTACCACATCCGTTTGCTCCAATTAATGCTAATTTGTCACCATGTTGAATTATTGATGAAAAATTTTTTATAATTAATTTTTTTTTAAATGAAAAATCTATTTTGTCTACTTTAAAAATTATTTTTCCTAAATAATTTTTATCTTGATTGATTGTAATATTATTTAATTTTTCTATTTTTTTGTAATCATTATTTTCTTTACGTAATAATTGTAAATTTTTTACTCTTCCTTCATTTCTAGTTGAACGAGCTTTAATTCCTTTTCTAATCCATTTTTCTTCTTTTTCTAAATTTTTATCAAATATTTTTTTTTGTATTTTTTCAATCCGGTTGCTATCATTTTTTAATTTTATAAAATTTTCATAATTTCCTGGCCAAGAAATTAGTTTACCTCGATCAAGATCAACAATACGTGTAGATATATTTTGAATAAAACCTCTATCATGTGATACAAATAATATACTACCATGAAATTTCTTTAAAAAATTTTCGAGCCATTTGACTGTTTTTATATCTAAATGATTCGTGGGTTCATCGAGTAATAATACATCTGGTTCATCTATTAAAACACGACTTAATGCAACTTTTCTTAGTAAACCTCCAGAAAGTTCAGATAGTAAAGTATTTTTTTTTAATTCAATTAATTCTATTGTTTTTTCTATTTTTACAATTTGATCCATATTTAATTTTTTTTTAATTGATTCAATATTATAACTGTTATTGCTATTAGTATAAATTTTATAAAAACCAGAAATAATAAAATCATGTATAGAAATATTTAAATTTTTCGGATTTTCTTGTTTTAAATAAGATATTTTTATATTTTTTTTATAAATAACACAGCCATGATCCAGATCTTGTTTTTTATTAATAATTTTTAAGAGCGTTGATTTTCCAGTACCATTTTTACCAATTAAACATATTCTTTCATTTTTGTGGATATGAAGCATACTGTTTTTTAAAATTTCTAAATTACTAAATGATAACGAAGCATCTTTAAGATTAATAAGAGGCATAAATCTTTATATCCTTCAATCTATTATGAATGTTTTATTAACCAGGAATGGTAAATATTAAAATTTTTTAAAAAATCCTTACTTTGTGTTTTTTTTGTAATATTTTGTGCATGTAATTTTATTTTCTTAAGAGAATTCAAATTAATATTAAAATTACGTGTAGAACTAGAGAAAATAATATTACCATCGTACCGTAAAATTCTTTTTAAATTTATCATCAAAATAAGGTAATCTCTTTTTAAATCAAAATCTTGTTGCATTTTTTTAGAATTTGAAAAAGTTGGTGGATTAATAAATATAAGATCAAATTTATGATCTGTTTTTTTTATCCAGTTCAAACAATCTTCTTGAATAAAATGATGATTATAATCTGTTAAATTATTAATAGACATATTACGCATTGACCATTTCATATAAGTATTAGATATATCTACACTCGTCGTGCTTTTAGCTTTTCCTAGTGCAGCATATACAGTAGCAGTTCCAGTATATGAAAATAAATTTAAGAAATCTTTTCCTCTCGCCATTGTTCCTAACATTTTTCTTATAAGTCGTTTATCTGAAAATAATCCGGTATCTAAATAATCTATTAAATTCACTAAAAACTTTGCATGATATTCTTTAATTATCATAAAACTATTACTGTTATATAGTCTTTTATATTGTGTTGTATTTTTATTTTTTTGTCTAATTTTTAATACTATATTATTAATATCAATAGATAATATTTCTTTAGTATAATAAATTGCATTACATAATCTTTTATATGCTTTATTGGAGTTGATTAGTTTTGGAGCTTTGTATTCTTGAATGACTAGCCATTTATTATAAACATCTACTATAATATTGTAATTTGGTAAATCAGCATTATATACACGGAAACATTCTATTCCTTCTTGATTTGTCCATTTTTTAAATTTATTGAAATTTTTTTTTAATCTATTTTGATATTCACTATTTTCCGTATGCACTTCTTTTGAGTAAATTTTAAAACTCTGTTGAATACAATTTAACGCTCCATTCTTTAAAAAATACTCTTTATCTGATTTCATTTGTACAAAATTTAACAAAAATTTTGATGAACTAAAGATAGACAATATCCAATTTTTAAAGTATTTTTTTGATACTACACCCAATTGTATATATAAACCTACAAGTTGACTCTCAGTTTGATGCCTTTCACCATATGGAGGATTAGTTAACAATATTCCAATTTTTTTATCATCATAAAGATTTTTAAGATTATTTAAGTTTTGTGTAAAAAATTTAATTGTTTTTGATAAACCTGCATTTGATGCGTTTATTTTAGCTTTTTCTATTATTTTAGAATCATAATCATATCCAATAAAATTATTTTTAAAACATTTTTCGAGTCCTATTTTAAATCTTTCTTCTGCTTCTTGAATAACATTAAGCCATAGACTTTTATTATATTTTTTCCATGATTGAAATCCCCATTTCACCCTTCTTAATCCAGGTGCTCTATCAGTAGATACCATAGCAGCTTCTATTAATAATGTTCCAGAGCCACACATAGGATCTATAATTGGCATTTTTTTATTCCACCCTGAATTTAATATAATTGCTGCACCTAAATTTTCTTTAATAGGAGTGGAATTAGATAATTGTCGATATCCCCTTTTATGTAATGATGAACCACTTAAATCTAACATAATATGAATTATATTATCATGTGATAAAAATGATCTGATTCGAATATCAGGATTTATAAGATCTATGTTTGGACGGAGAAGATATTTTCTTTTAAATTGATCAACAATAGCATCTTTTATTATTAAAGATCCGAATAAACTATTACGAATAAAATGATTAATTCCCTTAAAATTAATTGAAAAAGTTTTATTTATAGAAAAGATTTCATCCCAATCTATATTATAGATATTAGAATATAGTTCTTCTTTGTTCTTTATTTTAAATTGTTTTATACATAAAAAAATACGAGAAGCAATGCGACTCCACATTAAACTTTTATATAATAATAACTCATTTGCTTCATAGTAAATACCTCCATTTTTTATATTTAAATTTTTAGCTCCTAAATATAAGAGTTCTTCTTTTAATAAATTTTCAGTCCCAAAATTTGTACTTGCAAATAAACAATTCATTATTTTTTATAATTAATTTAATTAATATTACGTATATGATATAAAAAAATATAATATTTTTATATAAGATAGATTTTTTATTATCTATAAAATTTTTACAAACTTTTTATAATTTTTTTAATAAGATCAGGCCCATGATATATTAATCCAGAATATATTTGAATTAAAGTAGCACCTGATTTAATCTTTTCTTTTGCTGAATGTATAGAATTAATTCCACCAACACCAATAATAGGAATTTTTTCCCCTAAGTTTTTTGACAATATAGATATTATATTAGTACTTTTTTTCTGTAAAGGTAACCCGCTGAGTCCTCCTATTTGTGAACCATTTTTCAATGATAAAACTGATGAATGGTCTAATGTTGTATTAGTAGCAATTACTGCATCTATCTTATATTTTATAAATTGCTTTGAAATATTTTTTAATTCTTTTATGGAAAGATCTGGTGAGATTTTAATTGCAATAGGAACGTATTTTAAATGTTTTTTATGCAACTCTTTTTGTTTCTCTTTAATAGTATACAATAAATGTTTTAAAATAGTTCCATATTGTAAATTTCTTAAATTAGTTGTATTAGGTGATGAAATATTAATTGCAATATAACTAGCATAAAGATAAATTTTTTCTATACATATTAAATAGTCATTAATTGAATTTTTAATACTAGTGTTTTGATTTTTTCCAATGTTAACGCCTATAATTCCTTTGAAATGAGATTTTTTTATGTTAAGAATTAAATTATCTATACCTAGATTATTAAATCCCATTCTATTAATGATACCCTCCATAGGAGTTATTCTAAACAATCTAGGTTTAGGATGGCCATTTTGCGGTAAAGGAGTGACAGTTCCTACTTCAATAAAACCAAATCCTAATTTTGATAAACAATTTATATACTCTCCATTTTTATCTATTCCTGCTGCGGTACCAAGTTTATTTTTAAAAATTAAACCCATACATTTTATTTTTTTTGATTTTTGATTTTTTTTAGAAAATATTTTGTTAAATAGTTGAAAAAATTTAAAATTAAGACATTTTAATATAAAAATATGAGATTTTTCAGGATCTATTAAAAATAACAGTTTACGAATTAAATAATAAAACATTATAATTCCTTTTGAATTTAAAGTAAAATTCCATAAAATTTACATTAAAAAATCTTGTATAATATTATCTATTAAAAAGTAATAACTTTTTTTGTTTGTATTTTTTTGTAATATCTTAAAAAAATTTTTTGTTTTTGTTTTTTAATGTAATTTAAATATGAAAAAAAATAATATTTTAGTTATCATATATGAAAAAAGAGTATAATAATAACATACAAGATATTATGAAACGATATGATTATCCAATAGTAAAAACTTTACTTGATACTGACGCATATAAACTTCATATGCAACAAGCCATTTTTTATAATTATAAGAACGTCGACGTAGTAGCAGAATTCCTTTGCAGAGGAGATAATTTTTTAGGCTGTTACTCTCATGTTTTATTAGAACAAATTAGTATGATGAGATCTCTATCTTTAAGCCATGAAGAATATATTTATATGACTTCCTTCCCATTTTTTAAAAAAGAGTATTTACATTGGTTAAAAAAATTTCGATATAATATATCACAAGTAAAAATAAACAATTATCAAGGACAATTGCATATTCGAATAAGTGGATTATGGCAAGAAGTCATATTGTGGGAAGTACCTATTTTAGCATTAATTAGTGAAGTTTTTCATAGTAATTTTTCTCCAGAAATAAGTACTATAAGTGCCATACAATATTTAGATTCTAAATTAAAAAAATTCTTTAGATATACTAAAAATATAGATTTATCTCGTTTGAAAATTGTTGATTTTGGAACGAGAAGAAGATTTTCTTATGATGTACAGTATGCAATTGTTAAAAGATTAAAAGAAAAATTTCCTTTTTTAATTGGTTCAAGTAACTATCATATATCACGAATATTAAATTTATCACCAGTTGGAACACAGGCGCATGAATGGTTTCAAGCGCATCAACAGATTAGTTCAAATTTAAAAAAAAGTCAGATTTTAGCATTAAAAACATGGCTATCTCATTATGGGAATCATTTAAGTATCGCACTTACAGATTCTATTACTATGGACGCTTTTTTACATGATTTTAATTTATTTTTTACCTCTTCCTATCAAGGAATTAGACATGATTCGGGGGATCCTGTCAAATGGGGTGAAAAAGCTATAAAACATTATGAAGAATCAGGAATAGACCCTCGTACTAAAACATTGTTGTTTTCAGATAATTTAAATTTTAAAAAAATTATTTCTTTATATAAAAGATTTAATAATAAAATCAATCTTGTTTTTGGAATAGGAACAAAATTAACATGTGATATTCCATATGTAAAACCATTAAATATTGTAATTAAATTAGTAAAATGTAATGGAAAACCTGTTGCTAAAATATCTGATAGTCCAGGTAAAACGTTTTGTTTAGATAAAAAATTTTTAAAAAATTTATGTAAAGTTTTTAACGTATCGTAAAAGAAAATAGGTGAAATTAAATTTTAATAAGAATTTTATTGCTAAATTAGATAATATCATTTTTTGTATGTTTTTTTGAAATTATTTCTATTAAAATATTTTAAAATAAGTGTAAAAGGAAAGATTTTATGAATACAGTATCAATATCAGATATATATAAAGATGATATTATAGTAAGTAGTACAATTACTGTATGTGGATGGGTTCGCAGCCGCAGAAATTCAAAATCTGGTTTTTCTTTTATTACGATTTATGATGGTTCATGTTTTTATTCAATACAAGTTATTGCGAATAATTCTTTATCTAATTATGATAAAGAAATATTGAATTTAACTATTGGATGTTCTGTAAGGATTACAGGAGTATTAATATTGTCTATTGGACATAAACAAAAATATGAAATTAAGGCAATAGAAATTGAAGTTCAAGGTTGGATTGATCAACCAGATACTTATCCAATATCAGCTAAAAAACATAGTTTAGAATATTTAAGAGAAGTATCTCATTTAAGATCTAGAACAAACTTAATAGGTGTAATAGTTCGAATTAGAAATCATGTGTTACACACCTTACATAGTTTTTTATATAAAAATAACTATTATTGGGTCCCAACTCCTATTATTACTGGATTAAATACTGAAGGTACTGGAGAAATGTTTCGTGTTTCAACATTAGACATGAAAAATATTCCTAAAAATAAAGATGGTTCCGTTGATTTTAAAAAAGATTTTTTTGGAAAAGAATCTTTTTTAACTGTTTCGGGGCAGCTTAATATAGAAACATATGCTTGTGCTCTTTCTAAAGTTTATACTTTTGGACCGACTTTTCGTGCGGAAAATTCTAATACTAGTCGTCATTTAGCTGAATTTTGGATGTTAGAAGTAGAGTCAGCTTTTACAAATTTAAACGATATATCAGATTTTATTGAACGTATGTTAAAATATATTTTTAAAGCTCTTTTAAAAGATTGCATGCCAGACATTAATTTTCTTAAAAACTATATTGATAGTAACATTGTTAATCGTTTAAAAGAATTATTATTAATAAATTTTGTACGTATAGATTATATAGATGCTATAAATATTCTACTTAATTCTAATATGAAATTTAAAAAATCCGTTTTTTTTGGTGTTGATTTAGCATCTGAACATGAACGTTTTCTTGTAGAAAAACATTTTAAAATTCCCGTAATAATAAAAAATTATCCAAAAGAATTAAAAGCTTTTTATATGAGATTGAATGATGATAAAAAAACTGTTGCAGCAATCGATTTATTAGTACCTAATATTGGAGAGCTAATAGGTGGCTCTCAACGCGAAGAACGTTTATTAGTTTTAGATCAACGTTTATTAGAATTAGGATTAAAAAAAGAAGATTATTGGTGGTATAGAGATCTTCGCCGATATGGTACAGTACCACACTCAGGTTTTGGACTAGGTTTCGAGAGATTAATCTCTTATATTACTGGAATATCAAATATAAGAGACATTATTCCATTTCCACGTACAGTAAACAATGCACATTTTTAGTTAAGATTTCTGTTCAAATTTTTAATAAACAAATTTTTGATTATAATAATTTTATATCCATAAATAAGATAAAAAAAGATAATATTTATTTTATTCAAATACAAATCGATATTCATTTAAATTATATTTACTAAAAAGGTAGTATAAAAAATTATGACAAATCGTAAATCTTTAGCAATTGTAATACCAATGTTATTAGCAGCTAGTAATGGAGCTAATGCTGTAGAAATTTTTAATAAAAATGGTAATAAATTAGAATTACATGGTAGTATTAATCCTAAACATGAATTGTCTCATGGATTTTTATCTACAAAGATTAAATCTCATCATGATCATACTAATGCTATTTTAGGTTTATCAGGAGAAATCAATATTACTGATCAACTTTTGAGCTATGCAAATATTGAATATAATACTGATCTTACGATACCAGAAGAAACATTTGATAAACAAAAAACTAATTCTATGCGTTTAGGATATGCTGGTTTCAAATATGGTAATTGGGGTTCAATAGATTATGGTCGTAATTATGGTATTTTACATGATGCTCAATCATTAACAAATCATATGCCGTATATTGTTAAAGAAAGTGTATTTTCTAGTAATGATAATTATATGATAGGTAGAAGTAATAGTTTACTAACTTATAGAAATGACAATTTTTTTGGTTTATTAGATGGAATTAGTATTGCATTACAATATCAAGATGCAGTAGAAAATAGAGCAGTACACCAAAAAAATGGTGCGGGTTGGGGTGCTTCTTTAAAATATGAAAGTGATACAGGACTTACTGCTGTAGGTTCTTTTTTTTCTTCTGAAAAATTAAATTCTGATACGAATAAAAATAAAAAACTTTCGTCTGTAGATGTATATGGATTAGGTTTTAAATATGATGCTAACGATTTATATATTGCAGCTTTTTATGGTGTAGGAAGTCATTTACCAATACAGTTTAGTATTCGTGAAAATCATGATTCATCTAGTGAACCATATATACAGACGACAGAAAACATTGAAGCTATTGCAGAATATAATTTTCATTCTGGATTTCACCCTTCATTAAGTTATTTAGATTCTAAGGGACAACAAACAAATTCAGATTTAAAAGATGCATCTAATAATGCTTTAGAATTAGCTAAAGAAATCAATATTTCTACTCGTTATGAATTTAATAAAAATATTTCTACATATATGAATTATAAAATTAATTTATTAAAGAATAATCATAAATCTATTGAAAGAGATAAAATACCTACAGATAATATAATTGGTGCAGGAATAGTGTATCAGTTTTAATATATTTAGAAAATATATTTTTTAAATGGAATTAAAAATTTTATATAATGTTTTGCCTGATTAAGAGTTAGAACTTTCTACTGATCTATAAATAAAAAATTTATTTTTGTATATTAAAAAAATAATATTTTAATGATGTCAATTTCAGTAGAAAGCGCTACTCTTAGTAAAAATAAAAAATTTTTATAAAAAAATAGATTTTTTTATACCCATTACCAGTAAAATTTTTCTGTTTTTCCAAAAACTATTTCTCCTGTTCTAACTAGTATCAATTGTATTTTTAACAAAAAAAAATCTTGTTCTTCAAGTACAGAGCTATGGAGATAATATTTTATATGATTATTACGACATAATAGCATTGCAGTACTAGTATCTAATGCATCTTCTAAATCTGATAACCCTAATTTAATTTTGTTTTTATCAATAACTTTTTTTTCAAAAAAATAAATTTTATTAGTATGTTTAGTAATTTTATTTTTTATTAAATCTGTGATTCTTTTTTCGTCTATGATAAGACTAGATTTATTTCTTAATAAATCAACAAAAAATGAGGTTTTATAAGAGATAAATATATTTTTAGAATTTAATAATTCTTCAATAATATTATCTATCGTAGCGTCAAAGTTCAACGAGACATTTTTTGTTTTTGTCAAATTTTTTTTAAAATTATTAAAAAATGAACAATTATTAATAAAAAAAAACGTGAAAAATATAAGTATTAAGTATTTAATAAAATTTCATCCTTAAATTTGAAAAAAAAGAACTATGTCATATATTATTTTTTTATATAAAAAAATATTTGATGATAAAACATCATTAGGATAATGGTCTTAATTTTTTTCCTCCTAACAAATGCATATGAAGATAATTTATTTCTTGTCCTCCATCTTTGTTGCAATTAATAATTATTCGATATCCTTTCTCACTAATTTTCTTTTTTTTTGCAATTTGTACAGCAATATAAAACATATGAGCTAAAATATCTTTATTTTTTTCATCAATATCATTTGATGATGAAATGAAAATATTAGGTATGATTAATATATGTATTGGTGCTTTTGGTTTTATATCTTTGAAAGCGGTGACTATTTTATCTTGATAAATTATACTAGCTGTTAATTCTTTATTAATAATTTTCTTAAAAATAGATTCATCCTTCATAATTAAAATTCCTTGATTTTTTAAATGTAAAAATTTTATAGCATTTTTTGTATATATTCATCTATAGCAGTTTTAATATTTTCAGATTTAGTACCAAAAACAGCTTGTATTCCTGATCCTGAAATGATTATTCCTGCTGCACCAAGATTCTTCAAATCTTTTTGGTTAACTTTTGATATTTCTAAAACTGTAATTCTTAGTCTAGTTATACACGCATCTAAATTTTTAATGTTATTTTTACCTCCTAATGCTTTAATAATATATGGTGCCATTTCAATATTACTTTTAAACAAAATAGTATTTTTATCTTCTTCTCGTCCTGGTGTTTTTAGATTCAAATGGACTATGAATAGGTAAAAAATACTATAATATAATAATCCATAAAGTATTCCAACGATTGGGAAAAGATATATATGATTACTATTTCCGCTTAACACTATGAAATCTATAAAGCCATGCGAAAAACTTGTTCCTGCTCGCATATTTAGAAAAATGCATATAGGAAAAGATAACCCGGCTAAAACAGCATGAATAACATATAATATAGGTGCAACAATAATAAATGAAAACTCAATAGGTTCAGTAATACCTGTTAAAAAAGCAGTTAATGCTGCTGAGATCATAATACTTCCTATTTTATTTTTATTTTCTTTTCTAGCTGAATGCCAAATTGCTAAAGCAGCTCCAGGAAGTCCATACATTTTAAAAATAAATCCTCCTGATAAATTACCAGCAGTAGTATCACCAGCCATATACCTTGCAATGTCTCCGTGAAATACTTGTCCAATAGAATTAGTATATTCACCAATTTGCATTTGGAATGGTACGTTCCATATATGATGTAATCCAAATGGTACTAACGCTCTTTCTACTAAACCATAAAGCGCAAAAGCAAGAATAGGATTTTGATAAGCAGCCCATTTAGAAAAAATTTGAATACCATGTCCAATAGGAGGCCATATTATTGATAATATTAAGCCTATTAATATAGCAGATAATCCTGAAATTATAGGAACAAATCTTTTACCAGCGAAAAAACCTAAATATTCAGGTAATTGAATACGATAAAATTTATTAAACATATATGCTGAAATAGCTCCTGCAATAATACCTCCGAGTATACCAGTATCTGTAAGATGATTATCTTTTATAACATCAATAGTAGTATGTAAAATTATAGGTTCAACTAAAAATAACGTTTGAGTTAAAATACCATAAGCAACTACTGCAGCTAGAGCTGCAACACCATCATTTTTAGTAAAACCAAGAGCAACGCCAATAGCAAAAATTAATGGCATATTATTAAATACAGAACTACCTGTTTGAGCCATTATTTGAGAAACAATATCAGGTAATAAACTAAAATGTGCAGATCCTATTCCAAGAAGTATACCTGCAATAGGCAAAACTGAAACAGGTAGCATAAGTGATTTGCCTACTTTTTGAAGGTTAGCAAAAGTATTTTTAAACATATTTGAAGAACTCCTAAATATATTCTAAAATTTTCAGATATATTTCATCTGATATATTTTTATAAAATTGTTATTAATTTTTTATAGATTAAATAATCTATGAAAGTTATCCGTTGTCATTTGTGAAATTTTTTCTATGTTTATCTTTTTCAAGATAGATATTGTTTTTGCTATTTCTAATAAATATGCAGGTTGATTTTCTTGTCCTCGATAAGGAACAGGTGTTAGATAAGGTGAATCTGTTTCTATTAATAAACGTTCTAATGGTATTTTTTTAATTATAGAACGTAATTCTATAGAATTTTTAAAAGTAATTATTCCAGAAAAAGAAATATAAAAACCTATGTCTAATAATTTAGATACTGAATGATAGTTATCATTAAATGAATGTAATATTCCTGTGCATATTTCTGCATTTTCTTCTTTCAATATTTGGATAGTATCATCCATCGCATTACGAGAATGAACTATAATTGGTTTTTTTAATTTTATTGCAGTGCGAATGTGTTTACGAAAAAATTTTTTTTGAATGTTTTTATTTTCAGATGAATAATGATAATCTAAACCAGTTTCACCTATTGCTATTACACGTGGTATAGAAGATAATTTTTCTATTTTTTCAGTAATTTTTTCTATTGTATTAAAATTAATTATTTCTTTTTGACAATTTAAAGGGTGAACACCGCAAGAATAAAGAATGGAAATATTTTTTTTGCATAATTGATTAATTTTATAAAAATTATTTATGGAAGTAGATACAGTTAAAAATTTTTTTACATCATTATTAAAAGACTTTTTTAACACATCTTCTATATTCGTATGCAATAAATCATAATTTAATCGATCAAAATGACAATGTGAATCAATTAAGAACATAATTTCATCTCTTTTTATTTCAATTTTTTAATTATTAAATTTTAAATATAAAATTCAAAATTTTTTCCCATTTTAATAATTGTTCTAATAATAGTAACTCATGATTTATTCCAGATATATTTAATAATCTGTATCGACATTTCATCCAAGTTCGAATACTAACATCTAAAATAATAGTTTTGTAATTATCAGAAAAAAATTCAATCAGTTCTATTTGATCCAAATTAGTTAAATATTCCTTTTGATTAAAACTAAATTTAATAGAATCTAATAGTAAAAAACATATCCAGTTGATATAGACAATACTATTCTTGTTATTTAATATTGGTAATATTTTTAATAAATTTCTATTTTGACAAGCATGAAATAAACATTTATAAAAATTTATTCGTTCTATCCATATTTGGCTATTAATAAATTTTTTTGCATATATAGGAGAACCTTGATTGATTCGTAGTGAAGTTAAACATGATTTATCTTTTTTTTTAGTAGATTTTTTTAACCAAGTTAAACTATCTTTTTCATTTGGAACAAATAATTTATATATTAGACAACGACTATTTAATGTATAATGTAAACTTAAATTATTATAATTTACTAAAAAAAACCAAGTATTGTTTGGTGGTTCTTCTAATGTTTTTAAAAAAGCATTCACTGCTGATTCTGTTAATTTTTCAGTATCTGGAAAAAAAATAATTTTAGATCCACCTTGTTGTGAACATTTGAATATTTTTTCGTTAATTATTCTCATCTCATCGATATTAAACAGATCATTGTTTTTAGATTTACAATAATGCCAATCTGGATGATTTTGAATAGACATTAATTTACATCCATGACATTTATTACAAAAATTTGTTCCGATAGGATCCAGACATAATATCCATTTGCTGATAAACCAAATTAATTTTGATACACCCATTCCTTTTGAAGTTTTAATTAAAATAGCATGATGAGCTTTTTTTATTTGATATTGTTGAATAATATTGTTATATGGTTTAAGTAACCAAGGATATAATTTCATATGATTTGCTGTTTAAGCCAATTTAATATTTTTTTTTTAATATTTTTTTGAACAGTATTAATATTTAAATTAGCATTAATCTTAATAATTTTTTGATCTGATTGTGTGTTTTTTAGATAAATTTTTCTAGTTTTTTTAAAGAATTCTAGTTTTCTACGTTCAATTCGATCCAATGAATTTCTATTCAATGCTCTTTTTAAACCAATTTTTGGAAAAACGTCTAAATAAATAGTTAAGTCCGGAATAAAACCTCTTAGAAATAAATTTTTTAATTGAATTATTTTTTTTTCTTGGATCCCCAATCCTCCACCTTGATAAGCTAAAGAAGATAAATCATGGCGGTCAGAAATGACCCACATTCCACGTTTTAAGGCAGGTTGAATTATTTTTTTGACTAGTTGTATTCTTGCTGCATACATTAATAATAATTCTGTTTCTTTAGTAAAATCTTCAGTATTAAAATTTTTTTTTATTAAATTTCTTATTTCTTCTGCAATAGGTGTACTGCCAGGTTGGCGTACTAATATTACATTTTTAATATTATATTTATTTAAAGTATTTTTAATATATATACAAGCATGAGTTTTACCAGCGCCTTCTAATCCTTCAATAACAATAAATTTATTTTTTATCATTTTTTAACATATATTGATTATATAATTGATTTATTACGTTAAATGAGATTTATTAATTAATTTAAAAAATAAGTCTAATCTTTTTTGAAATATATAGAATTGATTAATTATGTTTTACAATATTTTTTAATATAATCAATAGATTGTTGTATCGTATTCATTTTTTCTGCTGCTTCATCTGATATTTCAATATCGAATTCTTCTTCTAATGCCATAATTAATTCTACTGTATCAAGGGAATCAGCACCAAGATCATCTATAAAAGAAGCATTGTTTGAAATATTTTCTTCTTTTATATCTAATATATCAGTAATTATTTTTTTTATTCGTTTTTCAATGTTTTTCATTTTTATAATTCTCTATTGTATTTGTGAATATAATGAATATTTTACTCTATAAAAAAATAGATTTATTTTATATTATATCATATACATACCACCATTAACATGTAATGTATGTCCTGTGATATATGATGCTTTTTCTGAAGATAAAAATTCAACAGCGTCAGCTACTTCTTTAACATTACCTAATCTTTTCATAGGTATTTCAGATAAATATTTTTGATATTGAATGATATTTAACGTATTTGTAAGATCTGTTTTAATAAATCCTGGTGCAACAATATTAACAGTAATTCCTTTTAATGCTACTTCTAACGCTAATGATTTATGAAATCCTATTAATGCAGATTTAGAAGCACTATAATTAACTTGTCCTTTGTTTCCAGTATAAGCAATTATTGAGCTGATAGTAATTATACGTCCTTGTTTTTTTTTTATCATATAACGAAGTACTGATTTTACAAGATAGAATATTGACATAAAATTAATTTTTATAACTTTATTCCATTCTTGATCATTCATATTAACTAATAATTTATCTTCTTTTATCCCGGCATTATTAACGAGTATATCAATAGAACATTTTTTGTTACAAATTTCTTTTATTTTTTCTCTAATAGAAGAAGTATCTTCTAGATTTAACACAAAACCAAATCCATCTTCTTTTAAATAATTATTAATCAAATTAACACCATCTTGACTTGTAGCTGTTCCAATTACTTTTATTCCTGTTTTTATTAATTTTTTTGCAATTGCTTGTCCTATTCCACGGTTAGCACCTGTGATTAAAGCAGTTTTTTTATTTTTATTCATGATTACCTTTATTAATTTTTTGAAATGCTTCTAAAAAATTTTTTAAATTGTTTGTACTTAATGAAATAATTTTTTTATTTTTTTTGTTTAAATTTGTTAGTATTTGACTAGGTCCTACTTCCAACATAATAAAAATTTTTTTATTTTGGATTAAATCTATAATTTCTTTCCATCTGACAGTACTGTAAATTTGTCTGGTTAATGCATTTTTAATATTTTTGCTATTGTTTTCATATTTTACATCAACATTATTTATCACTGGAATTTTTGGTGAATATATAGTAGTGAGTTGTAATATTTTTTTCAGTTTTTCAGCTGCTGGTTTCATTAATTGCGAATGTGCAGGTGTGTTAATATTTAAATTTAATATGCATTTAGCACCAAATTTTTTACAATGTAAACCTGCTTCATAAACAGCTGATTTATCTCCAGAAATTACGATTTGATTATTAGAATTTATACTTGCCAAAGATACTACTTTTTTTTTTGAAGCTATTAAACATGCTTTTTCAACTTTTTTTTTATCTATATCGATAATTGCTTGCATTAAACTAGGATGATTCATAGCGGTTTTTTGCATAATTTTACCGCGTAAAAAAACAATTTTTAATGCATCAGAAAATTTTATTGCATTAGAGCATACTAAAGCGGAATATTCTCCAAGACTATGTCCAGATATCAATGATGGAGATTTTCCATTTTGATTTTTCCAAAAACGATAAATTGATACTGATGAAGTTAATATCGCGACTTGTGAGTATGAACTTTCATTTAATTTTATTTTTGGTCCTTCTTTTATTAATTTTAACAAATTATGATTAACATAATGAGATGCTTCATCAAAAGTATATTTAAAAATATTGTTATTTTTTTTAAAAAAAGAAGACAACATACCTACATATTGCGAACCTTGTCCTGGAAATAACATTGCAAATAAAGCCATTATGAATACCTTATTTTCTTAAATAAAAAATACATTAACATTTTTATATTGTTCAAAAAATTTATAATATTATCTAAAATAAGTTTAAGAAAATTTAATATTTTTCATTAATTTTTTTTAAAAAAAATGATGCTTTTTCATAAGCATCATTTTGTATAAAATTTCTTAAATTACTTTTTTACCTTTGTAATAACCATTATTAGTAATATGATGTCGTATATGAATTTCTCCGGAAAATTTATCTATAGACAAGGTTGGTTCTATTAAAAAATTATGGGAACGCCTCATACCTCTTTTAGAACGTGTCGGTTTGTTTTTTTGAACAGCCATTTTTATTCTCACTTTTTCTTAAATGTATTAAGATAATTATTTAAACAGTGATTGAAACATATTAGTATGAAATATATGATTTAAAATAAACTATACTATATTATTCAAGAAACTTTTAAAAGTTTCATCTAAGGGTGCTTGAATACAAATTTTTTTGCCATTATTTGGATGAATAAAATGAATTGCAGCAGAATGAAGTAAAAGTCTATTAATATTTATTTTATTTTTTATATTAATATCTAAATAACTTTCACCGTAACGTTTATCAAATATTATAGGATGTCCGATATGTGCAGTATGTACTCGGATTTGATGTGTTCGACCAGTTTTAGGAATAATTGAAAGTAGTGTGGATGAAGAAAATTGTTTTTTTATTTTAAAATAAGTTTCTGAAGGTTTGCCAAGAGGGTCAATTAAAACTTTTTTTTGTTTATTTTGTAATTTTGTTTTTAATAAAGAGTTAACAATTTTTTTTCTATGAATAGGCCATAAACCATGTACTAATGCTAAGTATTCTTTTTTTATTTTTTTCTCTCTTAATTGCTCATGTAAAGAAGTTAAACATGTACGTTTTTTTGCTAATATTAATACGCCTGATGTCTCACGATCAATACGATGAACGAGTTCAAGAAATTTATTTAGTGGACGTAACTTTCTGAAATACTCTATCACTCCAAAATTGAATCCACTTCCCCCGTGTACTGCAATTCCAGAAGGTTTATTAATAATCAATAAATCATTATCTTCATACAAGATACTATTTAATAAAATTTCAGCATCTTTTAAAGGAAAAATATTATTTTTGAAATTATATGATATTTTTATTGGTGGAATTCTAAGTATATCTCCAATATTTAATTTATAATAGGGTTGAATTCTTTTTTTGTTAATTCTAATTTTTCCTGTTCTGATAATTCGATATATCATACTTTTAGGCACATTTTTAAATCGATTATGCATAAAATTATCTATTCTTTGATTCATCATATCTTCATTAATATATATTATAGATACAGGTAGTGTTTTATATTTCATTAAAAAAATCTCTATTTTATTCAGTAATTTTTTTAATTTTTTATTTATTATAATATAATTATTTATATAAATATATTAATTAAATTTATTAGAATAAAATATAGTATTAGTAATAAATTTGATCGTGTAAAAAATAATTATTTTATAAAAAATATATTATGAATATACTAATTTTTTTATATATTTATATTTTGAACTTCTTTTTATTTAATTTTTTATAAAAAGCTTATTTTTATAGGTATTTCAAATAAAAGTCATTATATGATAATAAGAATTTTTTTCCAGTTTGTATTTCCTGTTGATGTATTTACTTATTTATAAAAATAAGAGAGAAAAAGTTACAATGAAAAGAATGTTAATTAATGCCACTCAGCAGGAAGAGTTGCGTGTAGCACTTGTTGATGGTCAGCGTTTATATGATCTTGATATAGAAAATTCTGGATCAGAACAAAAAAAATCAAATATATATAAAGGAAAGATTGCTCGAATTGAACCTAGTTTAGAAGCTGCTTTTGTAGATTATGGTGAAGAAAAACATGGTTTTTTACCATTACGAGAAATTTCTAAAAATTATTTTCCGAAAAAATATATTTATAATTCACGTGTAAATATAAAAGATATTTTGCAAGAAGGTCAAGAAGTTATTATTCAAATAAATAGAGAAGAACGCGGTACTAAAGGAGCAGCTTTAACGACTTTTATCAGTTTGGCAGGTAGTTATTTAGTACTTATGCCAAATAATCCGAAAGCTGGTGGAATATCAAGAAGAATTGAAGGAAGTGATAGAACTCTTTTAAAAGAGTTATTAACTTCATTAAAATTACCTGAAGATATGAGTGTCATAATTCGGACTGCAGGTGCCGGAAAATCGATAGAATCATTAAAATGGGATTTATCACTTAGATTACAGCATTGGGAGACGATTCAAATAATAGCACAACAACGAACAGCACCATTTTTGATTCATCAAGAAAGTAATGTAATTGTACGTGCTTTTAGAGATTATTTACGGCAAGACATTGGAGAGATTTTAATTGATAATCCTTTAATGCTAGATTTCGCACGAGAACATATTACTTTTTTAGGCCGGCCAGATTTTATTAATAAGATCAAACTATATACTGGAGCAATTCCACTGTTCAGACATTTTCAGATTGAAACACAGATAGATTCTGCTTTTCAAAGACAAGTAAGATTGCCTTCAGGTGGATCAATTATGGTAGATAGTACTGAAGCATTAACTGCTATTGATATTAATTCTGCTCGCTCTACAAGTGGTATAGATATTGAGTCTACAGCATTTAATACTAATCTTGAAGCAGTAGATGAAATTTCTCGTCAATTACGTTTAAGAGATTTAGGGGGTTTAATTGTTATTGATTTTATAGATATGACTCCGGTTAGTCATCAGAGAGCTATTGAAAATAGATTACGTGAGATTGCACGGGAAGATAGAGCAAAGATTCAAATTGGTCAGATTTCTAAATTTGGTTTGTTGGAAATGTCGAGACAACGATTAAGTTCTTCTTTAGGTGAATCTAATTATCATATTTGTCCTAGATGTACAGGAACTGGAACTATTAGAGATAATGAATCTTTATCATTATCTATTTTACGTTTAATTGAAGAAGAAGCTCTGAAAGAGAATACATATGAAGTGCATGCTATTGTACCTATAGAAATAGCCTGTTATTTATTAAATGAAAAAAGAGATGCAGTACATGCTATTGAAAAACGTCAACGTGGTGGAAAAACTATCATTGTTCCGAGTAAAAATATGAAAACTCCACATTATTCTGTTTCTAGAATAAGAAAAGGTGAAAATATCAATTCAATGAGTTATTATCTTTCTGATACTAAAAAAAGAAAATTTTCTCATACATTGAAAGAAAACGTTATTCAAAAAAAACAAAAAGAAAAATTAGTTTTGAAAAATTTTATTTTAACGAATAATAAAATTAATAAAACAAAAAAAGAAAAAGAAAATATTTTAAAAAAAAATAAGATTAATAGTAAATTTTATAAGATTTTATTAAATAATAATTTTATTTTAAAAATAATAACTTGGTTAAAACGTTCTGTTTTAATGAGATATATTTTAACAACAAGTGAATTCATTAAGAATCATACTTATCAGAATAAAAACAACATATATATAAAAAAAAAATATCATTCTCTAAATAAAAATAATAAATCTTCTTATAGTGATAGAGAGAAAAAAGACAATAAATTCAATGTTAATAGTAAAAATATTCAAAATTCATTTTCAAAAGATTCAGATATTAAAGTATTTAAAAATGATTGTTTTACTTTCAGTCAGATTTATAATAATTATATGAAAAAAAATCAATTTTATTTTATAAGTGAATATAATTTTTTTTATAATATAGAAAATAAAAAAAATATATCCCAAAAGACTGTTATAAATAATTTAAATAAGAATAAAATCATAGAACATGATAATATTGTTTATCCAGTTTTTACTGCTTCTAAAATATTAAAAAAAAGGAGTATTAAGAATAATCATTTAAATTTTTATCCACTCGTATGTCCTGTTTCAATTAAATCTTCAGTTTTTTCATTAGAATTAGCTTTTAGTAAAGTTTGGATTAAATATTCAATTATTTCATTAGATGGAATAAAAAAAAACAAAAAAAACATATTGAAAAAAAAAATAAATTCATTTTCTATTTTTGAAAAAAACAATTTAGTTTCATATCCAATTTTATCAGAAAAAAAGTTAAAAAAGAAAGAAATTAAGAATGATTATGATCAAATAAAAAAAATAACAAGCGAACTCGATTCATTGAAAAAATATTCAAAATTTAAAAAACAAATTAAAAAAAACATAAAATGTAAATATATACTAATTCCTAAAAAGAAAAATACATTTATTTTTAATAAAAAAAATCAATCTAGTGCTCCCATTACTAAGATCTCTACAGAACTATATTTAAAAGAAAAAAAGAAAGTCATAAATTCTAATTTATTTTTAAGAGAATCAAATATTAAAATAAAAAATTCAGCAGGAGCACACTCTGCAAAAAATTTTTCTAATTCTCCTGTTTTTAAACCTAAAAAAAAAATTTAATACATGTATTAATATTTTTTATATATTTATACTTGTAAAAAATAAAAACTTACTTTAAAAGTAAGTTTTTATTTTTTTTAAAGATATAATTTTAAAATTAGTTAATTAGCTATAGCATTCAATTATTTCATTAAAAATTCGTTCTGCTGTTTCTAAAACTTTAACGTTAGCAAGATAACACTCTTGTTGATAATTTAAATTTTGATAGTCTTTTTCAAGATCACTTGACATGGAAAGTTTTTTATCATCAAGTATTTTAATCATATTTTTTTTGAAAGGTAACTCTTCTTCAAGTAAATTACATTTATAAGCTATAGATTTTGAAAATTTTTGATAAGATTCATCAAGTGTTTCTTGATGATTGACTAAAACATTTTTCTTTTGATTATTTATTTTATTTGCAGATGAAAATGAAAAAGGTTCATTTTCTTCGATTAATAGATCTAATTGTTCTAGTGTTTTAGAATATGGTTTAATCATGTAAATATCACCATCTTCATTCTGACCTTGTATTAAAAATTCAAGTCCATCAAAAGTGATTAATAAATTATTATTTTCTCTACGTATATTAGGTTGAACTGAAGTATGATCAGATAATCTTCTGACGTTCCAATTATTGTTTTTAAAGTATAAAATATAATCAGTATCTTTAGAATTACTAGTAGAAACCCATTGTGCAGACGTTATAGGGGATGAATGATTAGTTGAACTAGCTATAATTTCTGGATTGCTGATATTAAAAATTTGTTTGCCAACATGTTCAAATACATCATATCCTAATGTGTGATAAGAATTTATACTATCAGCAAAATTGACTGTTAATTGTCCAATTTTATTTCTTGCATTAGTTAATTCTTCTCTGCGAAATTTTAAAAGAGCACCTAAAGAAGCACTAGGAATCATATCTTCTATTTTTTTTACTCTATTTTCATCTTTATCAATGTATCCTACACTAATATATCTATCATCAGATTTAGATGTTAATGGAATTAAGTTTTGTTTTTGATTATTGTTAATAATACATATTCCATTATTTAAATAAATTTTATAACTATCATTACCCTTAACAACTTTAACACCAACTAAATTATTTAGTTCATCGACTAAATCATCTCTTTTATCAATAAAACCTTGAATTCTGTTAGGTATCTTCAAAATAGGAAAAAAACGAATATCAATAGTTGCATCATGAATTTGATCAATTAAAGAATTAACTTTTTGTACTTTATTAATTACTGATGTTTTAATATCTTTTTCTAGAAATTTTAATTTTCTATCAAAATCTTTTAATTCAGTAATAATATTATTTGATTTTTCTTTTATATTACTATTAATAATATTTTTTTTATCTAATGCAACATCTTTTTCTATTTGTTCGTATAGATCATTAATTAATTCATTAAAAATATTTGATTTTTCACACAATAAGTCTTCTAGTTTTAATAATTGTTCAATTTTAGTTTGTTCATCTTGTACTTGTACATTTGTTTTTCTTTTTTCTTCAGTAATAAAATCATTATAATTATCGTAAATTTCTTTTACTTTTACTGCAGTATTGACACTAGAATCTTGTGCTGTATTTTCTAAAAAAATACGTTTTTCTACATTGTTATTTTCATCTGGATGGTTAATTTTATTAGTAGTTTTTTCAATCATAATTCTCATTGCATTTATACCAGCAATGGCAGTGTTAAATATAGAACTCATAATTCTTCCCTTTTTGATATAATTTGTAATAAATTATATTTATTACGATAAAATAGTATATTTTAATTATATTCCATATATTTTTTTATGTTTTTTGTGTTTTTTGAAGTTGTTTTAAAATGATATTAGTTAATCCCATTCCTTTTTTACTTAATATTTTTGATAATTCTTGATCATAAATATCTGTATAAAGACGACTTTGGTTGTTATCTATTAAGTTATCTTTTGATAAAGAACTTCTCATACTTTTAAGTAATATTTGAATAAAGACACCTTCTACTTCTTTCGCAGTTTGCAATGAATATTTTTTTGCATTATTATGAACTTGATATTTTAATTCATGAATAAATTTTGTACCATAATTTGATATATTAAATAATAATAAATTATTGTTCATTAAATGATTTCCAATTTAGCATTAAGACAACCAGCGCTTTTCATTGATTGTAAAATAGACATAAGTTCACTAGTTGTAGAACCTAATATATTTAAAGCTCTCACTATATTATTCAAATTTTTTTGATTTAAAGAAATGTTCTCCATGTAATTTTGATTTATTATATCTTCTGAATAAGATTCTTTTTTTATATTTTTTTTAAAATCTTTTAAAAAATTAAGATCTCTTTTTTTATTAATTATTTCATGTACAATTATTGATATATTTCCGTTAGAAACTACGCATGTTCCTAGTTTTACTTCTTGATTAACTACAATAGAACCAGTACGAGAATTTAATATAACTTTTGCCTCTTGAGATGGTAAAGAAAT
Source organism: Buchnera aphidicola str. G002 (Myzus persicae) (assembly GCF_000521565.1). Lineage (NCBI taxonomy): Bacteria > Pseudomonadati > Pseudomonadota > Gammaproteobacteria > Enterobacterales > Erwiniaceae > Buchnera > Buchnera aphidicola. Next base: position 379,063 of record NZ_CP002701.1, on the reverse strand, counting down.
ATCGATATTTTGAATATTAGAAAGCATGTGAACTTGTACATCGTTATTAGGTGAAGTATTCAGTTGTACTGTTTTAGAATTAATAGGTGTAGCTGTATCGGGATATTTTATATTAATCATATCACTGATACGTTGTGCCGTAATGAAATCTTCTGTATTTAGTTGGAGATTAATTGTATTTTTTTTTCCAAAATTATTTTTGATCTCACGTTCGATTGTTGCACCACGATGAATTTTTCCAGAATTAACCTGATTTACATGAATATAATTAAACTTTTTTATAGAGTTATTTTTTTCAGATACTAATATGTTACCTTGAGCCAGAGCATAAATTTGATTATCAGTACCTTTTAATGGAGTCATTAATAATGTACCGCCTCTCAGACTTTTAGCATTTCCTATAGATGAAACAAAAACATCTATTTGTTCACCTGCATGACTAAATGGAGGCAAATTTGCAGTTACTATTACTGCAGCTACATTTTTTAATTGCATATTAGTATTTGGTGAAATGCTAACTCCTAATTGAGCTAACATATTATTGAGTGATTGACTTGTGAATGGTGCTTGTATTGATTGATCTCCTGTGCCATCTAAACCTACTATTAAACCATAACCGATCAGCTGATTATCTCGAATTCCTTCAATACTAGTTAAATCACGTATTTTTTCAGCATACACAGGAAGAGATAAACTTATTAAAAGAAAAATAATAAATTTTAATGATGATATTATTTTAGACATAGAAAACCTTTATCAATTCACTTTTTTAAAAGTGTTATAGTATACAAATATATTATTTTCAATAAATATTCTCATTATGTAAAAATTTTTTATTTTTTAAAATATTTTATATGTTTATCATAAAGGACAAATAGAGTCCTTTATGAAAATTAATATTATTTTAGAGGATATATAATTTTTTGGATATTTTTTCAATTATTTTTTTGTTCAAATATCTATATAGGAGAAATTTTTAGTAAGAATCTTTGCAACCATCCCATTTTTTGAATATCATGAATACGTCCATTATTTAAATATTCAATACGCGTATCAGATATTTGAGTAGATGCTACTAAGTTATTTTTACTAATGTTATTAGGATTTATCACACCTGAAAAACGAATAAATTCTGTTCCTTCATTAATGGCTACCTGTTTTTCTCCAACAACTTTTAAGTTTCCATTCGGTAATACTTGTTTTACAGTAACAGTAATTAGACCAGTAAATTTATTTTCAGCTGAATTACTACCTGTCCCAGAAAAGACGTTTTTTCCTATACTATCTAATCCAGTTTTATTGTCTTTTGAATCAAAACCTAAAATCGGATTGAATTGACTAGGTGCTATTGTAATTCCTAGATTAGCACTTCCATCTCGGCTCATATTGGAAGCAGAACTATTACTAGCACTTATATTTTCTTGTAATACAACAGTTATAGTATCACCAATATTATGTGGACGGTGATCTTCAAATAATGGTTGATAACCTGGGTTTATAGGTGTTCTTTCTTGAAATAAAGAACCATTTACTATTTTGGGTAAAATATTAGGTGCTACAGCTGTTGTTACACCTTCCACTAGAGGTTGATATGGCACTGATGCACAGCTCTGAATAGTTAATAAAAATAAAGCAGTTAAATAATATTTAAATTGACAGATAAATAACTTTATCACGAAAAAGTTACCTTTAATAATAGACGTTCAATAAATAAAAGTTTTTTCTTAACCTATTTTTAAAAATAATATAGAAGTAGAATATATTATAATTGTGACAATTTTTGTAACATTTGATCAGATGTATTAATAGATTTACTATTTATTTCATATGCTCTTTGAGTTTGAATCATATTAACTAGTTCTTCAGCAACATTCACATTTGAAGTTTCAACATATCCTTGATATAATAAACCTGTACCGTTTAAACCAGGAGTAGTATCGATGGGTGTCCCAGATGCCTGAGTTTCTTGATATAAATTTTCTCCCAAACTTTCTAATCCAGAATGATTAATAAAATTAATTAAATTCAATTGACCAAGAAAAATAGGTTGAGTTTGTCCTTGCACAGTAACACTAACTACACCATCTCTTGCTATATTTAGATTTAAAGCATTAGCAGGAATAGTAATTTCAGGTATAATAGGAAAACCACTGTTAGTGACTAATTGACCATTTTGGTCAAATTGAAAAGAACCATCTCTAGTATACGCCATATTTCCATCTGGTAATTGTACTTGAAAAAAACCAGGTCCGTTGATTGCGACATCTTTTCTAGAATCTGTTTTAGAAAGGTTACCTTGACTATGAATTCTTTCTGTAGCAACTGGTCTCACTCCAGTACCGATCTGTAGTCCTGATGGCAAATTTGTATCAATAGATGAGTTTGTTCCTGCTTGCCTTACTGTTTGATACATTAAATCTTCAAAAACAGCTCTAGAACGTTTAAATCCGTTAGTACTAACATTTGCTAAATTATTAGAAATAACATTCATATTAATTTGTTGAGCATCTAGTCCTGTTTTAGCAATCCATAAAGAAGGAATCATATTTTTTTCTCCTTTTTAATTGTTTATATTAATTAATTGATTAGCATATTCAAAATTTTGATCACACGTAGATATCATTTTCATTTGCATTTCAAACTGTCTAGCATTAGATATCATTTCTATCATGTTTTTTGAAGTATTTACATTGCTAGATTCTAAAAATCCTGCTTGCACACGTATATTATTATTATGATTAATAATATGACTATATTTGTTACTTTTGAAATCTTTTTTAAGATAAAATAACCCATTTTCTTTTTGTATTAGATTTTGCCAAGGAAGACTAACTAATTTTAATGCACCTATTTGGTTTGTAAAAATTTTTTTATTCTTTTTTTCTATTACAGTAATAATTCCATTAGATAAAATTTTTAAATTTACATTATCAGGTATTTCTATATTAGAATTATGTCCTACTACTTCATTATCTTGAATAGTCAGTTTTCTTGCTGCATTTATTTTTAAATGACCGTTTTTTGTATATGCTTCTTCACCATTTATATCTTTAACTGTTAACCAACCATCATCTTTAATAAATAAATCTAAATTTCTTTGTGTATGATGTAATATACCTGGAGAAAGATTATAATATTCTTTTATAATTGGATGATGATTATTAAATAAATTATTTGTATTTTCATCCTGTAATATATAATTAAATTTTTCTTTAAAACCATTAGTAGAAATATTTGCTAGATTATTAGAAATTATAGTTTGTTTTTCTAATAATTGCTTAGCTGACATCATAGAATGATATATTGCATTCTCCATATATAGTTTTGAGTCCCATTAATAGATTATCGTAAATTTAGTAATGTGTTAATGATTTTATCTTCTGTTTTAAAAGATTGTGCATTTGATTGATAGTTGCGTTGTGCTATAATCATGTTTATTAATTCTTTGTTCAAATCTACATTTGAAGTTTCTAAAGTTCCATTTGTTAATGTTCCAAAACCAGAATCACCCGCTATACCTATGTCTCCTTGACCTGATTCTTCAGTAGCAGACCATAAATTACCACTTTCAGGATGTAATTTTTCTGGACTAATAAATTTTGACAATAATATTTGTCCAATTGGAACAGTTTGTTCGTTAGAATATGTACCAATAATTTCACCATTGAGAAGAATGCGAAATGTTTTTAAAGATCCTTTTGCATATCCATTTTGAGAAGAAAAGTATTCATGATAAGAATTATCACTGTCTAATTGTTCTATAGTACCAGTTAAATCTAAAGTAATATTTTCATATTTTGAATTTTCTGATTGAATACTTAATACTGCCTCAGAAATTAATTCACCATGAGAATCAAATTTTAAATCAAAACTTTTATTAATATTCTCTTTTTTGTCAGAATCATCTGAAAGGTTATTTGATTTTATATTTACGTTCCATGTATTTTTTTTATCTGTCTTTTTAAAAGAAATAGTTAGTGTTTCTGCTTTTTCATCTTTATTATAAATAGTGATGTTGCTTACATAGTTGTCTTTTTGAGACAAATCATTATCAGAATTATTTTCATGATTAATAGGATTCATATCACTATTTAAAGCTCTACTCAATTTAATTGATGAAGTAGGTTTTGCTTGTAATATATGCGCATGTTGTAAGTTAATCGGTTCTAAATTAGATAAATTATTAAAAGTATTTTTTGAATGAGATTTATTTTGTCCTGTGAGATACATTCCTTGTATATTAATAATATTTTTATTTTTATCTATTAAGAATTGACCATTTCGTGTGTAATGTACGTGACCTTGAGCGTCTAAAACACGAAAAAAACCATCTTTTATAATTCCTAAGTCTAAATCTCTACCGGTTTCTACTAACATTCCATTGCTGAAGTTTTGTATAATATTTGAAATTCCAACTCCATATCCGATAGGAGTGTTTGAATAACAAGAATGTGAAAAAATATCAAAAAAGATAGGTTGACTAGATTTATATCCTATAGTAGAAGCATTTGCGATATTATTAGATATAATATCTATATAATTATTATTAATGAGTAAACCGCTGATAGCTGTCATTGCTGTCATAATATTCACCCTTACACTTTATTATGTATTAAATGAAAAAACTTTTATTTAAGAATTTCTCGAATCTGTGATAGTGTTATATTTCCAGCTACCCCTAGATCTATAAGAGGACCTCTAGAAGATATAATGACACTCTGTACTAAACTTTCACTTAAACTTTGAACAGGAATATTTTGATCTTTGTTTTTAGCTGAAACTAAAATATCATATTTTCCAGTATTGATATCCTTTGCATTCCAGATAAAATTATGAATGCCAGGTTTCATATCATTCATTCTTTTAGTGTATAATGTATTACCATTTTTATCTTTAATTTGTATTTCTACTAAAGTAGCGTATCCAACTAATTCTATACCATATCTACTAGGTGCACCTTGGGTGTGTACAATTTGAGTACTTGGTATCATCACACGATGTCCAATTAATGAAGATATTTGAACATTTTGATTTTTATTAATTTCATTAGAAATATTTAAAACAGTATTATTTAATTTTTCGACTCCTGTTGCCGTATTAATTTGCGCTAATTGTGATGTTAATTCAGTATTCTTAATAGGATCAGTAGGATCTTGATTTTTAATTTGTGCAATCAATAAACTTAAAAAATTTTTTTGTAAATCTAATGGATTCAAGTTGTTTGGTGAATCATTAATATTTTTTTCAATTAATTTGTTATCAATGGATGAATTCATATTAATCATGTTTATTTATTCTCCATTATTCGTTAATTGTCAATGTTTTCATGATCATAGATTTAGCCGTTTTTAATACTTCTATATTAGCTTGATAGTTTCTTGCTGCCGATATGTTGTTTACTGTTTCTGTAATAGGATTGACATTAGATGTTAAAAGATAGCCTTTTTTATTAGCCATAGGATGATTAGGATTATATATTAAGTTCATAGGAGTAGAGTCATTAATTATATTAGATACTTTTACTCCACCTATTGCTGAATTATTTGAAGCATCTAATTCAAAAATTACTTGTTTTGCAATATATGGATAAAACTTTCCATTTTTCTCTGTTACACTATCTATATTAGCTAAATTACTTGCAATAACATTCATTTTCTGTGACTGTGCAGTCATTGCAGAACCTGCAATATGAAATATATTAAGAAGAGACATAATTTATTTTATCCTTGTAAAACATGTATTATATTTTTAATTTCATTTTTTATAAATGCTAAAGTTGATACGTATTTTAAACTATTATTTACAAATTCGATTCTTTCTCTATCCATATTAACTGTATTTCCATCTGGTTTGATGTTATTACTTATTACAGGTATTATTTTTAATAAAGATATATGGTTATTTTTTCCATTAAGATGATTAGGAGATGTTTTTTTAAGAATAATTTTTGTATCTTTCTTGTTTAATGTTTTATTCAGTTCATCTTTAAAATTAATATCTACAGCTTTATATCCAGGTGTATCAGCATTAGCAATATTAGAAGCCAAAATTTCTTGTCTTTTAACATAAATATTTAATGCTTTTTGGTTAAAATCAAACACTTGGTTAATTTGATTAAACATAATTTTATCCTTTAATATTATAAAGTATACAAATTTGTTTGAAGATTCATATAAAATATTATTTTATTCTGTTTTTTTTATAATATCCATTATTTCATAATAATTTTTACAAATATTAGAAATAATAATATATTTATATTATAACTTTATTCAATATTTTCTATCAAGAAAATCATTTTAAAAATTTAATAATATAAATTTTATTAAATTACTATACCTTAGTCTTATTATTAACAGTATATAGTTAAGGGAAAGAATGATATTAAAAAAAATAACAATTAGTTTTTTTTTATTGTGTTTATCTTATCAAGTTGATGCATTAAGTTTAAATGAAAAATTAAATGATTTCTTTAAGAAAGAATATCCTTTTAAAAAAAATCGTATGCATATCATAATACGTACTCCATTAAAAGATCATCTGAATTGTAAAAAACCTTTTTTTTCAATTTTAAGTAATTTGCGTGATTTGAGTTTAGTTGATGTTCTTTTAAAGTGCGATACACGACAATATTTTTTACAAGTAGAAATTCAAACACAAGGAGAATATATCGTTGCTAAAAGAAAAATTCCTAGAGGAACGAAAATACAAAAATCAGATTTAAAAATTTTAATTGGACGATTAGATATGTTACCTAATAATACGTATCTCAAGAAAGAAGACGTAATTAATAGAGTTAATTTACGTGACATTTTCCCATTACAACCGATAACATCTTTTATAACACGACCGTTTTGGTTAGTGCAAGTCAATCAACAAGTTAAAATTATTTTTAAAGGAGATGGTTTTACGATTTCTTCAATAGCAAAATCATTAAATAATGGAGCAGAAAATGAAAAAGTACGTATTAAAACAAAAAACGGAAAGATTATTACAGGAATTGTTAATAAAAATGGAGAAGTTATAGTGTCTCTTTAAATAAAGTAAAATCTTTTTTAATAAAAAAAGATAAATATATTCATAATAATTTATTTTTATACAATTTTTTAATTGATGTAATGTTTTGTTTATGTAAAAATGTTATTTAATATTAAAAATATTAATTCTGAAATGAAAATCTTAATAAATATAATTAAAAAAATAGAAGCAAATTTATCATCTTTAGAAGTTTTAATGAACCAAGAACATAAAAATTTATTAAATCCTGATTCTAATATGAATGAATTAAAGTTCATCATAAAGAAAAAAGAACATTTTTTAAAACAATTCTTAGAATTAAGTAAGGAAAGAGCATTTTTTGAAAAAAAAAATAATATCTTTTTACCTTATAAAGAACATCATGAATTAAAAAAATATTCTATTCTTATTTTTAAAAAATCTTGTTTATTAAAAAAAATAAATATTCAAAATAAAATTCTTTTAAATAAAAAATTTTATTTTAACCAATATTTTTTAGAATTATTTTTATCAGATAGAAAGTGTATCACGTATAATCTGAGTGGTAATTTAGAATATTAAAAATTGGTATTTTTAAAAAAATCTACTTTTTATATTATTTTTGAAGAGACCAGTTTAAAGTTTTACCTGATAAAAATGGAATAATTTTGTTCTTACCAAAATTAATTTGTTTCAAAACTTTATATGGTTTTTTAACTAATGTTATAGTTTCTTTATTAATTGGCATATTATAAAATTTAGGACCATTTTCTGAACAAAAAGCTTGTAAATATTTCAATGCCTTCATTTCTTCAAAAATTGTAACATAAGATAAGAAAGAAGAAGGAGCATTAAATATGCCAGCACATCCAAAAGAACCAATTTTATTTTTATGTAAATGTGGCGCTGTGTCACTTCCTAAAAAAAAATGATTGTCTCCACTAGCTATAGCTTTTCTTAATGCTTTTTGATGTTTATTTTTTTTTAAGATAGGAAGACAATAAAGGTATGGTTGAATGCCACTAGAAAACATATCGTTTCGATTTAACATTAAATGATGTGGTGTAATTGTTCCTGATAGATAATTGCAATCATGTTTCTTAATATATTCTACAGATTCTTTAGTTGTAATATGTTCTAATACTATTTTTAACTGTGGAAACTTATTACGTAAAGGTTCTAAAGTATTTTTAATAAATTCTGATTCTCTATCATAGATATCTATATTTTGATTAATCTCTTCACCATGAATTAATAATGGCATTCCTATTTTTTCCATACATTCTAACACACAATTAATATCACTGATTGCTTTGACGCCTTGTTGAGAATTAGTCGTAGAACAATGAGGATATAATTTAGCTGCTATAAATATTTTTTTAAAAAAACCAAATTCTAATTCTTTAGGAGTAGTCGAACTAGTTAAATAACAAGTCATTAATGGTTCAAATTTATAATTTACATTCATTGCTTTTAAAATTTGTTTACGATAAGCGATGCTTTTGAAACAGCTTGTAATAGGGTCTTTAAGATTTGGCATAATGACCGCTCTTTTATAAAATTGCCCAGTATATTTGATAACTTTATTTAAAATTTTTTTATCTCTTAAGTGTACGTGCCAATCATCAGGTTTTATAATAATTATTTTTTTTTCAAATTTAGACATATTTTTTTCTTATAATAGATCGATTAAATAATTTAAATAAACACAAAATAAATAGAATTTTAATTTTTAAAAAAATAATATTAAAATATTTTTTTATAGTTGTAGGTTATTTGAGAATGAACCTTTTAAAATCTTTAATATCAGTAAGTTTTATGACCTTAATATCTCGTATATTAGGTTTTATTCGAGATTTATTAATTGCTAGTACCTTTGGTGCTTCTATCTTTACTGATGCTTTTTTTATATCTTTTAAGATTCCTAATTTATTACGTCGTATTTTTTCTGATGGAACTTTTTCTCAAGCCTTTATACCCATATTAATGGAATATAAAACTCGTAAAAACGAGAAGTATGTAAAAGATTTTCTTTCTTCTATATTTGGTTTTATGATATTTTTTCTATTTATTTTAACAATATTAGGAATGTTTTTTTCTCGATTTTTAATTTTAATTAACGCCCCAGGTTTTTCAGAGTTACCTAAAAAACTAGAATTATCTGAAAATTTGTTGATAATTATGTTTCCTTATATTTTATTAATTTCTTTATCTTCTTTTTTTTCCTCTATTTTAAATAGTTGGAATTATTTTTCTATTCCCGCTTTATCTCCAATATTTTTAAACATTAGTATGATTATTTTTTCTATTTTTTTTAGTTCTTTTTTTAATCCTTCTATTTTTTCTTTAGGATGGGCTGTTGTTATTGGTGGTTTAGTACAATTATTTTATCAATTACCATTCTTATATAAAATAAATATGTTAGTTTTACCTAAAATTAGTTATCACAATATTGGTCTATCAAGGTTTTTAAAAAAAATAGGACCAGCTATTTTGGGAACGTCTGCAAGTCAAATATCTTTAATTATGAATACTATTTTTAGTTCATTATTACATTCAGGATCAATATCTTGGATATATTACGCTGATCGATTAATAGAATTTCCAGTTGGAATATTTGGTACATCATTAAGTACTATTTTATTTACATCTCTTACTAAAAGATATAAAAATGGTATAAAATTAGAATATAAAAAATTACTAGATTGGGGTTTTCGTATTGGTTTAATTGTCTCATTACCCAGTGCCATAATTCTTTTTGTTCTAGCTAAACCTATTGTAGTTGTTCTTTTTCAATATGGTAAATTTACAGAATTTGATGTTTTAATGACGAAAGAAGTGCTTGAATTATATTCTTTTGGTTTGATTGCTTTTATTTTAACTAAAATATTAGCTTCTGCTTTTTATGCTTGTGAAGAAATAAGTATTCCTATGCAGATTTCATTATTAACACTACTTTTAACGCAAGTAATGAATCCAATTTTTATTTTTTATTTTAAACATGCTGGTCTTGCTTTATCTGTTAGTATATCTAGCTGGATAAATTTTTTATTTCTTTATTGGAAATTGTATCAAAGAAAAATTATTTTTTTTAAATATAGAGAATTAATTTTTGTAATTCGTTTAATTTTATCAACATTAGTCATGCTTTTTATTTTGTTTTTTGTTTTATATTTTATGCCTTTATGGAATATAGGTTCTTTTGTTAATAAAGTAATTCGTTTATTGTTTGTTTGTTTTATCTCTGGTATTGGATATTTAATCACGTTGAATTTTTTAGGAATTCGTTTCATGAGTTTTTCTTATAAGTTATCTTAATTAGATTAATATAATATTAATTATATATCAATGATAAATCGTCATCGATATATAATTAATATTATATTTAATATATAATGTTAAATAATATTTTAAGAATATTTAGATAATACAACATTACTATATTTTAAATATATTATCTGTATATGAAGAATATTATATAAAATTTATTACCTACAATTCATCTAAATACAATGGAGTTTCAAATGAAAAAACGAGCTTTTGCTATCGTATTTTTATTAGCAAGCTTAGTGACGTCTGTCCAAGCCGAAGAAAAAAATGGATGGTATCTAGGTACAAAGATGGGATGGTCTCATTTTAATCCTCTAAAATATAACATTGATGATTTGAAAAAGACTGACAATACTAGTAGTGAATCAAAAGAAAACCTCAGTGCTCCAATTATTGGATTATTTTTAGGATACGAATTTAATCCATATTTTGCTTTTGAAATAGAAAACGATACTAATGGTTTTTTTCCTCATCGTATATTTCAAAAAGAACAAAAATATACGCAAATTAATAGTGTGCAATTAGCAACTAAATTATCTTATCCAATTACAGATGATTTTCATTTTTACACTAGATTGGGCGGAACAGTATTTTGGGAAAATCTTGTTTCTAAACAAGATTTAAAAAGCATGTTTAGTAAAGAAAGTAAATTATTTCCTAGTTTGTCTTTAGGAGCTGAATATGTATTTAATAAAAAATTTATTACTAGATTAGATTATACTTGGAAAAATACCATAAGAAATATAATAGATTCATCTATTAAACCTTCTTTAGGAGATGCAATTTTATCTTTTGGATGGAAATTTGGAAAATCTGATGTTGATGATATATTTTTATCTGATGATTCTGAATTATTAAATAGACAATACAGTGTATTAAATGAAAATATTAATTTTCCTTTTAATAGTACAGAATTAAAACCTATTTCTTATGATAAGCTTGACAAATTAGAAAATGATATAAAAAAGATGAATTTAAAAAATATTTCAATTATTCTTTCAGGACATTCTGATAGAATTGGTAGTATAGAATATAACCAAACATTATCTGAGGATCGCGCTTATAGCATTAAAAACTATTTAACATCTAAAGGTTTTTCTAGAGAACAAATAACTGTCCAAGGAATGGGAAATTTGTATTCATTAACTAATCAGGTATGTAAGGATATAGAAAATAGACCTTTATTAATTAGTTGTTTGGCTCCTGATCGTCGAGTAGAAATTGAAGTTTTATCTAGTTCAGACAAGTAAATATATTAATAAATAAAATTTTTTGATTGAAAAAAAGATGTATTTTTCTAATTTTATTAATTTTTATTATACTTTTTAATATTTTTTAGTTTTTCGGAGAGAGAGAGATTCGAACTCTCGGATGATTGCTCATCGGCGGTTTTCAAGACCGCTGCCTTAAACCACTCGGCCATCTCTCCGATAATAAAAATAGTTTGTCTTGCAATATTAAATCATTACATTACTGATTGTAAAGATAATTTTTTTTTTATATATATTTTTTAAAAAAAAATTTTTTTATTTGTAATTTATATTTTTTTTTTCTATAATGATTATCTAGGCGTGTTGACAGATTGGATATGTAGCGGATTGCAAATCCGTATAACCCGGTTCGATTCCGGGATACGCCTCTAAAATTTTCTAGCCCGGATGGTGGAATCGGTAGACACAAGGGACTTAAAATCCCTCGGCTATATAGCTTTGCGGGTTCAAGTCCCGCTCCGGGTACCAAAGTAAATAATAAAATATAATAGAAACTAATTTAAAAAAGCTTGATAAACTTTATATTTATTAGTTTTCTTCATTATAAAATATCTTTTAAATACTTTTGTCAATAAATCATGATAACTAAAACAACTATTAGTAACAAATCTCAATTCTCCTTTCGGTTTTAAATATTTTATAGAATCACATATTATTTTTTTTATTATATGAAAATTTGTTTTTAAATTATTATGAAAAGGTGGATTGGAAATAATCAAATTAAATTTTTTAAATATATTAGAATAAAGATCACTGCATATAATTTTTCCTTTTAATCGATTAAAATCAAATGTATCTTGAGCACATCTTAATGCAACAATATTATTGTCGACTAATGTCATAACTACATTAGGAGAATAATAGAATAAAGATACTGATAAAAATCCTGTTCCACAACCAATATCTAAAACATCACCAGTTATATTTTTTGAAAAAGTTGATGCAAGTACCTTGCTTCCTTCATCTATTTTTTTGTAACCAAAAACACCTGGTAAAGATTTGATAAAAAAATTTTTCCATTTATGTATTTTAAAAAAATGATCTAATATAAATTTTTTTTTTCTTTTAAGAAAGCCTGACATTAGTATAGAATGTTTAGCGCTATCTATTTTGTATAATTCCATCCATGCTTTTAATATTAATGGTGCGCTTTTTATACCACTAGAATTTTCTCCTACAATAAATATTTCAGTTTGTGTTGAAAAATGAGATATTAAGTTGATTAATTGAAATTTAGCTTCAGATTTGTTTTTAGGCCAATAATAAATTATTGTATCACAATTTTTAATCATTTCATCAGAGACTAGAAAACGATTATAAACGTCAATTTTTTTAATATTGTTTTTTTTAAAATTTTTATAGTCATCATATTTTTGAAAATTTATTTTTGTTTCAATTGTAGATAAATATTCAGGAAAGTTATCTTGTATATTTCCGAAAAAAAATACCTTTTTTGTTTTGAATTTTTTAGTGTGACGTAGTATTAGTTGGCTATTTTGAGAAAATAACAAAGTTAAAAATTTCCTTATATGTTATATAATTTAAAAAATATCTAATAGAATTTTTTTATAAATTTAAATAAATTTTATTTTTTCTAGTATATTTCTTTTGTAACAAATAGAAATTGTTATCATATAGTATTTATACTATAATCTATATTATATAAATTTTATTAGTTTTCTATTATAAATAATAGAACTTCTCTTTTTTTATAAATTTTATCTGCATATAAGTAAATACCATTGAGTAATAAATATGCAAAAAAAACCCATTGAACTAAAAGGTAGTAATTTTACATTGTTAGTTCTTTATTTGAATAATCATAACATAGATATAATAAACAAATCATTACGTAAAAAAATTAAAGAATGTCCGGGATTTTTTAAAAATGCACCTGTTATTGTAAATATTGCAGGTTTATGTAATAAAGCAGATTGGAAAAGAATACAAGACATTATTACTTCTCATGGTTTTTCTGTGATAGGAGTCAGTGGTTGTAAAAATCATATATTAAAAAAAAATATTATTGATTCAGGAATACCTATTTTATCAGAAAGCAAAAATAATAATATAAACATGGTTCATAATCCTTGTGTTACTTCTTTAGTAAAAACTCAAAAAGATATAATTAAAAAAATAGAAAAAACTCATATTATAGATATACCTGTTCGATCAGGTCAAAAAATTTATGCAAAAGATTCTGATTTAATAGTCACTAATAATGTTAGTGCCGGAGCAGAATTAGTAGCAGATGGAAATATTCATATTTATGGAAGTGTTCGCGGAAGAGTTCTAGCAGGTGCTAATGGAGATATAACAAGAAAAATATTTTGTACAAGGTTATTAGCTGAATTAGTTTCTATATCTGGAGAATATTGGTTATTAGATCAAATACCATCAGAATTTATTGGAAAAGCAGCTCAAATTTACTTAAAAAATAAATTTTTAACTATCAATTCTCTCAGTTAAGTATATTTTTTAAAGGACATTTTTTATTATGACACGGATTATTGTAGTAACTTCAGGGAAAGGAGGTGTAGGTAAAACTACTTCGAGTGCAGCCATAGCAACAGGTTTGGCAAGAAAAGGAAAAAAAACAATTGTTATAGATTTTGATATAGGATTAAGAAATTTAGATTTAATTATGGGATGTGAACGTAGAGTAGTCTATGACTTTATTAATGTAATTCAAGGGGATGCAACTCTGAATCAAGCATTAATTAAAGATAAAAAAACAAACAATTTATTTATTCTTCCGGCATCACAAACTCGAGATAAAGATTCCTTAACACATATAGGAGTTGAAAAAGTTTTATCAGAACTTGTAAAAATGAAATTTGATTTTATTATTTGTGATTCACCAGCAGGAATAGAAACTGGTGCAATTTTAGCAATATATTTTGCAGATGAAGCTATTATTACTACTAATCCCGAAGTGTCTTCAGTACGAGATTCAGATCGAATCTTAGGAATTATTGCATCTAAATCAAAAAGAGCTGAACAAAACAAAACTCCTATAAAAGAATATCTTTTATTAACACGTTATAATCCTACGCGTGTTAAAAAAGGTGAAATGTTAAGTATGACAGACGTTTTAGATATTCTGAGAATACCTATAATAGGTGTCATACCTGAAGATCCATCTGTTCTTCGTGCTTCTAATCAAGGAGAATCTATTATATTAGATGTTAATTCAAATGCAGGACATGCTTATTTTGATGCTGTTAATCGATTATTAGGTGAAAAACATCGTTTCCGTTTTATCGAAGAAGAAAAAAAAAGTTTTTTACAACGTTTATTCGGGAGATAGATATGGCTTTATTGGATTTTTTTTTATCCCGGAACAAAAATACTACCAATATTGCTAATGCTAATATTGCGAAAGAAAGATTACAAATAATTATTGCAGAACAAAGAAAATATAATAATGAACCAGATTATTTTCCTCAATTAAAACGTGAAATATTATCTGTAATTTGTAAATATGTGAAAATAGAACCTAATATGATTAGTGTTCAACTAGAACAAAAAAGAGAAGATATTACTATATTAGAACTAAATGTTATTTTACCAGATTAGACTATTTTTTAAATTTTTATTTCAATTTATATTATCCTAATTTTGTACAATCAATACTGTAGCATATTTAATATTTCAGTATTGATTGTTTTTTAAAAACTAGAAAAAAATAATTTTATTTAAAAATTATTATATAAGTAATTTAATTCAGTATTTGTAGAATAAAAAAATGCTCTATTTTTGATTTTTAATAAAATAAATGGAATAATATCTTGAGCCTCAGGAAAAAAAACATCATCTTTAATAGAGTTTGAAATATTTTTATATTCAATTATTTTTGATCCATTACCAACACAAGTCCAATTTTTTTCTAGCTTATTCATTTTATCTTTAATCGATTCTGTTTTTATTAAAGATTCTGTGTGCTCTCCTATCCAAATAGATTCTTGATTTCTAATATATTGAGCCCAATATACATGTGTTTTTTTAGCTTGCATTATAACAATAACATTTTTTTTTTTATATTTTCGCCATGTTTTTTCAGCTATAATGAGCAAAGTAGAAATACTAATTATAGGAATTTTTAAACTCAAAGATAAACTTTGAGCGATACTTGCTGCAATACGTATACTAGTAAAATTACCAGGTCCTTTTGCAAAACCAATATAATTTAATTCTTGGAATGTAGTTTTTGTCTGAAATAATAATTTTTTTAGCATAGGTAATACTTGTGAGGTATGTTTTTTTTTACATTTTTCTGATAGAAAATAAATATGTTGTTTTTTATATATAGCAACTGAACAGTAGTCAATTGATGTATCAATTGCCAAAATTATATTAGACATATTTTGTCTCAAAGAATTTATTTTAAAATATATAAGATATTTTATGAAAATTAAAAAATTTATTTAAAAATTTCTTGATTATGATCCTGATTTTTAATAATTCTTACTAAATCAATGCGATATTCAGTTGCTTTAATAATATGAAAATGAAAAGGATAAATATAGATAACTTCTCCTGGAAGGGGTAATTGACCTTTTTGAGCAATTAGCAGTCCTCCTAAAGAAGCGTAATTATTTTCTTTAATTAATTCTTCAGTGTTTAGTAATTGTTGTAATGAATGCAAATCAGTTTCACCTTTTACTAACCAACTATTATGTTCTTTTATAATATCTGGTGTTTCATCAGCATCTGGAAATTCACCTGCTATAGCTTCTAAAACATCTAAAGGAGTGATTAATCCTTGTATCACACCAAATTCATTGCTTACAATTACAAAACTTCCTTGAGCACGACGTAGTACACCTAGAAGATTAATAGGATCTAGAGTATCTGGGATAACAATTGGTAATATTTTACTAGCAAAATCAGATACGTCTATTTTTTTTTCAATGGCTACTAATAATTCTTTAGCACGTACAATTCCTATGATTTCATCTAGTTCTCCTTTACATACTGGAAATAAACTATGGGGTGTATCTAATAATTGCATGCGAATTTCATCAGTATTTTTTTCTGTATTTACCCAAGAAATATTTCTTCTTGGAGTCATAATACTTCTAATAGAACGACCAGCTAAGGTTAAAACACCATTAATCATATATCGTTCTTCGTCTTTAAAAGTTTCTATTTCTGATTCGGATTGAATAGATGTTGTTTTTTTTTGATCTAGATCTGTTTTTTTTATTTGTTTTTTTTTGTTTTTTTCTCCTACCATCAAACGGAAAATAGCTTCTGCTGCTCTTTGTCTCATTGGTCTTCTAGATTGATTTTTCATAAAATTATGACGTGCTATTTGATTAAAAATCTCTATTAAAATAGAAAAACCTATTGCAGCATATAAATATCCTTTTGGAATGTAGAATCTTAATGCTTCTGTTACTAAACTAAACCCAATCATCAATAAAAAACTAAGACATAATACTACTACTGTTTGATGTAAATTAATAAAATTAGTTAATGCTTTTGATGCTAATAACATTAAAGTAGTAGCTAATATAACTGCTATCATCATAATTAATAATTGGTTTACCATACCAACAGCTGTTATGATAGCATCTAACGAAAATACAGCATCTAATATAACTATTTGAATTACTACAGCCCAAAAACCTGCATAATTTTTATTTTCTGAATTTTCATGATAATTATTTTCTAATCTTTCATGTAATTCTATTGTAGTTTTAAATAATAAAAATAAACCACCAAATAAAAGGATTACATCACGTACTGATAAAGAAAAAAAACTATTATGAATAATAGGGGAAGTGAGTGTTACAACCCAAGATATTAATGATAATAATGCTAATCGCATTACTAGAGCTAATCCCAAACCAATTAAACGGGCTTTATCTCTTTGATTAGGAGGTAGTTTTTCTGACAAAATAGCTACAAATATTAAATTATCAATTCCTAATACTACTTCTAGAATAACTAGTGTTAATAAGCCGGCCCAAGTTGACGGGTCTAAAAAAAACTCCATCACAAAAACTCCGCAAAAAAAATAGGACAGCGTAATATTTAATGTGTCTAAGATATAATATATGAAAAATTATATATTTTATTATATTTAGAAGATTAAACAAATAGTTTAGATAAAAATAAGTTATATGAATGAACAGATTTTGAGAGAATTCATATATGAAGTTAGTTATGATTATATTTAGAATAAGATTAGGTTATTTTTTTGATTGTAATTTACGATAGTAAATATTATTAATAAATACTTTAATATAATTGAATGTATTAAATCTTGGTATATTTTTTTAGATTTAAGTAATTTACACTTAGAATAATTGATTTTTTTAAATTTATTTTGAATTGCAAATTTAACATTTTATATTCTACTATAAGTCGTAAATAGATTCTCTTTCATTTAAAAAATGATAAAGATAAATTTTTAAAATCTATTTCAATACTAAACTTAATATTTAATCTTATTCATATCATAAACTTCTTTCTTCAGAATATTTTTTTTCTTAATTTTATTTAAAAATAGAAAAAGTTTTTTTGTGTTATAAATTTAAGATTAAATAGAAATTTTTTTATTCTATAATTTTAAAATTATTTGAAAAATTTATCTAGAAATATGAATTATTTTATATAAATAAATTTTTTAATTATAAAATGATTATAATTAATACTAATTCTATAACTTTTTTATGAAAAAAACAAGTTTAAATTTATTTTTTAAATATTTTTCATTTCTCTTAATAGAAATTTATTTTTAATTTTCTATTAAGAGAGATTTTTTTCACTACATGTATTCTCTATTATATAGAGCCTGTATTCTTTTATCTAAAGAAGGATGAGATGCAAACAATTTTAAAAAATAATTATTAGATTTTCCATTTATACAGAATGCGATCATACTATCAGATTCTTGAGGTTCATGACTTGTTTTTAAACGATTTAAAGCAGAAATCATTTTTTCACGACCCACTAATTTTGCAGAACTGGCATCGGCATAAAATTCACGATGTCTTGAAAACCACATTGTAATCATACTTGCTAGTACACCAAAAATTAACTCTAAAAATGTAGAAATTAAAAAATATACAAATGGATTTTTTTCTTCTACATTATTTTCATTTCTATTATTTGATACAACACTACTGATAATTTGTGAAAGAATACGAGATATAAAAATGACAAAGGTATTAACTACTCCTTGTATTAGTGTCATAGTAATCATATCTCCATTCGCTATATGACTGATTTCATGAGCAATTACGGCTTCTGCTTCATTACGAGTCATATTTTCTAATAATCCTGTAGAAATAGCAATTAGAGCAGAATTACGTCTTGCACCTGTTGCAAACGCGTTTATATCAGCAGCATGATATATTGCTATTTGAGGCATAATAATGCCTTTTTTTATAGATTGTTCACGAATTGTATCTATGAGCCAATTTTCTGTTTCATTTTTAGGATGAGTAATTATTTTTCCGTCTACAGATCGTAATGCAATCCATTTTGATAAAATAAGTGATAAAATAGAACCACTAAATCCAAATAGAGATGACATGATTAATAGACCATAAACAGTATGAGATTGAATACCTGTTAGACTAAGAATTATACTAAATATCAGCATAACTGATAGATTAGTTAATAAGAAAAGAATCATACGTATCATAAGAGATTATTTTCC
Source organism: Buchnera aphidicola str. G002 (Myzus persicae) (assembly GCF_000521565.1). Classification (NCBI taxonomy): domain Bacteria; kingdom Pseudomonadati; phylum Pseudomonadota; class Gammaproteobacteria; order Enterobacterales; family Erwiniaceae; genus Buchnera; species Buchnera aphidicola. The sequence continues at coordinate 359,791 of NZ_CP002701.1, read as the reverse complement.
TCCATTAGCAAAAGAAGTCTTTATCAAAACATAAAATGAAACATGTTTAAAATTAAGAATTTTAAAAATTTTTACTTATGCCAATATTAAAAAATTAATTTTTTAAGCTAACATAGTTGTCTTAATGAAGTCAAGATAGATAATTTTTTTAAAATCACTTTCTATTGAAATTTATGCCAAAAACGACCTTCACGAGTCAGTAATAAATCTGAATTTTTTGGTCCCCAAGTTCCAGATATATATAATTGAAGAATATTTTTATTTTTTTCTTTCCATGCATTGATAATTGGATCTATCCATTTCCATGCTTCTTCTACTTCTTCACGAGATACAAATAAAGATTGAATACCTCTCATACTTTCTAATAATAATCTTTCATAGGCATCAATTGAATTTTTATAGTTTTTTTGATAAATATGATTATATTCTAATTGAGAACTTTCTAATTCATATTCTTGTTTTAATCCTGGTATTTTATTAAAAATGTCTATTTTAATATTAGGATTAGGTTCTAAACGTATTATTAATTTATTGTGTGATAATTTTAAATGTGAATTTTTAAATAAATTTATAGGATTTTTTTTAAATACAACTACTATTTCAGAATATTTATGTGATAAACGTTTTCCTGTTCTTAAATAAAATGGTACACCAAACCATTTCTTATTATTAATTTCTACTTTAATAGCAACAAATGTTTCAGTTTGACTGCTTTTATTTGAACCAGATTCTTCTATATAAGAAAATACTTTTTTTCCCTTTATTATTCCAGCACAATATTGTCCTCGTACAGTTTTCATGTTGATATTATTAATATCGATTCGCTTTAGTGCACCTAGAATATTTAATTTTTTTTCTCGGATATCTTCGGATGTCAAGTTTTTAGGTTGATCCATTGCAATAATAGTAAGTATTTGTAAAAGATGGTTTTGTACCATATCTCTCATTTGTCCCATTTTATCAAAATAATTCCATCTATCTTCAATACCGACTTCTTCAGATACAGTAATTTGAATGTGATCAATGGTTTGATTATCCCAATTCTGGAAAAAAAATGAATTTGCAAAACGTAAAGCAAGAAGATTTAGTACTGATTCTTTACCAAGATAATGGTCAATTCTAAAAATTTGTGATTCTAAAAAATATTTAGAAATTTGATCATTAATTAGTTTAGATGTTTTCAAACAAATACCTAATGGTTTTTCTAGAACTATTCGTGCTGGTTCAGAATTTAAACTAGTATCGCCTAATCCTTTAAAAATAGAATTTAATGTATTTGGAGGTACAGCACAATAAAAAATATTTATATTTTTCTGTTTTTGTAATATTTCTTTCAATCTAAAAAAATGTAATGTTTCATAAACATCAATATTACAAAAATATAAACGAGTACTAAATTTCTCCCAAATGAAATTATCAAATTTTTCATTTAAAAAAGTTTGTATTGCTGTTTTTACTATTTTTTTATATTCTAGTCTATTCCAATCAGCGCGACCTGCACCAATTATGCGCGTATTGTCATGAATTTTTTTAGATTTTTCTAATTTATATAAAGCAGGTAAGAGTTTTCTTTTTGCCAGATCTCCTTTTGTGCCAAAAATTACTAAATCACAAGCTTGATTTATTTCTATGATCATAATCGTCTCTTTTATAAAATTTACATATAAAATTTTAATTTTTAATGCAATAATTTAAATAACATTATATTAGATAAGAATTTTATAAAACTTTTAGTTTTTTTAGAGATAAAAAATATTTATATACTAAAAATGCTATTACTTCATATTTTTTATAATATATTCTTTTTTATAATAAAAGTTAATTTTACTAAATAAGTTAATAAATATAAATACAAATTTTAAATTCTTAATTTTATGTTAAGAAAAAAATCATTTCAGAAAATATTTTTTTAAAAAAAGGGTTTTTTTATGTTGAATCGATTAAGAAGAACAAAAATTGTCGCTACTTTAGGACCATCTACAGATATTAATAATAATCTTGAAAAAATGATTTCTTCTGGTGTAAATGTTCTTCGATTAAATTTTTCTCATGGTTCAGTAGATGAACATAAATTAAGAGCGAAAACTGCAAGAGATATAATGACTAATTTAAATTGTCATATTGCATTACTTGGTGATTTACAAGGTCCTAAAATTAGAATTTCTAAATTTAAAAAAAATAATATTTTTTTAAAAATTGGTGATTTTTTTATATTAGATGCGTTTTTAGAAGAAAATAGTGGAGATCAAGAAAGAGTAGGTATTGATTATAAAAAACTACCGTTTGATTTAAAAGTAAATGATATTTTGTTATTAGATGATGGTCGAATTCAATTGAAAGTGATAAAAGTAACTGACCATGAAATATTCACAAAAGTTATTATAGGTGGTATGCTTTCTAATAATAAGGGTATTAATAAATTAGGTGGTGGTTTATCAGCAAATTCATTAACTCAAAAAGATAGAAAAGATATAATACTTGCATCTGAAATAGATGTAGATTATTTAGCAATATCTTTTCCACGATGTAGTAATGATTTAAAAAAAGCTAGAAAATTAGCTGAAAAGAATGGTAGTAACGCTAAAATTATTGCTAAAATAGAACGTGCTGAAGCTGTAATAGATCAAAACACTATAGAAGATATAATATTATCTTCTGATGGAATTATGATTGCTAGAGGAGACTTAGGTGTAGAAATCGGTGATTACGAATTAGCAGGAATCCAAAAAAAATTAATTAGAACAGCTAGACAGCTAAATAGAATTGTCATTACTGCCACACAGATGATGGAATCTATGATTATCAATCCATCACCTACTCGTGCCGAAGTAATGGACGTGGCTAATGCTGTTTTAGATGGCAGCGATGCCGTCATGCTTTCAGCTGAAACTGCGTCTGGTAAATATCCCTCTGAGACCGTTATAAAAATGGCAAAAATTTGTCAAGGAGCAGAAAAAGTTCCGAGTATTAATGTTTCTAGGCATCGTCTCAATGTTCAATTTAATGATATTGAAGAAACTATTGCTATGTCAGCTATGTACGCCGCTAATCATTTAAAAGGGATCACAGCCATTATTACAATGACTGAATCAGGTAAAACTGCATTAATGACATCTAGAATAACATCTGGACTACCTATTTTTGCTTTATCAAAACACAAAAAAACTTTAAATTTAGCAACTCTTTATAGAGGTGTTACTCCAATATATTTTGATAGTAAATATGACGGTTGTAAAGCAGCTAATGAAGCTATTGTTCTTTTATGTAAAAAAGGTTTTTTACAGAGTGGTGATTTAGTCATTATTACTCAAGGAGACGTGATGAGAACAACCGGGAAAACTAATACTAGTAGAATTTTAAAAGTTATATAATTTTTTTATTGTAAATATTGTAATATTTTTTCTTCTTCTTTTGTCATTCTTTTATTTGGTATACATTTAAATTTTATAGGATCGATAGGATGATTATTAATCCAAATTTCATAATGTAAATGTGGTCCCGTAGTACGACCAGTATTCCCGGATAAAGCAATTTTTTGTCCCATCTTGACTTTATCACCTATTTTTACTAGAATTTTTTTAAGATGCATATATCGAGTTATATAGTCATTTTTATTTTTCAAAGAAATATAAAAACCAGCAATTTTATTAAATTGTGCTTTTATAATTTTACCGTTACTTGTAGCTAAAATAGGAGTTCCTTGAGGCATAGCTAAATCTACACCTAAGTGCTGGGTAATTCGATGTGTTACTGGATTCAAACGATGCAAATTAAATTGAGAAGAAATTCTATATTTTTTTAAAAATGATAAACTTATAGGACAGATGTTTGTATTAAAACCATAAAGATTGTAAAAATCACCATTAGAAGCACGTATAGAATAATATTTTTTTCCAAAATTATCTAATTTTACACCTAATAATATATTGTTATTATTTCTTGAATTATGTAAAAAAATGACATTAAAATGACTTCCTATATCTAGTTTTTGAAAATCTATTTGCCATCTAATAGCTTGGATAACATTATTTATCTCCGATTTACTTAAACCGGATTCTATTGCGCTTTTAAAAAAATTTGATTTTTTTTTGATGGTTATAGTTTTTTTTAATAAAAGGTTAAAGATGCAAAAATTATTATTAATATTTTTATATATTTTTTTTTGAAATTTAGATAACTGCCATTCTAATTCTAATAATTTACCTGATGAATTGACTTTCCAAGATAATTTTTGTCCATTTTTTAAATTTTTTAAATTTGAATCTGTCCGAATAAGTTTCAAGATTTCATTTGTATTTACTCCAGACATATCAAGTAATGTATGAATTTTTTTCTCTCTTTTATTAATTTTATAATAATTTTTTTTAATGTTGTCTATTTTATGTATAGTTTCTTTGATATTAGTATTTTTTTTTATTCTTTCTTGTCTAATAGGAAAATTTTTGATCGGATGATAAAATAAAATATTACAACTAGATAAAAAAGATAGCGCAACTAAACTATTAATAAATATTATAATAATGTTGTAAAAAAAAGATACACCAAAAATTTTTAAAAAAAATATTTTACAAGTTTGCTGCACTTTATTTTATTCCTTGAGCTTTTTTAAAGCAGCGAATGTATTGATTAGACAATTGTAGAAGAAATTTTAGATAGCTATCTTTGCTCAAAGGTATAGTGATACCTAGAGGATCAAGAAGACCTTTATGAATATTTGTTCTACGTATTATAACATCGATAATATTTGTATTAAACTGTGGTTCTGTAAAAATGCATGTTGCTTTTTTTTTCAATAATTGTTCTTTAATTTCATATAAGCTTCTAGCTCCTGTTTGTATTCCAGGATATTTTTCAAAATATCCTATTGGATGCAATTGATAATATTTTTCAAAGTATTTATATGCATTGTGAAAAATAAAATATTTTTTTTCTTTAAATGATAAAAGTCTTGCTTTTATATTTTCATCTAATTTCAATAAACTTAATTTAAAATTTTTTAAATTATTATCTATTATTATTTTCTTTTGGGGTATGATTTTTATTAACATATTATGTATTGCAATTGCAGATTCTAAAGCAATTTTAGGTGATAACCACACATGTATATCATATAATATATTATTAATTTCTTTTTTCTTTTGCAAAGTATTTTTTTGTCTTTTTTTATCGATTAAATTCTTAGAATTATATATTAAAAATAATTTAATTTTATTTATTGTACTTAATTCAATATTTTTTTTTTTAAATGGTGTACGATATTTTTTAAAAAAAAAGGCTCTGCGTTGTTTCCTATTAAAATTAAAAAATCAGCATTTCTTATTTTCATGATGTCTAATGGACGCAAAGAATAATTATGTATTGTAGCACCATCGGGTATGATAACTTCGACTGACGTCACTCCATCTGCAATAGCTGATGCAATAAATCCTAATGGTTTGAAAAAAGTTACTATAGAAGCATTGGAATTAGTTGATATAAAACAAAAAAAAATTACTACTAATCTAGTAAAAATGTTTATTTTTTTATTATTTAATATAATATTCATGTTCATCTTAAAAAATATATCTTATAATATTAAGATTAAAAATCTGTTTTAATAGAAACATACTTTATAACACCATGTTTGAATTTGTTAAATTAAAAAATGTTTATGTAAATTTTTCTAATCGTTCTATTCTTTCTAACATAACATTGTCATTGATTCCTAATCGTATTCTAACTCTTATTGGACCTAACGGAGCTGGAAAATCTACTTTAGTACGTATTATTTTGGGATTAATCAAACCTAATTCAGGTCAAATTATTCGTTCATATAATTTATCTATTGGTTATGTTCCTCAAAAATTATACCTGAATACTTTGTTGCCAATTACAGTAGAACGATTTATGAAATTATCTCAAAAAGTAACTAACGATATAAAAATATCAGAAATATTAAGACGTGTAAAAGCAGAATCTTTAAAATATTCCCTACTTCAAAAATTATCTGGTGGGGAAACACAGCGAATTCTTTTAGCTCGAGCTTTATTAAACGATCCAGAATTACTTGTTTTAGACGAACCAGCACAAGGAGTAGACGTGATGGGACAAATAGCTTTGTATGAATTAATCAATCAGATTCGATATGAATTAAAATGTTCTGTTTTAATGGTTTCTCATGATTTAAATTTTGTGATGGCTAAAACAGATGAGGTAATTTGTTTAAATAATCATATTTGTTGTTCGGGTGCTCCAGAATCTGTTTGTAAAAATATAGAATTTATTTCTATATTTGGCATAAAAAATAGACAAGAATTAGCAATGTACCATCATGATTATCATGCTCATAATTTTTAAAATAATATGTTGTCATTATAGAGTAATTTTTTTATGTTTGAATTAATTTTTCCAGCTTGGTTAGCAGGTATTATACTATCTTTTACAACAGGTCCATTAGGTTCATTTATAGTTTGGCGCCGTATGTCATCTTTTGGTGATACTTTATCACATTCTTCTTTACTTGCTTTATCTATATCTGTATTTTTAGATATTAGTTCTTTTTATACGGTATTATTTTTTATCAGTTTGCTAGCATTTATTTTAGCATGGTTAGAAGAATTATTACCTTTTTCTTTAGAAACTATATTAAGTATTATGTCACATAGTTCATTATCTTTAGGAATAGTATTTATTAGTCTCATGTCTTCTAATCATCAACAAATAGATGTTACAAATTATTTATTTGGTGAATTATTAGCTGTCACAGAATCTGATTTAATTATTATTTCATTAGGAAGTATAATTATACTTAGTATTTTAATTTTTCGATGGAATTCTATTTTATCAGCAACGATTAATGAAGAATTAGCTCAAATAGATGGCGTAAATATTTTTTATGCACGTTTAACTATAATGTTATTGACTGCTCTAACTATTTCTATAGCAATTAAGTTTGTGGGTGCATTATTAATTACTTCTTTATTAATTATTCCACCTGCAACAGCACAGCATTTTTCTGGATCTCCAGAAAAAATGATTATTATTGCCATAATAGTTAGTATTCTGTCTATTACAGGAGGAATATTTCTATCAGTTTTTTATAACACACCAGCTAGTCCATCTATTGTTTTATGTTCTTCGTTTCTTTGTTTATTAAGTAATATAAAAAAATATTTTTAATGAATAGTTTGATAAAATTTTTATATCTTTTTTTTAAATATTTTGATGCCTAATTCTTTTAACGTCACAGGATTTAATATGCTAGGAGAATCAGTCATTAAACAAGCTGCTGAAGTTGTTTTTGGAAAAGCAATGACATCTCTAATATTTGTACTATTAGTTAATAGCATTACTATCCTATCTAGTCCTAAAGCTATTCCAGCATGTGGAGGTGCTCCATATTTTAATGCTTCTATTAAAAAACCAAATTTTTCATACTGTATTGATTTTTTTATTCCCAGAATATCAAAGACGATTTTTTGCATCTTCACATCATGAATACGAACTGAACCACCACCAATTTCATAACCATTTATAACAAGATCATAACTATCTGAAATAGCAGATTCAGGTGAATTCTTTAATTTTTTTAAGTCCATTTTTTTGATAGCAGTAAAAGGATGATGAATTGAAGAAAAATTTCCCTGGTCATTTTTATAAAACATTGGAAAATCAACAATCCAAAGAGGTTTCCAAGTGTTTTTCTCAGTGATATTTAAATCAATACCTAATTTTAAACGCAACATTCCGAGAGATTTATTCACAATATACTCTTCATCAGCAATGATAAATAGTATATCTCCATTTTTAGCATTAGTTTTATCTAATATTTTTTTTAAGACATCTTCGTCTAAAATTTTTTTTATCGAGCTATCAATTCCTTTTAATCCAATATCATTTTTTTTTATTTTTATATAAAATAATTTTTGTGCATCGTATTTTTTGACATATTCAACATATTCATCAATTTTTTTACGACTTAAGTCACAACCGCCAGAAATACATAATAATGCTATTCGACTATTTTTTTTTAAATTTATATTAAAAAATAATATAAATTTTCTATTTTTAAATATATTAGATACATCAATAATTTCTATTGGATTCCGTAAATCAGGTTTATCTGATCCATATCGTTTCATGGATTCACGAAAAGATAATTTAGGAAATTTATTTAAATTAAAATTTATTATTTTTGACCAAATATTTTTTATGAGTTTTTCTGTTAAATTTCGTATCTTATGAGAATTCATGAATGATACTTCAATATCAACCTGTGTAAATTCTGGTTGTCGATCCGAACGTAAGTCTTCATCACGGAAACATTTTACTATTTGATAATATCTATCAATTCCGGCAATCATTAATAGTTGTTTAAATAATTGAGGAGATTGGGGCAATGCATAAAATTTTCCATGATAATTTCGACTGGGTACTAAATAATCTCTAGCACCTTCTGGTGTAGATTTTGTGAGTATCGGTGTCTCAATATCTAGAAAATTTTTTTTTGTCATAAATTTTCTTATGAGATAAGTAATTTGGTTTCTTATTTTAAGATTTTCTAAAATAGAAAAACGACGTAAATCTAAATATCGGTACTTTAATCTTGAATCATCATGATTATTATTCATATAATCTAATGGTAATGATTTTGCAATATTTAAAATATTCAATTTTATTGCTAATATTTCTATTTCTCCAGTAAGTATTTTAAAATTTTTATTTTTTTCGTCTCTTTCTCTAACTATACCAGTAATTTGAACACAAAATTCACTTCTTAATTGAAGAGCTTTTTTAAAAATTATATTTTTTTGTGATTCAAAAATAATCTGAACAAGACCTGTTAAATCTCTCATATCAATAAAAATAAATTGACCAAAATTTCTTATTTTATGAACCCAGCCACATAATGTGACAATTTTATTAAGATGAGTTGCTCGAATTTTTCCACAATATTGAGTACGCATAAATTCTCTTTAAAATTTTTTTATTTTTTTGAGTATGAAAACAATAGAAATTATTTTTTATAATTTCTTAATTTTTTTAAAAAATAGATTAAATTTTTAATAAGATAAGTTTTTAGGAGGTGAGTTTTTAAAAATAATTGACAGTGATTGTTTAAAATTTTTTTATTAATTTTTAGTATACTAGATCGTCATAAACTTTTCATAATTATAATTAACGACTTCTAAAAATAATTCTTCCTTTAGTTAAATCGTAAGGTGTTAGTTCTACAGTTACTTTATCTCCTGTTAATATTCTAATATAGTTTTTTCTCATTTTTCCTGAAATATGAGCCGTAATAATATGCTTATTATCTAATTGTACACGAAACATAGTGTTGGGTAATGTATCTATTACTACACCTTGCATTTCAATATTTTCTTCTTTAGACATTATATTCTCTTAAATAATATTTGATTTTAATAAGATAATTTATTATATCAGATACTAGTCATTTTGACTAGTATGTTTTAAATTTGTCATATTACTTATATTAAAGAACTAAGATAACGTTCACTATCTAATGCAGCCATGCAACCGCTAGCAGATGATGTAATGGCTTGTTTATATACGTGATCTATAACATCTCCTGCAGCAAACACGCCAGGAACACTTGTTTGAGTATAATTTCCATGTGTACCACGCATGACCTTAATATAACCATCTTTCATTTCTAATTGATTTACAAAAATACTTGTATTTGGAGAATATCCTATGGCTATAAATATTCCAGCAATCATTATTTTTATTTCCTTTTCTTCCTTTAAATTTTTTTGTTCAATCAATATATGAGTAACACCTGAAGTATTACCTAATATATCTTTTACAGTAGAATTTAAATGAAGGACTACTTTTTTATTTTTTATTTTTTTTGTTAATCGATCTAATAAAATTTTTTCAGCACTAAAATCAACTCTACGATGAATCAAATGGACTTTTTTAACAAAATTAGATAAATATAATGTTTCTTCTATAGCTGTATTGCCTCCTCCGACCACAGCTACTTCTTCTTCTCGATAAAAAAAACCGTCACATACTGCGCATGTTGATACACCTTTTCCTTTAAAAACATCTTCGGATTTTAATCCTAAATATCTAGGATTGGCTCCAGTAGCAATAATAACTGCGTTTGAAGTATATTCAAATTTTTCTCCTATAAGATGAAATGGTTTTTTTTTAAAATTAACTGAATGTATGTTATCAGGTATAATTTCAGTTTGAAACTTAATAGCATGTTGGTACATGCGATTCATTAATTCTGAACCAGTAATTGTATTAATATCTGCAGGCCAATTTTCAATTTCACTAGTATTCATTAATTGACCTCCTTGATTATTTCCGGTTAGCAAAATAGGACATAAATTAGCTCTTGAAGCATATATAGCAGCAGTATATCCTGCTGGGCCAGATCCTAAAATAATTATCTTACTGTTTTTAATAAAGTTGTTCATTGCTGATTTTCCTTTTTTAAAAATATTTTTAAAATTAATTTAATGATAAAATCAATATTTTTATAACTTTTAAAAAATATATTTTTTAATTCAATATTTATCCACTAGTTATTATGTTATAGAATTATATAATATTAAAAAATATTTTTGAGTCGAAATTAATATAGAAAACTATGATCTAAATAACAAAATGAGTTATTATTATTTTTAATTAAATTTTCTTAAATAGTATTTTAAAGTTTATTTTAATTTTATAAAATAGATTTCAATGTATTAAATATTTAGTACAAAATACAAATAAATAATTTTTACTTCAAAATAGTATAATATTTAGTATTAAAACATTTATTAAAAAATAATATTTATAATTAAATAAAGAAGCAAAATATATTATGTTAAATCCTTATTTATTACGAAATGAAATACATTTAACAGCTGAAAAATTACTTAAGAAAGGTTATACGTTAGATGTTTCTGAAATATCTTCTATGGAAAAAAAACGTAAAAAGTTACAAGTTGAAACTGAAAATTTGCAGTATAATCATAATATTTTATCAAACTTATTCAAAAATACAAAAATTATTCAAGAAGAAAATCAAATTTTAAAAGATAAAATTATAAAATCGGGTAAAGATTTACAAATTGCTAAAACTCAACTAAATTCTTTAAAAGAGAAAATTTACACTTTTTCTCTATGTATACCAAATATTCCTTCTGACGATGTTCCAGAAGGAAACACATCTATGAATAATAAAAAAATAAAATATTGGGGTATAAAAAAAGAATATAATTTTAGAGTGCAAGATCATGTTGAAATAGGAAAAAAATTTAATGAATTAGATTGGACATCTTCAGCAAAAATATCAGGTGCACGTTTTGTTGTTATGAAAGGTGATATTGCTCTTTTACATCGAGCATTAAGTCAGTTTATGTTAGATTTACATACTATAGAACATGGTTATAAAGAGACTTATGTACCTTATCTAGTAAATCCTAAAGCTTTATATGGAACAGGGCAATTACCGAAATTTAGCAATGATTTATTTCATATCAATTTTATGGAAAAAAATAATTATATATTAATTCCTACAGCAGAAGTGCCATTAACTAATTTATTTTCTAATCAAATTTTAGATGAAAAAGATCTACCTATTATGTTAACTGCACATACTCCTTGTTTTAGATCAGAATCTTCCTCTTATGGACGTGATACAAGAGGATTAATTCGATTGCATCAATTTGATAAAGTAGAATTAGTTCAAATTGTTAATCCTGAAAAATCTATGGAAACATTAGAAGAACTCACAGGTCATGCTGAAAAAGTTTTACAACTTTTAGACTTGCCATATAGAAAAGTACTTTTGTGTGGAGGAGAAATGGGATTTTCTTCTGCAAAAACTTATGATTTAGAAGTATGGTTTCCTTCTCAGAAAAAATACAGAGAAATTTCATCTTGTTCAAATATGAGTGACTTTCAAGCACGTCGTATCAAAGCCCGTTATAAAAAAAAACATAAACAAAAAATTTCTTTAGTACACACTTTAAATGGTTCTGGTTTAGCAATAGGTCGAACATTAGCAGCTATATTAGAAAATTATCAACATTCTGATGGCCGTGTAGAAATTCCCAAAATCCTTCAAGAAAAATATATGCAAGGCTTGAAATTTATAAATTAATTATAAATATATTGCTAGCAAAAGATACGATTGGTGAAATAATGAATGTAGTTTATAATTTTAGTGCTGGTCCAGCTATGATTCCAAAAGAAGTACTATATATAGCTAAAAAAGAACTTCAAAATTGGAAAAAATCAGGTTCTTCTATTATGGAAATAAGTCATCGTAGCAAAGAATTTACACAAGTAGCTATAGAAGCAGAAAAAGATTTAAGAGATTTGATGAGTATACCTGATTCTTATAGAGTATTATTTTGTCAAGGTGGTGCTAGGGGTCAATTTTCTGCTGTTCCTATGAATTTATTAAGAAATGCAGAATCAGCTGATTATATAGACAGTGGATATTGGTCACAGTGTGCATTTATTGAAGCTAAAAAATATTGTATACCTCAATCCATACTGATTAGAAAAAAAATCAATGAAAAAACTTCTCTTTTACCAATGTCTGAATGGAATATTACTAAAAATTCAGTATATATTCACTATTGTCCCAATGAGACTATAGATGGATTATCTATATATGAAGAACCTAATTTTGAAAATAAAATAATAGTTGGAGATTTTTCATCTTTTATACTATCTCGTACAATAAATATTGAAAATTATGATCTTATTTATGCAGGTGCTCAAAAGAACATTGGACCAGCAGGTATAACAATAATTATTATTCGAGAAAAATTAATAAGACACATTTCTAAAATATCTCCTTCCATTTTAGATTATAAAAAAATATCAGAACATAATTCTATGTTTAATACACCACCTACTTTTTCTTGGTATTTATCAGGACTAGTTTTTAAATGGTTAAAAAAAGAAGGTGGTTTAAAAAGAATCGAAAAATTAAATAAAAAAAAATCACATTTATTATATACAAAAATAGATAGTAGTAATTTTTATATTAATAAAATAGAACATAAAAATAGATCTCAAATGAATGTTGTATTTGATTTAGTTGATCCTAAATTAAATGAAATTTTTTTTAAAGAAGCTTTTCAATTTGGTCTCATGGCTTTACGAGGACATCGCATAGTAGGTGGCATTCGTGCATCTATTTATAATGCAATGCCATTAGAAGGTGTTAAATCTTTAGTAAAATTTATGTCATATTTTGAAAAACGATATGGATAAAATATTATTATTTATCTCTATAATACAATCTTAACTTTTATTAAATAGAGTGTATATTTATTATGCAAGATTCTTTTAATTTAAAACCAATCTCTTCTGTCAATGGAACTATTTATTTACCTGGTTCTAAAAGTATTTCAAATAGAGTGTTATTACTTGCTTCTCTAGCTAAAGGTACAACATATTTAAATAATTTATTAAATAGTGATGATGTTAAACACATGTTACAAGCTTTAAAAAAAATAGGTATTCATTATCATTTATCTGATAATAAAAAAGAATGTCATATTGAAGGTATTGGGCATGCTTTTCAATTATCTAAACCTATTTCATTGTTTTTAGGAAATGCAGGTACTGCTATACGTCCACTTCTATCTGCATTATCTTTAAATTTAAATAATGATGTTATATTAAGTGGTGATGATAGAATGCATGAAAGACCTATTAAGGACCTAGTAGATGCTTTAAGACAAGGAGGTGCTATTATAGAATATGAAAAAAATAAAGGATATCCTCCTATCCGTACAAAAGGTGGATTTATTGGAGGATCTATTCTTTTAAATGGTAATATTTCTAGTCAATTTTTAACATCATTATTAATAGCTGCACCACTTGCTTCACAAAATACTACTATTTTTATAACAGGAGATTTAGTTTCTAAACCTTACATTGATATCACACTTAATTTAATTAAATCTTTTTCTGTTAATATTCAACATGATTCTTATCGTGTTTTTTATATCACAGGTCAACAACAGTATAAAACACCAGGAAAATTTATAGTTGAAGGAGATGCTTCTTCAGCATCATATTTTTTAGCAGCTGCAGCTATCAAAGGTGGATTAGTTAAAGTAGTTGGTATTGGTAAAAAAAGTGTACAAGGTGATATAAATTTTGCAAATGTTCTTGAAAAGATGGGTGCAATTATTTATTGGGAAGATAATTCTATTACTTGTGTACGAAATAAATTACAAGCAATAGATTTAGATATGAATCATATTCCTGATGCGGCTATGACTATTGCAATAGTAGCTTTATTTGCTAAAGGTACTACTATTATAAGGAATATATATAATTGGAGAGTAAAAGAAACTGATCGTTTGTCTGCAATGGCTATAGAATTAAAAAAAATTGGTGCCATAGTTGAAGAAGGAAAAGATTTTTTGTCTATTACGCCTCCAATTTCTTTTAAATATTGTAATATTAATACATATAATGATCATCGTATAGCTATGTGTTTTTCATTAATCGCTCTATCTAAAGTTGGTGTTAATATATTAAATCCTGGTTGTACTGCAAAAACTTTTCCATCTTATTTCAAATATTTTTTATCTATAAGTCAATCAGATTGATTTTTTTATAATTAACTAAATGTCTTTGATAATTTTTTTCAATAAATTAAATATAGAAAATGAAAAACAAAATTCCTGTTATTACTATTGATGGTCCTAGCGGTGTTGGAAAAAGCACTATATCTAAAATTATAGCAGATCAATTAAATTGGTCTGTATTAGAATCTGGTAAAATATATCGTTTTCTTGCTTTTTTAGCTTTGACTAAGAATATTACTATAATTGAAAAAAATATCATTCCTCTTGCTAAAAATATAGATTTGTTATTTATGAAAAAAAAAATATAAAATTTCATTCAGAATTAATTAACTTTAATAAAGTCAGTGAAATATCTTCTAAGTTAGCAACTTATCCTAATGTTAGAAGAATTTTGCTAAAAAAGCAAAAATTACTGAGATGTTTACCTGGTTTAATAGCAGAGGGACGTGATATGGGTACAGTAGTATTCCCAGATGCTATTGTAAAATTTTTTTTAAATGCTCATTTAGAAATACGTGTAAAAAGAAGAATGTCAGAATTAAAGAAAAATGGTTTTTTTATTAGTTTTCAAGAGTTATTTATAGAAATGAGAAATCGTGATATACAAGATGAAAATCGATTAATTTCTCCTTTATCCGTTCCAAAAAATGCTATAATATTAGATTCTACTTACATGAATTTATCAGAGGTAGTTACAGCTTTTATGAAAAGTATTATTCCTAAAATAAAAATACAATAAAAAAACAATTTATTTTTTTAATATAAAACTCTTTAATAAGGATTATTATAAGATATATAAAACAAGCTCATTTTCACATGAAGTAAAAATGAACATAAAATAAAAATTTCTAAATATTATTAATATGAATGAATCTTTTGCTCAATTATTTGAAGAATCACTAAAAGAAATTAAAACTCGTCCAGGTTCAATTATTCGCGGTACTATTATTTCTATAGAAAAGGATATAGTTTTAGTAGATGCTGGTCTTAAATCTGAATCTGGAATTCCTACTGAACAATTTAAAAATGCTCAAGGTGTATTAGATATTAAAGTAGGTGATCAGATCGACGTAGCTTTAGATGCTATCGAAGATGGTTTTGGTGAAACATTGTTATCCCGTGAAAAAGCAAAACGTCATGAAGCATGGTTAACTTTAGAAAAAGCTCACGAACAATCTGAAACAGTTACAGGTATTATTAACGGAAAAGTTAAAGGGGGTTTTACTGTTGAATTAAATGATATACGTGCATTTTTACCAGGTTCTCTAGTAGATATTCGTCCAGTTCGAGAAACCATTCATCTTGAAGGAAAAGAATTAGAATTCAAAGTAATCAAATTAGATCAAAAACGTAATAATGTTGTTGTTTCACGTCGTGCTGTAATTGAATCAGAAAATAGTGCTGAAAGAGATCAGTTATTAGAAAGTTTACAAGAAGGCATGCATGTTAAAGGAATAGTAAAAAATTTAACTGATTACGGAGCTTTTGTCGATCTAGGAGGAGTAGATGGTCTTTTGCATATTACTGATATGGCATGGAAAAGAGTCAAACATCCTAGTGAAATAGTAAATGTTGGTGATGAAATTAGTGTTAAAATTTTAAAATTTGATAGAGAAAGAACACGTGTATCATTAGGGTTAAAACAATTAGGTGAAGATCCATGGATCGCAATTTCTAAACGTTATCCAGAAAGCACTAAATTGAGTGGACGTGTAACTAATTTAACAGATTATGGTTGTTTTGTGGAGATTGAAGAAGGAGTAGAAGGCCTTGTTCATGTGTCTGAAATGGACTGGACTAATAAAAATATTCATCCATCAAAAGTTGTTAGTGTTAATGATATAGTTGAAGTAATGGTTTTAGACATTGATGAAGAACGTCGTCGTATTTCTCTTGGTTTAAAACAATGTAAAATGAATCCATGGAAACAATTTTCTGAAACTCATAAAAAAGGCATTCATGTTGCTGGTAAAATAAAATCTATTACGGATTTTGGTATTTTCATTGGTTTAAATGGTGGTATTGATGGATTAGTCCATTTATCTGATATTTCTTGGAAAATATCTGGTGAAGAAGCAGTTAAAAAATATAAAAAAGGTGATGAAATTTCTGCAGTAGTTCTACAAGTAGACGCAGAAAGAGAGCGTATCTCTTTAGGAATTAAACAATTAGAAGAAGATCCTTTTAACGCATATGTTGCAACATATAAAAAAGGCTCTGTAGTTACTGGACATATTAAATCTTTTGATAAAAAAAGTGCAACAATTCAATTATCAGAAGGAATAGAAGGTATTTTAAAATTTACAGATATTGCTGGTATAATTTATGATGAATTCATAAATAAATTCAAAATTGATGATGAAATTTCAGTTAAATTGTCTAGTTTTGATCGTAAAAATAGAATAGTATATCTCATGATCCATATTTTAGATGAAAATGAAAAAAAAGATTTAACAGTAACATCTAATAAAAAAAATAATGATAATGCTTTTTCTAATGTTATGATAGAAGCATTTAAAGCAGCTAAAAATACTGAATAATTATTTTATTAAAAAAATATATTCCATAATGATAGAATAAATTTTAAAAAGTATATAAATATAGAGGTTTTATGACTAAGTCAGAATTATTTGAAAAAATTTCTAAAAAAAAAATTCATATTTCAAATAAGATAATAAAATGTGCTATAAAAGAAATGTTAGAACACATGACGATGTCATTAGAAAAAGGTCAAAGAATTGAAATTCGAGGGTTTGGAAGTTTTTCTTTGCATTATCGTCCCTCTCGTATTGGTAGAAATCCTAAAACTGGAGAAATCGTACGATTAAATGAAAAATACGTACCTTATTTTAAACCAGGCAAACAATTACGTAATCGAACTAATATATATAAATAGTATACTTTAAAATTCTAAAATAGAAACTAAGTCTATATAATTTTTTTATAAAAACAACTTAGTTTCTACAACTGAAAAATAAAAAATTTTTTATAGAGACAAAAAAATGAAAAAATATTTATTTGTAGCAAATTGGAAATTAAATGGAAGTATAGAATTCATTTCTAATTATTTCAAATTTTTTAACACATCTTCAGAAATTGGTTTAGAAAAAAATATTATTGTGATTGCCCCTCCTGCTATATATTTAAATGAAGTATATAAAAATATACATAGTATGAATATTTTTCTTGGTGCACAAAATGTAGATAAGAACTTGACAGGTGCATTTACAGGAGAAACTTCTATTTTAATGTTAAAAGATATAGGTGTAAAGTATGTTATTGTTGGACATTCCGAAAGACGTTTACTTCATAATGAAAATAATGATTTAATCATAAAAAAGTTTGATTTAATTAAAAGTTTAAATCTAATACCTATTTTATGTGTCGGTGAAACAGAAAAAGAAAAAAAACATGGTCAAACTAAAATAGTTATTGAAGAACAATTAAATTGTGTTTTAACAGCCTTAGGTACATCAGCATTTAGAAATACCGTTATTGCTTATGAACCAGTTTGGGCCATTGGAACAGGATTATCAGCTGATCCTAAATATGTACAATGTATACATAAATTTATTAGGAATTATATTGAAAAATATGATCCTATTAGTGCAAAAAATATATTCATTCAATATGGAGGATCTATTAATTCTGTAAATGCAGAAGAATTTATCAAACAGCCAGATATTAATGGTTTGTTAATTGGAAGCGCTTCTTTAGATTATCAAGAATTTTTAAAAATTATAGAACTATCTAAATGATACGATTAAATCATAAATTATATTAATTTTTCAAAAAATCATTTTTTATTATAATTTTATGCATCCAACCACCTAAATTAACACCTAAAATAGGTCCTATTATAGGAATTAAAAGATATAAAAAATTATTATTTCCTCCAGTAAAAGAAAACATACCCCATCCAGTTAGACTTAAAAATATTTTAGGACCTAAATCTCGAGCTGGATTTAGACTAATATTATTCAAAGGACTTATTAATAAATTAATCATAAAAACTAATATTCCTATTAATATAGGTGCTATAAAAGTGGGATATAAAAATTTACTATTTTTTTTATTGTTAAACTGTGAAAGTATTATCATAAAAAGAGCAGCTGTAAATATTTCTATTATAGAATTACGAATAAAACTATTATTACAGTTAGGATACACACAAAAAATAGAAGCTAAGTTAAGACTGTCTTTTGTTCCTATTGTAATATTATTTTGATTCTCAAATGAAATCAATGAATTATAGTAAAGAGAATATATCAGCATTGTGAAAATAAAAGAACCAAAAATTTGAGATATAATATATGGTAGTACTTTTCTTTTATGAAATTCAGAAGATAACCATAAAAAAATAGTAATTGCAGGATTTAAATGAGCTCCTGATATCGATGAACTGAAATAAATTGATATAGAGACTCCTAAACCCCAAATACAGCTTATTTCAAATTGATTAAAATGAACATCTGTTAATTTTGTTGCTGCTACACAACCTGTACCAAAAAATATTATTAATCCTGTACCAAAAAATTCAACAAAACATTGTTTTATGATGTTTTTCTTTCTATAAAAATTCATTTTTAAAAAACCCATATAATCTTATCTTGAAACAAATAATATTCAAACTAAATAGAGCGCCGGAAAAAACCGGCACTAATCAGATTAGTATAACTTTTTAGCAGTAATTAACCAATCTTTTTTAAAACTACGTTTCATGTTTTTTAGTGCATCTGTTATATCATTAAAGACCATTTTTTCATTTTGTACTCCCACACATTTTCCTTTGTGACCTTTTATTAACAATTCTACTGCATATGCTCCCATTCTTGAAGCTAGTATACGATCATATACAACAGGTGCACCGCCTCTTTGAATGTGTCCAAGAATAGTTGCTCTGGTTTCTCGATTTGTTTTTTTTTCAATATATTGTGCTAATTTTTCTACATCACAAATATATTCTGTTATTGCTACAATGGCATGTTTTTTCCCTTTAGCTATACCTGCTTCTATTTCGATAACTAATTCTTCTTTCGCATAATGAATTTCTGGTAAAACAATAAATTCACACCCTCCAGCAATTGCTGCAGCTAATGTTAAATCTCCACAGTATCTTCCCATAACTTCTACAATAGAAATACGTTGATGAGAAGAAGAAGTATCGCGTAATCGATCAATAGCTTCAACAACTGTTTGTAAAGCTGTAAAATATCCTATTGTATAGTCAGTTCCTGCAACATCATTATCTATAGTACCTGGAATGCTAATACATGGCACGCCTATTTCTGTTAATTTCTGAGCTCCTAAATAAGATCCATCTCCTCCAATAACAACAAGACCATCTATTTTTCTTTTTTTTAAATTTTCAGCGGCAATTAAACGTATTTCATGTTTATAAAAATTAGAAAATCTAGCTGATCCCAAAAATGTTCCACCTCTATTGATCATATCAGATACGCTATATCTATCAAGACTTGTCATACGATTTTGATATAGACCTAAATATCCATCATAAATTCCAAAAACTTCTAGTTTTTCACTCAGTGCTGTTCTTACCACTCCTCGAATGGCGGCATTCATACCTGGAGCATCTCCACCACTGGTTAAGACTCCAATTTTTTTAACCATTGAATCCTCTATTTGAACTGGTCTCAAAAATTCTTTAGTTTAATTATGATAAATAATTAATAATAATTTATTTAAAAACTATCAAAAATAATTATATTTGATATATATGTATTGTATTCTAAATACATTTATATAAATTTATTTTTATAAAAAACAAAAATATTTTTTTAATAAAGTTATTTTAAATAATACCATTTTATGGGAATAAAATTTTCATTAAAATCTACAATAATTGGTGTTGCAGTTGGTATATTAATTTCTAAAATTTCCTGATTATTTATTTTATTAAGATACTGAATTAAAGCACGTAAAGAATTACCATGAGCAACAATTAGTATTTTTTTATTTTTTTTAAGTTTAGGATAAATATTTTTTTCCCAATAAGGAATAACCCTTTTTGCAGTAATTTCTAAACTTTCTCCTAAAGGAATTTCATTAATATTTAAATGAGAATAACGTCTATCAAATCCAGGAAAACGTTTGTCGTGAACGTTAATTTTTGGAGGAGTAATATTGAAGCTTCGTCTCCATAATAAAACTTTTTTCTCTCCATATTTTTCAATAACTTCATTTTTATTCAATCCTTCTAATGCACCATAATGTCTTTCATTTAAGCGCCAATTTTTTTCAACTGTTAGCCAAGATTGATCTAGTTCATCTAAAATGTACTGTAAAGTATGTATAGCTCTTTTTAATACAGATGTATAAGAATAATCAAAAAAAAATTTCTCTTTTTTTAATAATAAAGCTGCTGATTTAGCTTCATTTTTTCCATTTTTTGTTAATTCTACATCATGCCAACCAGTAAATTTATTTAATTCATTCCATTTACTTTGACCATGTCTAATTAAAACTAGTTTTTTAATAATCATTTTATTCTCATGCTATTCGTATAAAATTAGTAATACTTCAGAATTAATATTTAAAATTTGATTTATGAATAATAAAAATATAGTTTATATTAAATTTTAGGATTCTATTTTTTAAAAAAAGTTTTAAATATCAATCAAAATACGAGTAAAATCTTCTAATATATTTTTTATTGATACTAAAAAACCGACTGACTCTTTACCATCTATTAAACGATGATCATAGGATAAAGCTAAATACATCATGGGAAGAATAGTAATTTTTCCATTAACAACCATTGGTCGATCTTGAATAGTATGCATGCCTAATATAGCGGTTTGAGGAGGGTTGATAATAGGTGTAGAGATCAACGATCCAAAAATGCCACCATTTGTAATAGTAAAATTACCTCCTATTAATTCTGTTATGCTAATTTTATTTTGAAATCCTTTAATAGAAAATTCTTTTATTTTTTTTTCTATTTCAGACATAGACATATTTTCAGCATTTCTTAATACTGGTGTGATTAATCCTTTAGGAGTTGAAATAGCTATACTAATATCAAAATTTTTATAGTAAATGATATCTGTTTTATCTATAGAAGCATTTATTTCTGGGAATTTTTTTAAAGATTGAACAACTGCTTTTACAAAAAAAGACATAAATCCAAGACGAATTTCATGTTCTTTTTCAAAATCTTCACCATATTTTTTACGTAAGAGTATTATAGGTTTCATATTAACTTCATTAAAAGTAGTTAACATAGCTGTAGTTTTTTTACTATATAATAATCTTTCTGCAATTGTTTGTCGTAATCGACTCATTTTTACTCTATGTTCAGAAGTATTATTTTTTTCTTTATCTAAAATGTTTTTATTTATTTTTTTTGTCTCTATTCCTACTTTTATATCTTGTAAATCGTTTTTAGTTTGATCTATTTTCATTGATCTTCTTATAGATGGCGTAAAATGTTGATTTGTTTTTGTTTCATTTAATATTTTTTCTTTTTTTTCTATAATATTTTCATTCAAAATGTTATTTTGAACATGATCAATCTGACTGATATAACCAATAATTTGCTGAGATTTAACTATTTGCCCTACTGCTTCTAAAATTTCTTTTAATTTTCCATCGCATGGAGATACAATTTCTAATGTTACTTTATCCGTTTCGATATCAACTATATTATCATCAGAATGAACTATATCTCCTATTTTTTTATGCCATTTTACAACTGTTGCATCATTAATAGATTCTGGTAAATCTGGAACAATAATGTTTATTTTATTCATTCTTAATCCTTTTTTAATTCGTATTTAAAGCCTCACAAATTATTTTTTCTTGTTGTTTTTTATGTTTAGAGATATAACCTACTGCAGGTGAAGCAGAAGATAAACGACCAATATATTTTAATGAAATTTTTAATGGAAGAATATGATTCATATTTTGTTGAATGTAAAACCATGCACCTTGATTAAGAGGTTCTTCTTGACACCAGATAAAATCTTTTATATAAAAATACTTTTTGATTATTTTTAATATTTCATTTTTAGGAAAGGGATATAGTTCTTCAATACGAACTAAAATAACGTTATTAATATTATTAATACGACGTTTTTGTAACAAATCATAATAAATTTTACCAGAACAAAAAATAAGACGGATTGCTTTTTTATTAATATTGTCTATTTCATCTATAATTCTTTGGAAATTTCCATTAATAAGAGAATCTAAAGAAGAACTTGCCATAGGGTTTCTTAAAAGAGATTTAGGAGTAAAAACAATCAGTGGCTTATAAATTTTATTAAATATTTGTCGCTGTAAAATATGAAAGATTTGTGATGATGTGGTTGGTATACATATTTGCATATTCTCTTCAGCACAAAGTTGTAAAAACCTTTCAATTCTAGATGATGAATGTTCGGGACCTTGTCCTTCATAACCATGTGGTAAAAAAATAACTAGATTAGATTTTTTATTCCATTTTTGTTCTCCAGAACTAATAAATTGATCAATCACTACTTGTGCACCGTTTGCAAAATCTCCAAATTGTGCTTCCCAAATAGTTAAACATTTAGATGGAAATAAAGAATATCCGTATTCAAAAGCTAATACTGCTTCTTCTGATAACACAGAATCCCAAATTTGAAATTTACCTTGTTTTTTTCTAATGTTATTTAATGGTACATAAATAGAACCATTAACTTGATCATGAATAAATGCATGACGGTGAAAAAAAGTGCCTCTACTTACATCTTCTCCAGAAAATCTACAAGAAATTCCTTCATTTATAATTTTTGCATAAGCTAATGTTTCAGCTGCACCCCAATCAAATAATTTTAACTCTTTAGACATTTCTAATCTTTCTTCATAAATTTTTTTGACTCGACGGTGCATTTGAATTGAATCAGGAATAGTATTAATTAACAAAGATAAACTTTTAAGATTAGATGGATTTAGATTTTGAACAATTTTATTTTTTAAAGATATTGAAATTTTTTCATATTGAAAATCTATTTCCTTATGTCTAGAAAAAACATGTTTGTTATTTTTTAATATAGTATAATATTTTTTTATAATTTCTTCAGTTTGTTCTTGCGTAATTAATTTTTTTAAAATCAATAAATTAGAGTATATTTTTCGTACAGTAGGATGATTTTTTATATTTTTATACATAATCGGTTGTGTTACAGATGGTTCATCTACTTCATTATGTCCATGACGTCTATAACAGACTAAATCTATAAAAACATCTTTCTTAAATTTTTTTCTAAAATTAAGAGCTAATTGAATAGAAAAAATACATGCTTCTACGTCGTCTGCATTAACATGAAATATAGGTGATTGAATCATTTTGGCAATATCTGTGCAATATTCAGTAGAACGAAGACTTTTAGGATCAGAAGAAGTAAATCCGATTTGATTGTTAATTACTATATGAATTGTCCCGCCGATTTTATATCCTTCTGTTTGAGACATGTTCAATGTTTCTTGAATCACACCTTGACCAATAATAGAAGCGTCTCCATGAATACTAATAGGTAAAATTTCACTATTAGATTTTCCTAATTGATCAATAGAAGATCTAGCCATTCCTGCAACTACTGGATTGACGATTTCTAAATGAGAAGGATTACATGCCATATTTAGTATTATTTCTTTTCCGTTTTTTATTTTTGCAATACCACCCATGTGATATTTAACATCACCACTAATTTCTTGTAATATATTCACACCTGAAAATTCTTGAAATAAAATTTTTGGACTTTTATTTAAGACGTTAACAAGTACATTCAATCTACCTCTATGTGCCATTCCTAATATTATTTCAGATATATTCTGTTTTTTTGAGTATCTTATTATTTCATGCAACATAGGAATTAATGTTTCTGCACCTTCTAAAGAAAAACGTTTAACACCAGGAAATCTTTTTCCTAAATATTTTTCTAATGTTTCAGCATAAGTTATTTCTTTTAAAAAATTTATTTTTTCTTCAATTTTTAATAAATCTTCTTGAAAAAAAGATTCTATATAATCTGTAATGAATTGTTGTTCTGATAAATTATCTATATACATATATTCAAAACCAATAGGGCCACAGTATTTTTTAGATAATATTTTATATAAATCAGTAATATTCGTTTCAAAATTAGAAGAATTTTTAAATTTGATATGTATATTTTTCTTTATTTGTTCTTGAGTAAAATTATAAGAATCAAGTTCTAAATCTTGATTTTTTTTTATTTTTAATAATTTTAAAGGATCAATCAAAGATTGTTTATAACCTTTTGTACGAAATGTATTAATAATCGTGTTAATCTTATTCATTAATAAAAATCTATCTTTTTTTATATAATCAATATCATCTATTTTTTTTTCATATTTACAAATATCTAAAAATACATCACGCCAAATAATATCAACAGAATTAGGATTATTAAGGAAATTTTTATATATTTCTTCGATGTAATTTTGATTATTTCCAGATAACCAAGAAGTATTTAACCAATATTTTATTTTATTTTTGTTCATATTTTTTATTTTTTTAAAATTACGACCTTAAATGTTATAAATTTTTATACATTTATGTTAAAACATTATTTTCAATCATTATGCTGGATTATAAATATCAATAAAAGTAACATCTATATTATATTTACTAGACAACCATTCTCCTAAAGATTTAACACCATCTTTCTCTGTCTCATGATGTCCTAAAGAAAAAAAATGGATACCTAGTTCTGAAGCGATATGAATAGTTTCTTCTGAAATTTCGCCTGTTAAAAAAGCATCTACTCCGAATATATATGCTTCTTTAATAAATCTTTGTCCTCTACCACTGCACCAAGCAATACGTTTAATATAAAGAGGAGCATTATCATATAAGTGTATAGGTTGTTTTTGATATTTTTCTGCTATTTTTTTTGCAAAATCAATACCAGTTATTTTATTTTTTATAGTACCCCAGAATACATAGGGTAAAATATGACCCTTAATACTAATATTTAATTTTTTAGCTATTTGTGCATTATTACCCAATTGACAATGAACATCTAATGGTAAATGCCAACTATATAAATTAATTTCATTAGAAAGTATACTTTTTAATCTATTTTTTTTCATATTATGTATATATTGAGATTCATCTTTCCAAAAATAACCATGATGTACTATTATAGCATTTGCATGATAGAACAATGCTTTATCTATTAATTTTTGACAAGCAGTTACTCCGGTAATAATTTTTTTTACTATCTTTGCACCTTCAATTTGTAAACCATTAGGAACTATATCGTCATATTTATTAGATAATAACTTTTCATTAATGATATTTTCTAAAAAAAAATTATTCATGAGTATTTAATCCTTTTTTAAAATATGAACGTACTCTCTTAAATATTAAGAGAGTTCTTTTTCTACTATCGTCGTAATTTATGATTGGATCAGGATAGTCTATTTTACATTTCATTTTCTTAGACCATTCATGCGGTTGATGAATATACTCATTAGGTACATTTCTTAATTCTGGAATGAATTTTTTTATAAATACACCTGAAATATCAAATTTTTTAGATTGATTTAATGGATTTAATATTCTTATATAAGGTACAGAATCAGTACCAATAGATGCTGACCATTGCCATCCTCCATTGTTTAATGCCAAATCTCCGTCAATTAAATGAGACATAAAATATTTCTCACCCATTCTCCAGTCAATAAAAAGATTTTTAACTAAAAAATTAGATGTAATCATTCTTACTCTATTATGCATCCAACCTAATTCGTTCAGTTGTCTCATTCCAGCATCTACGATAGGAAATCCAGTATTACCTTCCTTCCAAGCATTAAAATGTTTTATATTATTATTCCAATCAATTCTATTTTCCCATTCAACTAGTGCTTGATTTTTACTTAATTTTGGAAAGGAAATTAATAAATGATAATAAAATTCACGCCATAATATTTGGTTTATCCAAGAAGAATTAAAAAAATTATTTAATGAAATGTTGATTTTTGTTTTTAAAAACATCGAAAGACAATGTCTAGATGATATTATCCCTATAGATAAATATGGAGATAACATACTAGTACTATTTAAAAAAGGAAAATTTCTTTCAAGTGAATAATCATTTACTTTATATATACAAAAATTTTTTAATCGATTAAAAGCCTCAATTTCTCCAACAGGAAAAATTTTTTTATCAAATTTAAAATCTAGTTTTTCAGAAGAAACAGAATTAAAAAAACAATAATTTTCATCAGGTTTTCTCTTCAAAGGAATAGAAAAACATTCAGGTATTTTGTTTTTATATAAATATTGTGTGATTTTTTTTTTAAAAAAAGAAAAAACTTTATATGCTTTATTGTTTTTATTTTTTATTAATTCATGTGAAACTAAAAGATTATCATGAAAACCTTGTACAAAAACACCTTGTTGAGATAATTTTTTTTTTACTAAAAAATCTCGATTACGTTCATCGAATTCGTATTGATAATGATAAAATAAGTTATTTATTTTATGTTTAAAACAAAAATACATTAAATATTGAATCGATTTTAAAAAATTAGTGGATTCATGATAATGTAAAATAATGTTTAATTTTAACAAATCTTTTTCTAAAGATATTAAATTATAATACATAAAAGATATTTTTTTCTCAGATATATAATGTTTCTTCCATTCCTCTGGAGTAGCAATAAATAAAGCTATAACTTTATCTGTATCAGATTTACATGCTTCATGTAAAGCTGTATGATCATATAAACGAAGATCGTTACGAAACCAAATTAAATTTTTTTTCATAATATTTATATTTTTTCTATTAATTGTTTTCTTATTAATCAATAATTTATTAATTGTATTCAGAAATATTTTTTTATCTTAATAAAATTATATCCAGATAAAAAATAATTCTTATTATCTATTATAGATTTTAGATTGAATAGATATTTTTTTATTTATATATTTATAATGATAGATATTAATCCATTAACATATTATTTATTCTTCATAGTATATTCTATTATTAGGTGATTAAAATGAAAAAAATAGGTATTTTCTTTGGAAGTGATACTGGAAATACAGAGAAAATAGCAAGATTAATTCAAAAATCTATAGTTAATAATGTCTCTATATTACATGATATTAGTAATGCTGATAAAAAAGATATTGAAAATTTTGATTTTTTAATATTAGGTGTACCTACTTGGTACTATGGTGAAGTGCAATGTGATTGGGATGATTTTTTGCCGACTTTAAAAAAAATTGATTTTTCAAATAAAACTATAGCATTGTTTGGATGTGGTGATCAAGAAGATTATGGTGAATATTTTTGTGATGCAATGAAAGTAATATATAATATTATAAAAAAAAATAATGGAAAAATAGTTGGGAAATGGCCTACAAAAGAGTATTTTTTTGAAAATTCAAAAGCTTTATTAAATAAGGATTATTTTATTGGATTGATTTTAGACGAAGATAGACAGCCGGATAAAACTCAAGCAAGAATTTCAAACTGGATTAAGCAAATATTACCTTATTTCACTTAAAAATAATATAAAATAATTATACAATTTTAAACAGACATTGTTGTTTTGATTATAGTCAATAACTATAGGTTTTTACTATTACATCCATATATTAAAAAAAGAAATAATATGAGTTTTAAAATAAATCATTTTAGTTTATTAAAAAGTATACCTCGTAAAAAACATCGTAAAGTTATTGAATTAAATTTAGTACATCTTCCCTTTATTGGACAAGACATTTGGACGTTATATGAATTATCTTGGTTAAATAAAAATGGATTACCACAAGTTTCTGTTGCTAAAATAGAAATTAATGCAACTAGTGTAAATATTATTGAATCTAAAAGTTTTAAAATTTATATAAATAGTTTTAATCAAGTTAAGTTTGACAACTATATAAATTTTATTAAAATTTTGCAGGCAGATCTGACAAAGTGCGCTGGTGGAGAAGTATCTATAAAATTATTTAATTTAGATGAGATCCAAAATCAAAAAATATCAAATTTTTCTGGTTATTGTATAGATAATCAAAATATTAAAATTAAGCATTATGAATACAATCGATTACTTTTAGTTAATTCTTCTAAAAAAGAAATTGTCCAAGAATCTATATATAGTAATTTATTTAAATCTAATTGTCCGATTACTCATCAACCTGACTGGGCATCAATACAGATTATATATACAGGTCAAGCCATTAATCATAATGCACTTTTATCTTATTTAATTTCTTTTCGTAATTGTAATGAATTTCATGAAGAATGTATTGAAAGAATTTTTAATGATCTTGAAACTGTTTGTAAACCCGAAAAACTCAGTGTGTATGCAAGATATACACGTAGAGGTGGTATTGATATTAATCCATGGCGTAGTAATGCTGTATATTCGCCTTGTCTAATTCGAATGGCTAGACAATAATTTTTTCAATTGTTAATCATATGGAATAAAAGAAAAATATTAAAATATCGTTAGCAGTATTAAGTTAAATCTTAATACTGCTATATATTTTAGATAAAAAATAAATCACGTTTCTAATTATATAATATAAGTTTAAAAATTATTATTTTTTAAAGTTATTGTTCTATTTTATATCTTTTTTCTGATACTAAAGCAACTAAATCAAGAACTTTGCTCGAATAACCTGTTTCATTATCATACCAAGAGACTAATTTAACAAAATTTTTATTTAAAGATAAACCAGCTTTAGAGTCAAATATAGAAGTGAGTTCTTGACCATTAAAATCTGTAGATACTACTTCATCTTCGGTATATCCTATAATGCCTTTCATTTCTTTTTCAGAATATTGTTTAATGATTTGACATATTTCATTGTATGTAGCAGATTTTTCATAGCGTACAGTCAAATCTATGACAGATACATTTGATACAGGTACTCGAAATGCTATACCAGTTAATTTTCCATTTAATTTAGGTAAAACTTTTCCTACAGCAATTGCTGCTCCGGTAGAAGAAGGAATAATATTTTGTAATGCTCCCCTACCACCTCTCCAATCTTTATGAGAAGCTCCATCAACAATTTTTTGAGTTGCTGTGCTAGCGTGTACAGTTGTCATTAAACCTTCTATGATGCCTAATTCGTTATCTATTACTTTAGATAAAGGCGCTAAACAATTAGTTGTACATGATGCATTTGAAACAATATTTTCACCTTTATATTGATCAAAATTAGCACCTTTAACAAACATTGGAATATCATCTTTTGAAGGACCAGTGATAACTACTTTCTTTGCTCCCGCTAAAATATGTTTGTAAGCGGTTTCTTTTGTTAAAAAAAGTCCAGTAGATTCAATTACTACATCAATTGATAAATCATTCCACATTAATTTTTCTGGATCTTTTATGGAAGTAATTCTGATTTTTTTACCATTTACTGTAATATGTTCTTTATGTACTTCAATGTTTTTTTTGAAAATCCCATGAGTCGAGTCATATTTTAACATATAAGCTATATATTCAGGACTCAATAAGTCATTAATAGCTATAATATTAATATCTGAACGTTTCTGAGCCAATCGAAATAATACTCGTCCAATACGACCGAATCCATTAATTCCTACTTTAATAGTCATTGTATCTCCATTTTTTTAAACGTTATTTTGAATACTTTAAAAACATTATATTTTTAAATTACATGTTGATGAATTTTTTTATTATAAAAATAATAAAGTTAATTAGTACGAAAATAACTAATATTCTTTTAATATTTTACTAGGATTAATGCGTGAAGCATAATATGCTGGATACCAATTTGCTAGAATTCCTATAATTATAATACTGATAAATACAATAATTACATCTGATATATTTAATTTTAAGAATAAAAAATTATTATAATAAATATTATTTAATAGTATATTATCCTTGAAGTATTTATCTAAAAAAAATACTATACTTTTAAAATTCAAAACTATTATTATTCCGAGCAACAAACCGAAAAAAGTACTAATAATTATAGAACGTAATCCATAATATAAAAAAATTATTTGAATAAGAAAATTATTAGCACCTATACTACGTAGAATAGCAATTTCTTTTGTTTTTTTAGATATAGTCATTATAGAAATAGATGCAATACTAAACGATGAAAGAATGACTAGTAATGATAATATTAAATATAAAGTTGCTTTCATTATTTTAATATCATTATATATATATTTATAACCATTAATCCAAGTATATATAAAAAGAGGTAAATCTATTTTTTTTGCTGCATTGATTATAATTCTGTCTGCCTCAAAAGGATCTAACATATGTAATTCAATTTTATTTAAATCATGATGTATATTATGAATATTAAAAAATTCATAAGGCACATATCCTATATTTGTATCTAAAACTCCATTTGATTCAAATATATTTATAATTTTAATAGTAAAAAACTCTAAATTTGTATTAAAAAGATTTTTTTTTTTATTTAAAATAAACAATTGAATAAAATCATTTTTTTTTATTGATAAATCTTGTGCTAAATGAGATGAAATAATTATTCCATTTTCATAAAAATATTTTTTTTTTAAGAAATTACTATTTTTAAAAAAAAGTTTATGTTTCAAAAAATCAATTTTGCTAAAACTTTTGATTTCCAGAAACTTAATATTATTATTTTTTATTAAAAATCCATTCATTGTGATATAAGGTTCACAATAACTAATACCTGGTAAATTACTTAATTTTTTTATTATATCATGTACTTTAAATAATGATTGATCAGTGAGTTGAATAATTCCATGAGGTAAAGTAGATAAAATTTTTTTATTTAATAGTATCTCAAAACCATTTAAGGCGCTGAAACTGATAATTAATACAAATACAGTAACAGATACTCCTATTTTAGATAAAATAGAAATAAGTAAAATTAAATGATTTTTATTTTGATTTAAATATAATCGTTTTGCAATGAAGAAAGGTAAAAAATTCATTGAATATTTCTTTTTGATTAATTTTGACAATTGAACAATCGACCATTTTTTATTTTGAATAAAATAGGTATTTTTTTTATTAAAGTAAGATCATGTGTAACAATTAAAAAAGTGGTTTTAAAATCATGATTTAATTGTAATATTAAATCAAAAATAATATGAGCATTGTGTTTGTCTAAATTACCAGTAGGTTCATCTGCTATTATTAAAGAAGGATTATTAATAAAAGCTCTAGCAATAGCAACTCGTTGTCTCTCTCCTCCTGAAAGCTCAGAAGGATATTTTTTTACTTTATCTAATAAATTTACTTTTTTTAGCATTGTATATGAAATTTCTTGAGATTCTTTTCTACTTTTATTATTGATTAAAAGTGGTATTGCAACGTTTTCTAGTACATTAAAATCTAGCATTAAATGATGAAATTGATAAATCAAACCTAATTTTACATTTCTAAATCTTGCTAGTTCTTTAGACGAAAAGAGATTTATTTCTTTACCATTGAATAATATTTTTCCAGAAGTAGGACTGTCTAATCCAGCTAATAAATGTAATAATGTAGTTTTTCCTGAACCTGATTTCCCAATAATACCAGCTATATCTCCTCTATGTAATTCAAATGATATTTTTTCTAAAATATTAACAATTATCTCTGTATTTTTATAAGATTTTGTTAAATTAATACATTTGATAATGATTTTATTCATGAGATAAAATCCTATATGGTTTTAATTTTATAGAATACCAAGCTGGATATAAAGTTGACAAAATTGCAAGTAATATAACAGTAATGTTAATAAAAAAAACATGATATGGTATAATAATCATAGAAATATTATTAGTATTAAAGAAAAAATGAATAAGAAAATTCAAAAAATTTTTTTCTAATATTAATGAAATACTAATAACTGTACCTAATATGCTACCTATAGTAGTAGTAATTAATCCCAGTGTTACAAATATTAATATAATTTTCCAATCTAACAAACCTTGTGATTTTAAAATGGCAATTGTATTTTGTTTTTCTATTGTATAAATAATAAAGGTAATAAAAATATTTAAAAAAGCTACTAATAAAAATAAAAAAAATAAAAAAAACATTATGTATTTTTCGATTTGTATTGCCTTAAATAATTCTCCTTTTTTTGATTTCCAATCGAATAAAATCAAAGGATTTATTAATTTTTTGATTTTATTAATTTCTAGAAATAGAGGATTTTTCAACCATATTCGCCAACCAGTTACATAATTTTTAGAATAATTTAAAAAATTTTTACTATCTTTTTGATCAATCAATATTTGATAATAATCAACTTCATTGTTAGTAGAAAATATACTAGTAATTTTAAATGTATGTGTTTTAATATTTTTTCTTGTTAGAGGGCTAGTTGTATCAAACAAAAGAATCAATTGAATTGTATCACCAATATTAACATGTAGTTTTTTAGCTAATTCCTTTCCTATAATTGCATTATATTTTTTAGGTTGTAGGATTTTTGAAATATTTTTTATATTATAATTCTTTATATTTTTATCATTATTAATATTGACACCTACTATTTCAGCTACAGTTATATCATACTTACTTTTTATAAAAATATCTTTTTTAATAAAAGGAGAAATTTTTTCAATATTATTTAATTTTAAAATATTTTTAGGAAATTCTAATTTATTAATATATTGATCTTTATTAGTAATAACTAAATGAGGGATAAAAGATAAAATATTTTTTTTAAAGTTTTCTTGAACACCATTTATAATAGCTGTGATAATAATTAAAAAAGATATAGAAATAGTAATTGTTATTATAGATAGAAAGATAATAAATTTTTTGAATTTTTTTAAATTAGAATTCCATAAATAACGTAAACCAATAAAAATAAAAATAGGGTGATACATAAATTTTTTCTTAAATTAGAAAAGTTTATATGAAAACTTTAGAGAGATCTAGATTAATGTAATAAACTCATGTAATAAATTGATTATAACTAATATATTTAAATATTGAACATACTCATTCTTCGTTGATTTTGTGATTTTTTTTATTATACAATAAATAGAAGTATTATATAAATGAATATATTCTTATTTTTTTTTATACCTGTTATAAATTTAAAAATTATTGAAATAAAAATTTCTTTTTTTCTAAATTTCAAATAAAGTTATTTTGAATTAAAAATCATTAGATATAATATATTTGATATAGAAATAGAAACTGATAATTTTTTACTATACATTTTTGTTTTATATTTTTATTCATATGTCAACAATAATTTTTTATAGATTTTTTTTTAACATGTTAATTAGTTTTATCTTAAATAACATTTTATATTTAAACTTTTTAATTATTAATAAAAAACATATTCAATTTTTTCTTTAAATTACTTTTACTAAAGTAAAAATTATTTTTTTTATATAAAAAATACGGACTAAAAAGATTTATTTTTTTCTTTTTAAAGAAAGATTCTTCTATGAAAATTACAAATAATCCAGCTTTAAAAAATATTATAGATTTAACATATCGAAAAAAATTGCCAAATTTATTTCAAAATATTAACAATCAAAATAAAATTAATCAATTATTATCTTTTCTTCAAACATTTTCAGGAAAAATAATTTTTTATTTGACGCGAAAAGAATCTTTAAAAAAAATTTTAAAATTTTTAATGGAAAATAAAATCTATCCTAAGTATATAGAAAAAATAATTGATATCAATAAAAAATTTAATTATTTCTATATGATAGGTACAATACAAAATGGATTTATAGACCCAAAAAATAATCTTTTATTCCTTTGTACAAAAGATTTGTTACCGATTATTTTTCAGAAAGAATCTCTTTTAAAGATAAAAAACGATACTACTTTTAAAAAAAGCAATTTGTCTGAATTATTTTTAAATGATCCTATTATACATATCGAACATGGAATAGGACGTTATAAAGGATTAACGACAATAAAAACTGCAAGCATAAAATCTGAATATTTAATAATTTCATATGCAGAAGGTGATAAGTTATATTTACCTGTATCATGTCTACATCTGGTTGCACCTTATACAAAAACATCAATAAAAGATGCTCCTCTTCATAAATTAGGAGGTGAAGAATGGAATAAAGAAAAATGCAAAATCCGTAAAACTTTATACGATCATGCTGCACGATTATTAAATATTTATGCGAATAGAGCCTCTCAAAAAGGATTTTTATTTAAAAAAAATGAAGAAATATATCAAATTTTTTGTAAAGATTGTTTATTTAAAATAACAAAAGATCAAGATAAAGTAATGAAATCTGTATTAAAAGACATGTGCACATCTATTCCAATGGATCGTTTAATTTGTGGTGATGTAGGTTTTGGAAAAACAGAAATTGCCATGCGAGCTGCTTTTTTGTCTGTATCAAATAAAAAACAAGTAGCTGTTTTAGTACCGACAACTTTATTGGCGCAACAGCATTATGATAATTTTAAAAAACGTTTTTCTAATTGGTCTTTTAATATTGATATATTATCTAGATTTCAAAATAAAAAAAAACAAAATTTACTTCTTAAAAATATTGCAAATGGAAATATTCATATTATCATAGGAACTCATAAATTATTATTAAAAGAAATAGAATGGAATAGTCTTGGTCTATTAATTATTGATGAAGAACATAGATTTGGTGTTAATCATAAAGAAATTATTCAAACTAAACATGCTAATGTTGACGTATTAACTTTAACAGCTACACCTATACCTCGCACTTTAAATATGTCTATGACTGGCATAAAAGACGTGTCAATAATAGCAAAACCTCCTGCTCAAAGACTTGCAATAAAAACTTATATTCAAGAGTATAATCCTCTATTAGTGAGAAAAACTATCCTACGTGAAATATCACGAGGTGGTCAAGTGTATTACATATATAATAAAGTTCAAAATATTTTAAATATTGCTGAAAGATTATCAAAATTAATTCCTGAAGCTAATATTAAAATAGGTCATGGACAAATGAGTAATATAGATTTAAAAAAAGTTATGAATGAATTTTATCATAATAAATTCAATGTTTTAATCTGTACTACAATTATCGAAAGCGGTATTGATATACCAAGAGCGAATACAATTATAATTGAAAATTCAGATCATTTTGGATTATCTCAACTTCATCAACTTCGCGGAAGAATTGGTAGATCAAGCTCGCAGGCATATGCTTTATTTCTTGTTAATAATTTTAATACAATTACAGTAGATGCAAAAAAAAGACTAGAAGCTATTTCGTCAGTAAATAATTTTGGAGGAGGATTTTCTTTGTCTAATCAAGATTTAGAAATCAGAGGAATAGGGAAACTATTAGGTAAAGAACAAAGTGGACACATGGAAAATATAGGTTTTTCTCTATACATGAAATTATTAAAAAATGCCATTCATATATTAAAAAATGGAAAGAATACAAGTATTAATCAATTATTAGAAAAACCATTAGAAATTGAATTACACGTATCTTCTTTATTACCTGACAATTATATTATAGATGTTAATAAAAGGTTGTTTTTTTATAAAAAAATTTCTCAAGCTATAGATGAAAAAAAAATAGAAAAAATAAAAAATGAATTAATCGATCAATTTGGACCGCTACCTCTTGTTGCTGAAAATTTAATTATAATTGCTAAAATTAGATTAATAGCGGATCAAATAGGTATAAAAAGTATTCAAGCTAATCAAAAAATAGGAGTGATACATTTTAATAAAAATAATTCAGTAAATACTCAATATATATTACAAATGTTTGAAAAAGAACCTAATACTTGGAAAATAGAAAGTGCAACAAAATTAAAATTTATTTGGAATTTAAATGATGATTATTCACGTTTAAAATGGATAAAAAATATACTAAAAAATTTGATAAATCATAATGAGTAATATTATATTTTTATTGAAAGTACTATTATAAAATATATTTTAATATTATTTTATTTGATAAATCTTAATCACACAAAAATTTTTTTATGAAGAATTAAAGGAATTATATGAAAGAAGTAGTATATATTGCGAATTCAAATAGTCAAAATATAGAGGTGTGGAATTTACCTCAATCAGGAGATATGAATATTATTCAAATTATGGAAATAGAGGGTCAAGTTCAACCCTTAAATATTATTAAAAATAAAAATTTATTATATGCTGGTGTTCGTCCAAATAATAAAATTATTACATATGACATAAATAATGATGGTTTTTTGAAAAAAAAATACGAGAGCATCATACCTGGAAAACCTAATTATATTTCTTTCAATTATACTAAAGAATTTTTATTTTGTAGTTCATATCATTCTAATTGTATTAGTGTCAGTCCATTAAATCAATATGGTATTCCTCAAAATCCAATACAAATCATTTATAACATACAAGGTTGTCATGCCGCTAAAATAAATTATAAATATAATATTTTATTCGTTATGTCTTTAAAAGAAGATTCTATTTATTTATATTATTTAACAAATTTTGGAATTTTAAAAAACACTGAACAAAAAGTACTTAATCTTAAAAAAAATTCAGGACCTCGTCATATTGTCTTTCATCCAAATCAAGATATTGTTTATACTATAAACGAACTGAATGGAACTATAGATGTATGGAAAATAGATAAAAAAAATAATATAATAAATATTCAGAACATACAAAATGTCAGTATATCTAATAATATATTTCCAGAACGTTATTGGTCTTCTGATATTCATATAACAAAATGTGGTCGTTTTTTATACGCTGCTGATCGATTTTTAAATATTATTTCTTTATTTCATATTAATCAGAAAAACTATAAGATTATTTTTTTTAAAAGTTATTCAACAGTAGAACAACCACGATCATTTTGTATTAATTTTAATAATACACGTTTAATAGTTGCTAGTGAAAAATCTAATATGTTTATATTATATAATATTTCAACTATTAATGGAGAATTAACTAAAATAAATACATATTCTACTAGCACAAACCCAATATGGGTACTTTCATATCAATTAAATTAAAAAAAATATATTTTATAAAATGATTTATAGAAATAAAGAACTATCATTTAAAGCTTGCGTAATAACATTAATAAGTTTATTTAATTCATTAGTACTAATAATATAAGGTGGTACAATGTAAATTAATTTTTTAAAGGGTCTGATCCAAACACCATTGTTAACAAAAAATTTTTGCATTAAAGGCATATTAACTAGACGAGAACATTCAATTACACCAATAGCGCCTAATATTCGCACATCAATTACGTACGGGTGATCAATTAATGGCGTTAAATTTTTATATAATTGTTTTTCAATATTAGAGACTTGTATTTTCCATTGATTAGTTTCTAATATTTTTATATTAGCATTTGCAGCAGCACATGCTAATGGATTTCCCATATAAGTAGGACCATGCATGAAACAACCTACTTTACTCATACTAATAATATTTGCAATATGTCGTGTTGTTAAAGTTGCAGCTAAAGTTATTGTTCCACCCGTTAGTGCTTTTCCTAGACACAG